>JAHEKZ010000075.1 GCA_024644435.1 Actinomycetes bacterium | reverse complement strand
GGGGGTAGGCAGGACGTCGCCGAGGATAGCAACGCCACGAGCAGCATCCGAATCGGCGCCCGCCCCGGTCACGGGAACCTGATCAGTCGCCGACAGCGCGTCGCTTGTTCTCGTCGGCCTCGTGCGACTCCGCATGGGGAGCCACTTCCTGCTCCAGCAGGGCGTCGAGCTCGTCGCCGGCGATCTCGGCGGCGAGCAGGTCTTCGTCGGTCAGGTCGTCCTCGAGGAAACGTCCGGACGTCCAAGCGCCTGGAGTCGTGAGGTCGATGACCTTGATCGGCCGCACAGCCTTCGGCGCCGTGACGTAGGTCGGCAAGGGCAGCGGGTTGGGGCGCCAGGTCTCGGTGTCATCGGCGCTCCCGTCGACAGCGACGTCGGCTTCGGAGCGAGTGCCCTTGGTCTCGACGACCAGTGCCTTCGACGAGCCAGCAGACACCCTCGCCTCTGACGTCGCCACGCGCTGCTCAGGACTGTCGGTCTGGCCTCGACGGGGGCGGCCGACGGACCCACGCGTTGTCGACGAGCGCCGCCGTTGCTGCTGTAGCGCCTGCACGCGCAGATGGACGACGAAGGCGACCACGAGCGCAGCGACCGGTAGCGGAGCCCACCATGGCACCGGCGTCGCGACGGCGGCGATCGCCAGAACGAGCAGCAACCCGGCCAGGACTCCCAAGGTGCGGGCCCGTCGCTGGGCCATCGAACGCTGAGGGCGCTGACGCGGCTGCGGTCGCCTCGCGGTTGTCGGGCGGTCGGACCGCGTGGGGGTGGGCACGGACCGCGGCTCCGGTGTAGCGGGCGCGACCGGCTTGGCGTCGCGCTGGCGGCCCTGGTCGTCGTCTGCAGTGTTCATGTGGTCGTTCTCGTCCTGCTCTTTGCGAGAGAGCACCCGCATCGCCTGACCGAACCGCTCAGCTGAGCGGTTTTCGGTTGCTGTGTCGTGGTTGCGGAGCCACATCGGGATGAGGACGGCAGCCCACATGATCGCTATTGCTGCATAGATCAACCCGCTGCCGCTCACGGGACCTCACGGTACGTGTGGGGGTGTTCACTTTCCGGTAACGCGCTCGGTGTGTCGTCGCCCGTACCTGCGATGCCAACGCTCCAACACACCCTCGGGGATGTCGCCGGCCAACAGGACGTAGACCAGGTGGTCGCGCCACTCACCGTCGATGTGGAGGTACTCGCGCCGTTCGCCCTCGAACCGGAAGTCGAGCTTCTCTGCCACCCGACGACTGGGAGCGTTCTCCGGTCGCATCGAGATCTCGACCCGGTGCAGCCTCAGTGTCCGAAAGGCGTGGTCGGTGGCTAGGGCGACGGCGGTCGGGATGATCCCCCGGCCCGCGAACTCCTGGGCAACCCAGTAGCCGACGTGTGCGCCACGCAGCGAGCCGTACTGGACGCCGCCGACCGTCAGCTGCCCGACAAGCTGGTCGTCGTAGGTCACCACGAAGGGCAGTACCCGGCCGGAACGTGCGTCCTTGCGGAGGGCGCTGACCATGGGGTGAAATCCCAGCGGGGGTGCATGACTCAGGGGCGCCGTCGCCTCCCACGGTCGCAGCCAGTCGGCGTTTCCAGCGCGGATTGCGCGCCAGCGCACCACATCGCGGTGGCGGATGGGTCGCAGGCCGACGCGCCCGTCGGACAGGACGGCCGGCCATCCCCGGGTCAGTGGTCGCCTCCGGCCAGCTGGTCACGGACGTGTGCAAGCAGCGGGCCGACCACCGTCGCTCCGTCGCGAGCGCCGCCCACAGACCCCGGAAGGTTCACGATGAGCGTGCGACCGGCGACGCCGGCCAACCCTCTCGACAGCGCAGCAGCGGCAATGCCCTGGTCCAGTCCCACTGCTCGGATGGCTTCGGCGATCCCCGGCACCTCGCGCTCGATCACCTGGGCGGTGGCCTGTGGGGTGCGATCGTCCGGAGCCAGCCCGGTGCCACCGGTGGTCAGGACGGCATCAACCTCGGCGGCCACGGCGTCCTGCAGCGCGGTGACGATGGCTTCCTCAGCATCGGTGACCACCACGACGTCGGCAGTGATGACACCCCACTGCACCAGCGCCTCGACGATCGCCGGACCCGACCGGTCGGCGTACTCGCCAGCGGCAGCCCGGGTAGACACGGTGACCACCCGGACGCGGGCCGGGGGTTCAGCCACGGCGCCAGTCTCCGGACACCCCACCGGTCTTGCTGTCGACGCGAACGTCGGTGATGACGGCGGCTGGGTCAACAGCTTTGACCATGTCGATCAGCGCAAGACCAGCCACGGCCACACACGTGAGGGCCTCCATCTCGACCCCGGTGCGATCTGCCGTCCGCACCGTTGCCGTGATCGCCACGTGGTCGTCGAGCACGGCGAGATCGACGCTGACGCCGTGGATAGCGATCGGATGGCAGAGCGGTACCAGGTCAGGTGTGCGTTTGGCCGCTTGGATGCCGGCGATCCGGGCCACGGCGAGCGCGTCGCCCTTGGGAACGCCACCCTCACGAAGAAGAGCGACCACCTCAGGGCTGACCATCACCTGACCCGACGCTGCGGCCGTGCGCACCGACACGTCCTTGCCCGACACATCCACCATGCGCGCGGCGCCACGGTCGTCGAGGTGGGTGAAGTCGCTCATCGCGCTACCCCGCACGCCGCTCGAGCATGACCACCGTCACCGCGTCACCGGCAGCCACGTGCGTCTCGTCCTCTGGCACCACGATGAAGCAGTTCGCATTGGCCAAGCCGGCCAACAGGTGGGACCCCGGGCCACCGACCGGCGCCACGACGTAGCGGCCGTCCTCGACACCCAGGTCGCCGCGGAGGAACTGTCGCTTTCCGGCCGGCGACTGCACAGCGGTCTTGAGCACGGCGCGCACCGTGGGGCGGTGCAGCGGTTCGAGGGCCTGCAGTCGGCGCAGCACCGGACGCACGAACATCTCGAACGAGACGAAAGCGGAGACCGGGTTGCCGGGCAGCGTGTAGATCGGCGTCGCGTCCGGACCGACCCTGCCGAACCCCTGCGGCATGCCAGGCTGCATCGCCACGCGGTCGAACGAGACCGTGCCCATGCGGCCCAGTGCTTCCTTCACCACGTCATAGGCACCGACGCTGACGCCGCCGGTGGTGATCACGAGGTCGGCCCGGATGAGCTGGTCCTCGATCGTGGTGATGAGCTGTTTGGGCTCGTCGGGAACGAAGCCAATGCGATAGGCGGTCGCGCCGGCCGCCTGCGCAGCCGCCGCGAGCATGAAGCTGTTGGAGTCAGGGATCTTGCCGCCCGCAATCGGCTCACCTGGTTCAACCAGCTCGCTTCCGGTCGACATGACGACGACCCGAGGACGCGGACGCACGAGCACTCGGGCCCGCCCGACAGCCGCGAGAAGTGCGAGCTGCTGAGGGCCGAGTCGCGTGCCGGTCGGAAGCACGAGGTCGCCGGCTGCGGCATCCTCGCCCTCGTACCGCACGAATGCCTTGGCCGAGGCCGGGCGGGTGATGGAGACCTGCACGATGTCTCCGTCGGTCCACTCGACCGGAACGACGGCGTCTGCACCGCTGGGCATCGGGGCCCCGGTCATGATCCGTGCACACTGGCCCGGCGACAGCGCGAGTGCGCCGGAGTACCCCGCTGGGATGTCTCCGACCACGGGCAGCGACACCGGCGATGACTCTGATGCCCCTGCCACGTCTGCGGCCCGAACGGCATAGCCGTCCATCGACGAGTTGGTGAACGGCGGCAGGTTCCACGTCGCGGTTACGTCCTCGCTGAGCGTGCAGCCGTGGGCATCGAGCAGCCGCAGCTCGAGCGGGGACAGCGTCTCGATCCCCGCCAGGCAGTCCTCGAGGTGCTGGTCGACGCTCTTCATCGCGCTCCCTGGTCGCCCTGCTGCCGCTCGGCCACGAACTCGCCCAGCCACTGCACGAACTCAGGACCGAGATCGTCCCGGTCGCTGGCAATCCGTACGACGGCCTTGAGGTAGTCGGCTCGGTCACCGGTGTCGTACCGACGCCCACGGAAGACCACTCCAGACACCCCGCCGCCCTGCTCCGGTGGCATCGCCGCGAGCGTCTGCAGCGCGTCGGTCAGCTGAATCTCGCCGCCTCTGCCCGGTGGCGTCTCGCGCAGCACGTCGAACACGGTGGGACTGAGGACGTAGCGACCGATGACCGCAAGGTTGCTCGGCGCCTCGTCGGCCGATGGCTTCTCGACGAGACCGCTGACTGCCATGACGTCAGGATCGCCAGTGGGTGCGGCCGCTGCGCAGCCGTAGAGGTGGATCTGGTGCTGTGGCACCTCCATCAGCGCCACGACACTGCCGCCCCGCTGTGCCTGCACCTCGAGCATCCGGGCGAGAAGCACATCACGTTCGTCGATCAAGTCGTCGCCCAGCAGCACGGCGAACGGCTCGTCCCCGACATGCTGCGCGGCCACCAGGACGGCGTGCCCCAACCCACGAGGGTCGCCCTGACGGACGTAGTGGATGTCGGCCAGGTCGGTAGCGTTCTGAACCTTGGCCAGCCGGTCCGGGTCGCCCTTGGCCTCCAGCGCCAGCTCGAGCTCGACGTTGCGGTCGAAATGGTCCTCCAGCGAGCCCTTGTTGCGACCGGTCACCATGAGGACGTCGGTCAGCCCGGCCCGCACGGCTTCTTCGACGACGTACTGGATGGCGGGCTTGTCGACAACCGGCAGCATCTCTTTGGGCGTCGCCTTGGTGGCGGGCAGAAACCGGGTACCTAGCCCGGCCGCCGGGATGACAGCCTTTGTCGGGCGTCCTTTGCTCATAGGACGAATCTAGCGCTCGGCGACCTGCTGGGAGTCAACCGCCATCGCCCAACGGTCGCGTCCACCCTCCTTCGCCGAGTAGAGCGCTCGGTCGGCCGCATGGATGAGGTCACGGGACGAGGTGCCGTGCTCGGGGTAGACCGCACCGCCGATCGACACCGTCACGCGGAGCGGTATCTCGGTGCCGTCGGCGGTGAACGGCTGAGCCCGGATCGCCGCACAGATGCGCTCAGCCAGGTTCTCGGCACCGGCTGCCGTCGTCTCAGGCAGGACGACCGCGAACTCCTCGCCCCCGTACCTGGCCACGGTGTCGACCTCGCGGACCTCGGCCTGAACGCGGGCAGCGAACTCGCGCAGGACGGTGTCACCGCGCGGGTGGCCGTAGGTGTCGTTGACCCGCTTGAAGTGATCGAGGTCGAGCATCAGCACCGAGAGGGAGCGGTCGAACCGGTTGGCGCGCTCGATCTCTCGGTTGAGGCTGGTCATCAGGTAGCGGTAGTTCCACAGGCCGGTCATCTGGTCGATGGTCGAAGCCCTGGTGGCCTCGTCGTGCAGCAGCACGTTTTCGACGGCGATCGACGCCGGCCCCGCGAGAGCAGTCAGCGACGACTCCGCCGCGTCGTCGAACCCATGCGGGTTGGTCGGCGCGAAGAGGGCGATCACCCCAAATACGTGCGGCGGTCGTCGCAGCGCTACCGCCAGCACCGAGCCCGACTGCGGCTCAGCGGGGCCGGCGTGCAGCTCGGGCGTCGAGCCGATGACACCGCGAGCGGTGAGCCCGGTGGCCGCCACCGAGCCCAGCAAGCCGTCGCCTACAACGATCGCATCGGGCACCGCCAGAGAACGCGTCCGCATGCCGTGCTCGGCGTGCACCGTGAGTCCGCCGTTCTCGTCACCCAGCATCACGAGTCCTGCATGGGCCCCGACGCTGGTCATGGCCGTCTCCAGGACCACCGGCACCAGGGTGTCGAGGTCGAGGGTCGCCGACAGCGTGTCGCCCAGCCGACCGAAGTTTGCCCTGAGCGCGTCACGGCTGCCCTCGAGCTCGGTGACATAGGTCAAGAGCTCGTCGGTCATGTGGTTGAACGCTCGCGCCAGCCGCCCCACCTCGTCGGATCGACTGACCTCGATCGACCTCGTCAGGTCTCCGGACGCCACGGCCTCGGCCGCATCGGTTACTTCCTCGAGCGGACCGGTCAGGTCACGCGCAATGGCCACTGCCGCCACCACGGCCACCACGACCGCCGCGAGCGCAACAAGGAAGACCGTCTGTACGAGGAGCCCACTTCCGGGTGTCGGTGTGGCCACCACGACGTCGAACGGCATGCCGGGAACAGCCGGCGCCACCGCTGCGGTGATGCCCCCGTTTGCGACGACTCCTCCGTCAACGCCCGACGCGGCCGCCAGGTCGGGAATCGCCGACAGGTCGACCTCCGGGTCGGACGTGCTGGCCATCACTGCGCCATCGAGCAACAGCACCACGTCCGCGCTGAAGCCCAGGCGCGCCCGGAAGTCGTCGAGCAGGGCGGTGTCGACTGGATCGGCCGCCCGAACGGCAGACAGGTCCGCTTCGTCTGCGACGACCACCTGGAGCTCGGTGCTGATCGCGGGCCCGCCCGCGTCACCGTCCGCGCAGTCACTCCACGGTTCGGTGATGAAGTCGCTGTTCAGCTGCCCGGCGGACGCAACGGACCCGCCGCGCTCGTCAATTACCGACACCCATTCGGCCAGGCCGTCCGACACCGCTCGGCGGGTAGCGGTCGCGGGCGACGTCGACCCGAGCATCCGACCGGTCACCACTGCGGCTGTCGACGCCTGGTCGCACATCTGGCTGATCTCATTGGTCACGACCGAACGGGCCCCGAGCACCAGCGATTCGGCCCGGTCGTCAGCGGCGCGCGGCACCGCGTACAGCACCAGGATGGCCGCCGCCACGAGCGGAACCAGCACTAGTGCTACTAGCACCAGCGCCAGACGTGTCCGCAGCGTCATCGGGCCTCCTTGGTCATCATCGGCCCGCATCCGCCCGATGACTAGGTCCATGATGGTCCGATGACCCATTCGGAGCAGCCCAACGGTGC
>JAHEKZ010000074.1 GCA_024644435.1 Actinomycetes bacterium | reverse complement strand
CTCGAGCGACATGACTCTCCCTCTTGGTTGAACGTTGCCGTGGACTACTTCTCGGGGACAAGCTTGCCGCTCTTGGAGACCGAAGGGTCTGTACAGGCCGACAGGTCGAAGCAGCAGGGCCTTCGCTTGCCGCTGTCGAGCTTCGAGATGCTCACCTCGACGCGCCGTTGGCGGGTTACCGGATTGGCGGTCGCATTCACCCAACGCACCCACTCCCAGCGCGCCATCGGCGTGATGTCGTGCCAACTCGCCTGCACGGTGGCTGGGGCTGTCTCGAGGGCAGCCGCGAGGTCGGGCGGGACCTCAGCCTCCGGCCACTCGGGTGCCACGTCGATGACGACGTTGACGTTGTCTCCGGGCTTGAGACCCGCGGCTTTCTGGAGCTTCGGCGGGACTCTGATCCAGTGTCCTCTGCGGCCATCAGGTTCAACAACCGTCTGAAGATCGTGCCCATTGACCGTCCCGCGGACGGACACCTGCCCTCGGGACGGCAGAGACTGGCTCGCCTCGACCGGAAGCCGCACCAGGGTTGTCGACCCGACAACTGTCAGCGACGAATCAAAAACAACCATGGTCCTGACCTTGCTGCCCATACCGGCCATGGTGCCATGTCCGATCGCCAGCTGGGTATGTCTCAACGACTCAGATCGTGCCTGAGTGGAGGTGGCGGGAATCGAACCCGCGTCCTTCGTCGTCTATACAGGGATTCTCCGGGTGCAGCCTGCTGTGATTTTCTCGGCCCCGGCAGTCACACAGGCAAGCTGTCGACGGGCCCAGTCACTGTTTGGTGTCCCCGCGGGCCCCGTGACCGGGCCCTTGGGTCTAGCTTCCTATCGACGCCAGACACCGGATCGGAAGCAGCTCCGGGCTGACGGATCTCAGCTTCGCTTAGGCAGCGAGAGTGAGATCAGTGCGCTTTGTATCGGCACTTATTGGTTTCCAAGGAATGGTTAACGAGATCGTCCTTGGTTTCCTCGACCCGCTTCCCCTGGACAGTACGTCCAAAGTCGAAACCTTTCACCCCCATGGGTGGGCTCTGTTCAGTTGTACCCCCAGTCTACGCGACCAAGGCCCGGTCAGGCATCCGCCTTTGCGGGCCCAGCGAGGTTGCCGACCCCAAGAACACGGTTTCCTCCAGCGGGCTAGCGCCTCTGCAGCCAGACACCCACCACCGTTGGCTCCATCGTGGAACGAAGAACCGTCACGAGATCTGCTGTGACCACCTCAGGATCAACCTCGTCACGCAGCCGTCCGGCGAATCGATTCACCGTGCGCTCGGCGTCGTACTGACGACGATTGAATCTACGATCCACCACTGCGCGCACGCGCCGAAGCGCGGGCCTGAATGCAGCGGCCGCTGCCAACGTCGCTCCCGCGACGGAGACCGAGTCAGAGCCAGGGAGAAGCCAGCTGGTCGCGGCGACGACGGCGCTGTAGACCCCGACGACGATCCCGGTGACCAGCACGTAGGACGTCGTCCGGCTCAGGACCCGGTCGATGTCGAAAAGCCGGTGCCGAAGGACGGCGACGGCGACACCGGCAGGGAGCGCAGCGCCGGCCATCGCCCAGAGCAGGCTTCCGTGGAACCACCCCTCCACGGACTGCATCGCATCGAAAACCCACTGAGGGAGCACGTTCGCACCGACGATGAGCAGTGGGCCAGCAATGCCCCCGGCAGCAACCCACAGCACCTGTTGCCTCTCAAGCCCCCGCGAGCGGTACCAGCGCAAGCCCAGGCAGAGGGGCGCAGCGAGGAGCCCGGCCACGATGCCGAGGCCGAGCCCATTGAGGACTGCGCTCAGAGCGGCCGGCAGCCCCTGCAGCTGCCCGCCTGCCTCCGTGAACTCCCTGAAGAGGGCCGCGTCCAGTGCCCCTGACAGGACGCCGAGCGCAGTTGCTCCCACGACGTATCCCCAACGCTTCGAGAGTGGGCGGCCGGTCGGAGCAAGCAACAGCAGCACGACGACACCACCGACGAAAAGCATCTGGCAGGCACGGGTGATTCCCGCCGGGACCTCATCAAGCGGGCCGGTGATGCCAGCGTCGCGGATCACCAGACCAAGCACCCCGAAGAAGCCCTGCAGGGACGCAACGAGCCCAAGGCCAAGCATCAGGGGGCCGAGTCGGTTCCCCGGGGCCCGAACGGCAATCAGCAGACCCATCAGGCCGTAGCTGAGCGCGCTAGCCGTGATTTCAAGCCAATTCTCGTAGGGATGCGGTGCCCCACCCTGGTACTGCAAGAGGGTCACCACATCGGTGACAACGACGCACCCGACGACCACCGCGAAGGCCGTCCAGACGCCCCGGTGGCGGATAACACCTGCCGGCGCTGGGCCTGGCCGGGCCGCGGTCATGATCGAGTACCAGGCAGCCAGAGCCCCACACTCGCAGGCTGCACCGTCTCGTCAACGGCCCGGAGGAGCTCGGACGTCACCACATCCGGGTCCACCTCGTGCACAAGGTGCAGGCTGAATTCCTGGATTACTCGTTCCGCGCTGAAGTGTTCACGGTCGAACCGACGGTCCACCGCACGACGGGTGCGTACAAGAAGGGGTCGGAACAGTGCCGCAGCCGTCAAGGTGGCTACAGCTACTGGCAACGTGCTCGAAAGAGGAAGGAGCCAGCTGATGGCTGTCACGACCAGGACGTAGACCCCGATCAGGATCCCTGTGGCCAGCGCGTAGGACGTGGTGCGACTGACGATCCGGTCGATGTCGTAGAGCCGATAGCGCAGGATCGCTACACCGAAGGCAACCGGGATGAGGATGAACGACAGCAGGGTCGACGTCTGGAGCACCAACAGCCACGCCGGATATCCGTCCCCGAACCAGCTCGACTGGGTCCGGTCGATGCCGACCTTCCAGTCATACACGAGCGACGCGACCAGCGTCAGGCCGTACCAACCGACGACCCAGGCTCCCGCGAACGCCAACCATCTGACCTGGAGACGCTCGACGGCGTCAGCGTGGCGGTACCGAACAACCAGCGACACCGCACTGATGACCATGGCGACAGGCAGGAGGGCAATCAGGCCATTCAGCTGATGTGCCCACGAGAGGTAGTAGGGATTGGGTGCCCCGTCCATGGTGACCTCCGAGGACGACGTGACCACGAAGGCAACCACCACCGGCATGACGATGCAGAACCACGAGAAGGCTCGCCACCGTGGGCTGGGCAACCTGCCATCAGGAAAGCGGAGCAGCAGGTGGATCGTCATCAGCGCTACGGGAATGACCCATGACCCGTCAAGAGGGACAGCGAGCGCGACCGCCCACGCAACACCGGTCACCAGCAGCAGCATGGCCTCGGGGTTGTCGGGCTGCCTCAGGCCGACAACGGCTCCCACTGCCAGAAATGTCGCCGGCACCACGAGGGCCACGAGGTCGCCGGCGGCCGGGGCGAAGACGGCATTGAAAAGCATCAGCCCCACCGCGCCAGCGAGGACGACGACCACCGCGGCTCGTGACCTCATGCCTGCTCCAAGGCCTGGCCAACGGTCGAACCGATCCACACGGCACGTGCCGACGGGCCGAAGACCCGGTCCACCACAGACTCGAGATCGCCCAGCACTTCGTCGACCCCGCGGGCTGACTGCAGCAGCTGGGAAAACTCAGCTACGGCGAGCCCGGCATCGTAGTGATCGCGGTCGAACCGCCGGTCCACCACGACTCGGACCCGGCGCAGCAGCGGCCGAAAGAGAGCTGCCACAAGCAGTGTGGCGGCCGCGACCGCGAGACTCCCCGACTCAGGAAGCAGCGAGCTGACTGCCGTGACGATGAGCGAGTAGCAGACGATCAAGGTCCCCGTGACGATTGCGTACGACGTTGTCCGACTGATGATGCGATCGATGTCGTAGAGCCGATAGCGCATGATCGCGATCCCGCAGGCGACGGGAAAGGCGCTGATCACCATGGCCTCTACCACCTTCAGCCAGAGCGGCTGCTCGCCCTCGCCACTGAAGGCGACCTCGAATGGGAGGAGCAAGGCAAACAGAGCGACCCCGAAGGCGAACCACCGCATCTGCATCCGCTCAATGCCGGCTGACCTCTTTACCCTGAGAGCGACCGAGACGATCGCGCTAAGGAGCGCGACCAGGAAGACGATCCCAGCCATGCCTCCGAGTAGGTCCGAGACGCCGGGACTCACGATGAACATCTCAACGGCCAGGGGATTGACGACCTCCCGCAAGGTCGCGCCGGAGTCGTTCCACTGCACGGCGATCGACTCGTCGGTTGCTGCCCGAATGCCCATGAGCAACGGGGGGATCGCTGCCCCCCAGAGGACGATGCGCCACCGCGGTGACATCAAGCCTGACGGAAACAACAGAAGTGGTGGGATCGTGATCAGGTACAGGATCGGAAACCATATCCAGGTACCAACCCATGCCGCGGCGAGCCACCACCCGGGCAAGGGGCCAGTCGTTGAAAGCCCCCACTTGGTCAGCACAGCGGACAGCGTGAGCACGCCCGACAAAGCGCCACCCGCCAAGAATGCCCACCCGATCGCATTGTCCGGACGCTGTCTCGAGACAACAGCACCTACGGCCGACGCCGCAATGATCGGGAAGACGAAGAACGGATTCTGATAATCGGACGACATCGGCCAGGCGAAGGCAACACCAGTGATGGCGAGAGTGACCAGAGCCCACCAGCCAAGGCGTCTCAAACCAGTCCACTTCACGGTGCTGGCTCCTGCAACCAGATCCCTGCGAGGGAAGGCTGCACGGTCTGTTCTAGCGCCACGACGAGCTCGGCCTGCACCTGAACCGGATCGACCTGCTCGCGGAGCGTGGACGCGAAAGCCTCGACGACTCGATCGGCGTTGAAGCTCTCGCGATTGAATCTCCGTGCTACCAGCTTGCGAGCCCAGGTAAGCACAGGACGGAACAAGGCTGCTGCGGTCAGCGTTGCCAGTGCCACGCCGAGGTCGCTCGCATCGGGTAGCAGGCGTCCCACCGACGTGACAACGACTCCGTAGACCACGAGCAGGACGCCGGTGACGAGAACGTACGCGGTGGTGCGGCCGATCACTCGGTCAATGTCGTAGAGGTGATAGCGGAGGATAGCGACACCGCACGAGACGGGAATGAGCGCGAACGCCATCGCGAGCAACACAAAGCGGCCCAGGGAGTGTCCGTGAGTCGCCAAGTACTGCGCCGGCCACAGAGAGGCAAGCAGCACAACGACCGACGCCGCAAAGAGTCGCATCTGCAGCCGTTCGACGCCGGTAGCCCGCCACGCTCGTAGCAGGGCCGAACTGATTGCGGCCAGAGTGAGACCGACCATGACAGTGAGTCCGACGTTGAAGGTGTTGTCCGGAGCCGTGATCAGACGCGTGAGGCCCACTGGGTTCGCTACTTCAAAGCCATCGGCGTCCGCACCCGTCCCGATGACCGGCACCGTGAGAAGGAAGAAAGGGAAGAGCACGAACAGACCCAGCACGCCGAACCCGAGCCATAGGACCGGACGCCAGCGCGGCGACAAGAGCCCGGACGGGTAGAGCAAGAACGTAAACGTCGCGGCAAAGAGCACGAGCGGGAAGACCATCGAGACTGTGTAGAGGGCTGCCAACACCTCCGCGGTGCTGAACGGCGGACCATCGCTCAGGGCGTTGTCCACGACTGCTAGAAAGAGAACGCCCAGCGAGGCGATGACCCCAACCAGAAGAAACAGCCAGCCAATCGCATTGCCAGGTCGGCGTCGGGCCACCACCGCGCCCACTGGCGCATACGCGATCCACGCCAGGAACAGAAGGTCGTTCTCGCCATACGTTCTCTTCACGATTGCACTCAGAGCCAAAGCCCCGCAGATCACGCTGACGAGCGCCCACCAGAGCGACTTTCGAGGCGATGTCGTTCTCATGACGTCTCGCGAAGCCAGATACTGATCGCCGCAGGGCGAAGGGTGACGACCGACACCTTCAGGAAGATCCTGACTGCGAGACCGGCTCCTGCGAGCGCCAGGATGCCGGTTCGCCTCGCCGCCTCCTGCTTCGACAAGGCGGTCCGCTACCCGGCCGACCGGCGTGGTCTCAAGGCCCTCACAGGAGCAGTGACGATGTGAATGCCGGATCGAATTCCGGAGTTGTGCCACAGGTTGCGCCAGTTCAACCAGAGGCGCTTGTGATCAACGCACACCGTCTCCTCGTCGACCTTCGCGTCAGCGACGCCGTGGTGGGCAGCCAGGTTCTTCAGTGTGCCCACCCAGAACACGTCTTCCTTGCGCTTGGCGACGGGCCACGCGAGCTCCCACAAGGGATCGCTCGGCCTGATCAAGATCTTGATCTCGACCCGGGTTTCCTCATCTACGACCTCCGACGAGAACGTGATGAGGCCAGCGAACATGTGGCCCTGCGGCGTCATGAAGGTGAACGACTCATCGTCGGCATACATGACGAGGATGCCGGTTGCCAGCTTTGGGCCTCGGCTGGCGACCCCTACCTCGATAGGGGCAACAGCGCCAGGCTCGATGCCGGTCAACGAGTTGTGGAAGGTACTGCCGGGTGGCCAGTAGTCGCCGAAGTTGGCCTTCCAGTCACTGATCAGGGCCTTGGGCCCGACCGCCCCGCCCAGGTTGATCGAGTACGTGCGCTGCCACAGCCGACCAAACCCCTGCTGCGGCCCCGTCGCGCGCTTGCCTGTGATGTTGTACCCCACCTTTGACTTGTCGTCGGGGGCCGCGAGCTTGTCGACCTTGGTCGCCCAGTTGCCCGCATCGCGTGGAATGCTGGGATCGTTGGGGCCGGGTGTGGTCATGGCTTCTCCTCGTTAGGCACTTGCGAGCGCGGTCGCTGCATCTGCGTGTAGCGCAATCGCCTCGTCGAGGCGGGTCAACTCAAAGATCTGGCGGTAGTGGTCGGTAAGCCCGACGGCGGCAAGCTTCTGCTGCTGGCGGTTGGCCCGAACAAGCAACGTGACGAGCA
>JAHEKZ010000031.1 GCA_024644435.1 Actinomycetes bacterium | reverse complement strand
GTGGGTGGCTGAGACTGCCCTAGGGCGATGAGCCGGCGGCCATCTCGCGCTCCATCCGGTCCAGCCAGTCGTCGACGAGCGGACGGAACACGTCCGGCCGCTCGACCCGGCCGAGATGGTGTCCGGCCAGGTCGACCACGGCGTACGTGGCCCGCGGCAGCTCGTCCAGCAGTCCGAACGCCGATCGGTAGCCGACGGTGGAGTCCTGTCGTCCCGTAAGAATCAGGCTGGGCCCGCAGAAGGGCTGACCTGGCGTGCCCGCGACACCAGCGTGCAGGTAGTTGCGCTCGAGGCGCCCCAGAAAGTCGTAGTCAGCCGCCTGGTACGCCGGGATGTCGTCGGTGCGAATCGCCTCGAGCATGCGCCGTTCATGCGCGATCAGTGAGGCGGGTATCCAGTCTTCGCTCGGCTCCAGATCGTTGAACACTGAGAGATCGGGAAAGAGGGTCACGGCCGTCGCCGTGTCGCGGCTGCCGTCGGCCCGGGGGACGTCGGGGATCAGGAGTGCGGCCCCGCGCAGCCGTTGAGGCATCGTTCTGACCAGGGCCAGGGCGAGATAGCCACCATAGGAACTTCCGGCGACGGCCAGCTTGCCGTCCGGCACGACTGCGTCGATGAAGCCGTGCACGATGTCGACCATCTGGGCCTGGGTGGAGAGCCACTGCGGCGCCGGCGTCAGACCGTGCCCGGGAAGGTCGAGGTAGATGCGCTGCCATCCGGGATGGCTCGCGAAGATGGGTTCGAGGTCGGCCGCCATGTACCGGTGATCGGCGGACCATCCGTGAATGAGGACGAGGGGGGCACCTTCGCCTCTCACCTCGTAGTTGATGGCGATCCCGTTGACGGACGTCTGCATCGGGCCAGTCTGCTCTGACATCATGGCGGGGTGACTGCTGACACGCCTGATACGTCCAAGTCGCGGCGACCGCTGGTCTGGGTTGGCGCGACGTTGATGGTGCTCGGTCTGGTTGTGGGTGCGTCCGGCGGGGTGCTCTTCGTCAGAGCCGCGGGTGGCGGTCTGATCGAGACGTTCACGACCCCGATCCGGGTCACGCCACTCGACGTCACCCTCGATCTCGATGACCGAACGTACGTTGTCTATGAGGCGACGGCCCGAAGTCGGGGTTCCGGTCCCATCACGACCACCAATGGCCGGGGGGTGACGATCTCGCCGGACGACGTCTCGGTCGTCAGCGCGTCAGGTGATGAACTGCTGACGGAGGCCACACGGTTCGACGAGAGCATCGACCGCGGCAATGTCACGTACACCGGCGCCGTGCGATTCACCGTTGACCAGTCGGGTCCCTATCGGGTTCAGATCGCCGGATCGGATCAGCAGCTGCTCATTGCGCCCAGCCTGTTCGGATCGGTCGGCAGCGCGGTGGCGTGGCTGGGCCTGCTCGGGCTCGGCGGCGTCCTGGTGGTGATCGGTCTGGTTCTGCTGATCATCGGGCTTGTTCGAGGGCGCCGGCCGGCGGCTGTGCCGGCAGGGGACACGTCGGTTGTTCCCCCAGTTGATCCGATGGCTGCGGGGGTAGCGATCCCGCCGCCGATCCCGGCACCTGTCCCGGCGCCGATGACGCCGGCAGGCTGGTACCCCGATCCTCACGGTATTGCGCAGTGGCGGTGGTGGGACGGACAGCAGTGGACCGACCAGGTGTCTTGAGTGCTGGCTTTCACCTGCGTTGCAGCCGTACCCGCAGCGGGTCGGGCCCTTCGGCGTTGACCGAGACGATCACCTGGCAGTAGTCGGGAGCGGCTAGGGGGATGGGCAGGCGTTTCTTGTCGAGCCCGAGGGCTGGGAACCACGAGCCGCTCAGAGCCTCGATGTCAGCGCCCTGAGCACAGGTGACCACCCAAGCGACTGCGCCCACGGTCTCTGAGCGCGACTTGAGCCGCAGTGCGGCCGGCTGGTCGATGGTCACATTGATCGTCTTCACCGACGTACCAGTAGCGGTGCGCATGGCAACGGTGGTCCACGTTGCGGCGTGCGCAACGGGAGCGACGAGCATGACTGCGGCCAACGTTCCGGCGACGACTGCCTTCTTCATGGTGCCTCCGGAAGACACGGTAGCCGTGGCAGCCACTGGGCACCCGGTCTTTGTTGATTCCGTGACCGGGTGCCCAGTGATGCGACTACGGCTGTGCTGCGAATCGGAGGTAGGGCTTGACCTCTTCGACATCGGTGAAGCGCTTCTTGGCCTCCTCGGTAGAGACCGACGTGGCCACGATGACCCGATCGCCGGGGGTCCAGTCGACAGGAGTAGAGACCGGCGACGCGTCGGTGAGCTGAAGAGCATCGATGACGCGCACGATCTCGTCGAAGTTGCGACCGACCGACTTCGGGTAGGTCAGCGTCAGACGCACCTTGTTGCTCGGGTCGATGATGAAGACCGAACGGACGGTTGAGGTGTCGTCCTCGCCGGGGTGGAGCATGTCGTAGGTCATCGACACGGCACGGTCGGGGTCGGCAATGATCGGGAAGTTCAACGGGACGCCGCCGACGTCCTTGATGTCAGGTGCCCACCCGTTGTGGTCGGCGAGTGAGTCAACGGACACGGCGATCGCCTTGACGTTCCGCTTGGTGAACTCGTCCTGCAGAGCGGCGGTGCGCCCCAGCTCGGTCGTGCAGACCGGCGTGAAGTCGTTCGGGTGGCTGAAGAAGACGGCCCAGGAGCCGCTCTTCCACTCGTGGAAGTCGATCGGGCCGTCAGTGGTATCGGCGGTGAAGTTGGGGGCCTCGTCGCCCAGGCGAATGCTCATGGTGTCTCCTCGTGAATGAATCCGACACCCTGCATCCTGCCGCAGCATGGAACGCCATGAATCTTGGGGCCTCGGGGTAGGGTCCTGGCATCCCGCAGGTGCTTCCGGCCCATTTCTGGAGTTGCAGCATGCCATTCGAGGTCGTCTTCGGGACGGTGCTACTGATCCGTTTCGTTCTTCCGTTGACCATCCTCAGATGGCCTCTGCCGGGGGTCGTGGCCTGCCTGGTGGTCGACGGCATCGACCAGTCGGTCTTCCAGTGGTTCGGCTACGACCCGCCGTTCTACCAGGGCTACGACAAGGCGATGGACGTCTTCTATCTCGGGGTGGCGTACATCGCGACCCTGAGGAACTGGGTGAACCTTTCGGCCTTCAGCGTCTCGCGGTTCCTCTTCTTCTACCGACAGATCGGTGTGGTGGCCTTCGAGCTGACGCAGGTGCGAGCCCTGCTCATGATCTTCCCCAACACCTTCGAGTACTTCTTCATCGCCTATGAGGCCATCCGGGCTCGCTGGAACACCGTCCGGTTCCAGCTGAAGTTCTGGGTGGTGGCCGCAGCCTTGATATGGATCTTCATCAAGCTTCCGCAGGAGTACTGGATTCACATTGCCCAGCTCGACTTCACGGACACGGTGCGTGACTACTCGTGGTTCCTGCCGTTGATCGTGGCGCTGTCGTTGGTGGCTCTCGTGTTGCTGTGGGTCTTCGTCCGGCCGCGGCTCGACCCGGCCGATCACCGCTGGCAGATCACGGCGCCACCTGTTCCAGCGGCTATTGATGCTGCCGGGGAGCGCACGGCGTACATGGCGCGGTACGGAAGGGTCTGGTCTGTTGCGTCGCTCGAGAAGACTCTCCTCATCGGTCTGCTTTTCGTGATCTTCGCGTCGGTGCTGCCAACGACCGATCTCAACAACCTGAGGCTGTTCGGCTGGGTCGGTGTGTTCGTCCTGCTGAATGCCGCCATCAGTCTCTGGGTCGCCAGACGCGCCTACAGCACGGAGTCAGTGCTCGCGAGCTTCGTTACGCGACTGGCCGTCAACTTCGGGCTCGTGGTCATCCTCGAGATCGTCTTCGGCACCGAGACCTCGGTAGGGGACATGCTCTTCTTCCTCTTCCTGTTCAGCGTGCTCATCACCCTCTACGACCGGTACCGACCGGTGTATGAGTATCGCTTCCACGCGATGAAGGCCGACGACGCGGGGACAACCACGGGCTAGGGGGTGCCCTAACGTCCTGACCAGCAGAAATTGAGATCAACTCTTGTTCCGATGGCCTTGACACTGGGTGTGATCTCTGTCACAAACGATGCGTCCCAACACAGCCGTGCGTAGCGGGGGTCACGGACCACCTAGGAGGGCAGCGTGTCGGACACGTCGAAGAAGAGCGGCCATCAAGGGCCGATGACCACTAGTGGCGTTACCTACGAACATGCAGGGCAGGAGTACTTCCAGAAGCGCGGACTGAAGCGACACGCAGGGGCCTGGTCCCTCTGGGGCCTCGGAGTAGCAGCGGTCATCTCCGGTGACTTCTCCGGCTGGAACCTCGGAATCGGTGAAGCTGGCTGGGGCGGCATGCTCGTGGCCACCGTCATCATCGGGGTGATGTACCTGCTGATGGTGTGGAGCATCGCGGAGATGTCTGCGACCCTGCCCCACACCGGAGGCGCCTACTCCTTCGGCCGGTCCGCTATGGGGCCGTGGGGCGGGTATGTCACAGGTCTGGCCGAGACCATCGAGTACGTCATCACCACGGCAGTTGTCGGTACCTTTGCCGGTTTGTACGCGGACGCGATCACAGATGATCTCTTCGGGTTCACCATGCCTCTGTGGCTATGGGTCATCGTCTTCTACGTGATCTTCGTGGCGCTCAACTCGGCTGGAGCGGCAGCATCGTTCAGGTTCGCGATGGTGATTGCCATTCTCTCGCTGGCCGTGTTGGGCTTCTTCTTCATCATGGCGATCTTCTCCGGAGAGTTCTCCTGGAGCAACCTGAGCGACATCGCCCCTGAAGGGAACAACAGCACGTTCATGCCATTCGGTATCAGCGGCGTGCTCGCCGCCCTACCGTTCGCGATCTGGTTCTTCCTTGGCATAGAAGAGCTGCCGTTGGCTGCGGAAGAGACGCACACTCCGCAGGAGGACATCCCCCGGGGATCAATCTGGGGCATGTTCACCTTGCTGGTGACGGCCTTCCTGGTGCTCATCCTGAACCCTGGTGTTCTTGGAGCAGAGGCAATCTCCGGAAGTGGTGAGCCGATCCTCGATGGGTTCCGCGCCATCTTCCCGAACAGTGATGTTGCAGCCCTTCTGTCGCTGTTCGCTCTCGTCGGACTCGTGGCCTCGTTCCAGGGCATCATGTTCGCCGCTGGGCGGAACATGTACTCGCTGTCTCGGGCCGGGTACTACCCGAAGTTCCTCTCGCTGACAGGCGCGCGAAAGGTTCCCTATGTAGCGCTCATTGTCAGCGCGGTGGTGGGGGTCCTGCTCATCATGGGCCTGGGGGCGATCCGAAATGAGCCAGGTGAAAGTGCCGCCGATGCTCAGGTTGTGGTTGCTGGACAGCTGCTGAATATCGCAGTCTTCGGCGCGGTCATTGCGTACTTCCTGCAGATGGTGTCGTACATCATCCTGCGCAAGAAGTACGCCGACGTCCCTCGTCCGTACAAGAGTCCAGTCAGCATCTGGGGAGCTGCGGTGGCAGGCGTCATTGCCGGAGCCACGTTGATCATCCTGCCCTTCAACGACGCGTATCGCTCCGTCGTTGTGGGTGTGGCGGTCTTCTTCGCGATCGGATTGCTCTACTTCGCGGTGTGGGGTCGACACCGTCTAGTCCTCTCGCCCGAGGAAGAGTTTGCCGTGACGCACGGCAAGCACGGGCATCCAGAGACCGAGGGCTACGACGTCACCGAGCGGGAAGAGGAGAGCGGTAAGGCTGAGTACTTCCCGCCAGACAACTAGGCGAGAGTACGTCGAGTCATGCCGCCCACCACGGCTGCTGTGCCAAGGTGGGCGGCATGACGCGTCCGGTGATCGGTATCTCGGCCTATCGCGAGCAGGCGCAGTGGGGCGTCTGGGATCAGCCCGCCGTTCTGATCCCTGCGCTCTACGTCGACAAGGTCGTCGACGCTGGCGGAATACCGATGGTGATTCCCCCCTCCAGCTGTGGCGAGGAGGAGGTCCTGGACCGGATCGATGGGCTGATTCTGGCCGGAGGGGCCGATCTGAACCCCGAGCTGTACGGCGAGGAGCCGCACCAGGAGACCGTGGGTTGGCGGCCCGACCGAGACTCGGGTGAGCTGGCGATGCTCGGGAGTGCTCTGCAACGCGATCTTCCGGTGCTGGGCATCTGCAGAGGACTTCAAGTGATGGCCGTCCACTCCGGTGGACGTCTGGAGCAGCACCTGCCAGACGTAGTCGGACATGAGGGGCACCGTCCAGCGCCTGGCATCTTCGGCGAGCACTCCGTGTCGCTCGTTGAGGGCTCCGTCGCCCGTTCAGTGCTGGGCCCCGAGGTTGGCGTGAAGAGCTACCACCACCAGGGGTTGGCTGATGCCGGATCGCTGGCAGCGGTCGGCCACGCCGACGACGGCACGATCGAGGCCGTCGAGATGGCAGGTCATCGCTTCGCACTTGGTGTGTTGTGGCACCCGGAGGCCGGTGACGACCTGCGCCTCTTTGAGGCTTTGCTCTCGGCGGCGTCTGCACGGTAGTCGTGCATTGGCGGATCTCTTGCGGTTCTCGTCTGAAAGCTGGCTCCAAGACGCAGGAAATCCGCCAATCCGGACTACAGCGGAGTGACGTAGGCCCCGGAGATTCCGCCGTCGACCAAGAAGTTCGACGCCGTCATGAACGATGCGTCGTCGCTGGCGAGGAAGGTGACTGCTGCCGCGATCTCCTCGGGTTCGCCGAACCGTCCCATCGGCACGTGCACCAGGCGTCGCTGTGCCCGCTCCGGGTCCTTGGCAAAGAGCTCGAGGAGCAGGGGAGTGGCCACCGGTCCAGGTGAGATCGCATTCACGCGAATACCTTCGCGAGCGAACTGAACCCCGAGCTCCCGGGTCATTGCCAGCACGCCGCCCTTGCTCGCGGTGTAGGAGATCTGCGAGGTCGCAGCGCCCAAAGTCGCCACGAACGACGCGGTGTTGATGATGGAACCCTTGCCCTGCTTCTGCATATAGGGAAGGACCGCCTTGCAGCCGAGGTACACCGACGTGAGGTTGACCTCTTGCACGCGACGCCAAGCGTCCAGACCCGTTGTCAGGATCGAGTCGTCGTCCGGCGGCGAGATGCCGGCGTTGTGGAAGGCGATGTCGATCCGCCCGAACTCCGCGTGCGTCTCGGCATACATACGCTCGTTGTCGTCGGCGCTGGTGACGTCTGCATGGACGTACCGGCCCCCAACCGCCTCGGCGGCGGCGTCACCGGCCTCATCGTTCATGTCGACGATGACGACCCTTGCGCCTTCGGACGCCATGCGGCGAGCGGTGGCGAGTCCGATGCCGCTGGCGCCGCCGGTAATCACGGCCACCCGATCCTGCAGTCGCTCCACGTCGTTCAGCCTTCCGTTGCGATGAATACGTTCTTGACCTCGGTGAAGGAATCAGGGGCATCTGGACCGAGCTCGCGCCCCAGCCCGGACTGCTTGTAGCCACCGAACGGCGTCCAGTACCGCACCGACGAGTGGGAGTTCACCGACAAGTTACCGGCCTCGACGGCACGTGACACGCGCATGGCCCGTCCGACGTCGCGCGTCCAGATTGAGCCCGACAGGCCGTAGGGCGAGTCGTTGGCCAGCGTGATGGCGTCGGCCTCGTCGTCGAAGGGTGCGACTACGACCACAGGCCCGAAGATCTCTTCGCGGAAGGCCGCAGCTTCCGCACTCACCGGTGCCAGCACGGTGGGTGGGTACCAGAACCCGACGCCTTCAGGAGAGCTGCCTCTGAAGGCGACAGGGGCGTCGTCCGGTACATACGACGCGACGGTCTGCCACTGGTTGCGGCTGATGAGCGGCCCCATCTCGGCGCTGTCGAGGGAGGGGTCTTCCACCCGTACGCCCTTGACCGCCGGTTCGAGCAGCTCCATGAACCGGTCGTACACCGAGCGCTGCACCAGAATGCGCGATCTGGCGCAGCAGTCCTGACCGGCGTTGTCGAACACGCCGTACGGCGCGGTCGCCGCAGCCAGCTCGAGGTCTGCATCGGCAAAGACCACGTTGGCGCTCTTTCCGCCGAGCTCAAGGGTGACCCGCTTGACCTGGTCGGCGGCCCCGCGCATGACCCGTTGGCCGACGGAGGTGGATCCGGTGAATACCAGCTTGCGGACGGCGGGGTGGGTGATGAAACGTTCACCGACGACCGACCCCTTGCCGGGGATCACGGTGAAGACACCCTCTGGCAGCCCGGCCTCCAGAGCGAGCTCACCCAGCCGGATCGCGGTCAGGGGTGTCACCTCGGCAGGCTTGAGGACCACGGTGTTGCCCGCAGCGAGGGCCGGGGCGAAACCCCAGCCGGCGATCGGCATCGGGAAGTTCCACGGGACGATCACCCCCACGACACCCAGAGGCTCCTTGAACGTGATGTTGACACCACCGGGCACCGGGATCTGGCGCCCCAAGAGGCGCTCGGGCGCCGCCGAGTAGTAGTGGAGGACGTCCCTGACGTTCCCGGCTTCCCAACGAGCGTTGCTGATCGTGTGGCCGGCGTTGGCGACCTCGAGCCGGGCGAGCTCTTCGATGTGCTCGTCAACAGTTGCCGCGAACGAGCGCAGCATGCGGGCGCGGTCACCGGGGGCGACGTCGCGCCAGGCAGGAAACGCGCGAGCAGCCCGCTCGATGGCAGCGTCGGTTGCTTGCTCGTCGGGCTGTTCGATCGTGGAGACGATGTCTTCGGTGGCCGGATTGATGACGTCGTGCGTGGTCGTCATGCTGTCCGCCTCAGAAGCGTTCGAAGTTGCGACGGAGCTCCCAGTCGGTGACCGAGGAGTTGTACCCAGCGAGCTCGACCCGAGCCATGTTGGCGTAGTGGTCCCTGACGTCGTCACCAAAGGTGCTGCGAACGAACTCCGAGGCCTCCCACAGCTCAAGGGCGGCGTCCATCGTGTGCGGCACCTTCGGAAGGTCGGCGTCGTAGGCGTTCCCCACGAGCTCGGGCTCGAGTTCCAGCTCACGCTCGATGCCGTCGATCCCGGCCGCTACCAGACCGGCTGACGCGAGGTACGGATTGATGTCGCCACCAGGCACCCGGTTCTCCATCCGAAGACCCTGACCGTGGCCGACCAGTCGGACAGCGCACGTGCGGTTGTCACGTCCCCATGCCACCGTGGTGGGGGCGAACGAACCGGGGACGAACCGCTTGTACGAGTTGATGTTGGGTGCTGACAGCAGCGTGAGCTCGCGCATGTGTGCCAGCTGCCCGGCCACGAAGCTCTTGCCCAACGGCGACAGGGCGTGAGAGTCGGAGGGGTCGACCATGACCGTCTCGCCCTCGTCGTAGCCATCGCCGTTTCCCCGCACCGAGATGTGGATGTGGCACGAGTTCCCTTCGCGCTCATTGAACTTGGCCATGAAGGTGAGCGCCATGCCCTCCTCCGCGGCGATCTCCTTGGCCCCCTCCTTGTAGATCACGTGGTTGTCACAGGTCGTGAGGGCGTCGGCGTAGCGGAAGGCGATCTCGTGCTGGCCGAGGTTGCACTCGCCTTTGACCGACTCGACGTACAGGCCCGCCCCCTCCATCGAGTTGCGGATCCGCCGCAGAAGCGGCTCGACCCGGGCAGTGCCGAGAAGGGAGTAGTCGACGTTGTACTGGTTGGCGGGAACGAGGTGGCGGTAGCCCTTGTCCCACGCCTCCTCGTAGGTGTCGCGGAAGACGATGAACTCGAGCTCGGTGCCGACGAAGGCATCCATCCCCATGTCTGAGAGGCGTGCCAGCTGCTTGCGCAGGATCTGTCGCGGAGAGGCGGTGACGTCGGAACCGTCGTCCCACTGGACATCGGCCAGCATCAGGGCAGATCCCGGCTGCCACGGTGCCCAACGAAGGGTGTCGAAGTCTGGGGCCATCACGAAGTCGCCATAGCCGCGCTCCCACGATGACATCGCATACCCGTCCACGGTGTTCATGTCGACGTCGACCGCCAGCAGGTAGTTGCACCCCTCGGTGCCGTGCTGAGCGACCTCGTTGAGGAAGTAGCGGGCGGCGAGGCGCTTTCCCTGCAGCCGACCCTGCATGTCGGTGATCGCCACGACGACGGTGTCGATCTCGCCTTGGTGGATGGCGCCCTTGAGGGCCTCCAGCGTCAACAAACCATGGTTGTTAGACATATGTCCTACCTCTCGGCCCCGTGGACCGGACGCTAGTGCCCAGCGGTCCGGTGATCAATGGGCCTGCGGCTACGGTTCTGCTCATGGACCGGCTTGCTCGCAACCGTGACGTCTGGACCGTCGTCAACGCCCTGCACACCGACACGGATGCTCGACGTCTCTGGGCGTCCGACCGGATCCGATGGGGGTTGTTCGGCATAACGGACGAAGATCTAGGGGTCCTGGGTGAAGTGACGGGACTCGACGTCGTCGAGCTTGGCTGCGGCAGCGCGTACTTCTCCGCCTGGATGATGCGCGCGGGGGCACGGCCCGTGGCCGTCGACCTGACTCCCGCCCAGCTCGAGACGGCGCGGTGTTGCCAGGAGGAGTTTGGCCTGGACTTCCCGCTGATCGAGGCCGATGCCGAGGACATTCCGCTACCGGATGCGAGTTTCGACCTCGCGGTGAGCGAGCACGGGGCAGGTGTCTGGTGTCGTCCCGAGGCCTGGGTGGCTGAGGCCGCGCGACTGCTGCGTCCCGGAGGACGCCTCGTCTTCTTGGTCAACAGCCTGCTGTCGACACTCTGTGTCCCGGCCGAAGGCGGCGTCGCCGGCGATCGACTGCTCCGTGGCCAACGTGGGCTGTCTCCCATCGGCTGGCCGGGCGGTGGCATCGAACACCATCTGAGTCACGGGGAGTGGATCGCAGTCCTGCGCGGAGCTGGGTTCACCATCGACGCGATGCACGAGCTGTACTCACCGACTGACGCGACGTCCCCTGAGTACTACGACATCGTCTCGGCCGAGTGGGCCAGCCAGTGGCCGGCCGAAGAGCTCTGGGTGGCCCACCTACCCCCGGCAACGTGAAAGATCTCTGGGGGTATAGCCCCAGACGGCTTACACGTTGTCGATGTGGGGATGCGGGTGGTCGGTGGCGCGGCGCTGGAAGGTCAGAATCTTCGGGTTCTGGATGACGCCTTCACGGATCTCGATGGCGCGTTGGATCGTCTGTTCGGCATCCCACGCGTCCGAGCCCGACATGACGGTGCGCAGATACGGCAGGAGTGCTTCACTGATGCCCCAGGTGGCGGAGTTCCACAGGTACGCCGGGCTGTGGTCGACGCCGTAGTAGGTGACGCCGTCGCCGACCGTGAAGTCTGGCTCCTCGAACGTGGTGGGACGCGCGAAGGAGAAGCCCATGCCGAGGTCGCACGACACGTCGATGATCAACGATCCCGCTGGAAAGTGCGCCACCTCTTCGTCGTCGACGAACATCAGGGGGTTGTCGGTGTCCTGCAGGACGCAGTTGACGACGATGTCGTGCCCGGCGAGGTACTCGGCGGCACTCACGTACTCGTCATCGACCAACACCTGAGTACGTGTGGGGTCGTCGGTGCGGCGGTCGAGGTGGTCGAGCACCATAGAGGGGATGGGCGAGGCAACCGCGGTGACGTCGCGCATCGTCAGCACCGTGACGTCGTGCACGCCGAGGGCCTGCAGTGCGGTGATCGCCCCGCGCGCTGTGTTGCCAAAGCCGATAACGGCGGCGCTGAGCTGGCGGCCGTAGTGACCGGTCGACCCGGTGAGGGCCAGGGCGTGCAGCACCGAGCTGTAGCCCGCCATTTCGTTGTTGAGGTGGAAGACGTGCACCACGAAAGTGCCGTGAGGCGTCCAGTGGTTCATGGCTTCCCAAGCGATCAGCGTGAGGCGCTTGTCGATGGCCAGCTGGGTGAGTGGTGCGTCCTGCACGCAGTGGGGCCACCCCCAGAGCACCTGTCCGTCGCGCAGCCCCTCGATGTCGGCAACTGTCGGCTTGGGAAGCAGCACGATGTCGGCCGTCGCGATGATCTCGTCGTGGGAGAGCATGCCGGCCACCAGCGGGGCGAGGTGGCTGTCGCGGACGCCGTAGCGGTCGCCGTACCCGTGCTCGAGGTAGATGTGGGCGCGGAGGTCTTCGTCGATCCGTTCAATATGGGATGGGTGGAGCGGAAGGCGCTTCTCGTTCTCCTTGGTAGACGTACCAAGGACCCCCAGGGTCAGCAGGCCCATTCACAGCCACCTTTCGTGGTCGACATACCCCTGACTAGTGGTGCAGACCCCCGGCTGGCAAGTGACCCGTGTCCACTGTCGCCGGATTGGGACGTGGCTAGGCGGCCGGGAGCGCCGTCGGGGACAGGCCGGCATCGGAGAGCAGCGCCGCCACCAGTGCGTCGTGCTCGCCACGCATGAGGTCGCCGATCGGGTCGCGGCTGAACTTCACCAGGTGGTCTGTCGGCAGAGACATCGCCGCCCGCGTGGCCAGCAGCCGTCGGCGCTCCGGGTCGTACTCGTCGCAGAAAGCCAGGCGTGAGGCATCAAGCCGCCGGACCTGAGCTACCCGAACAGGGATGTAGAGCACCAGCATGGTCAGCGCTGGGACGAGAAAGGTCAGTGATCCCAGGAGCAACGCCAGACGGTGGATCGCGGTGTCGCCGGTGAGGGCGAGCTCGACCACGTTGCCGCCACTGGCTGAGCCGGCCGACTCCAGTACGGCGGCGATGTCGTCGCCCAGCACCGGCGCCGCTGAGAGGGCGTCGGCTGTGGCCCTGAAGCCGTCCTGCACCGACGAGCCCGCGCTGTTCACCGCGTCTGTGACCACGCTGAGGTTGTCGACCAGGCGGTAGACGCCCCGGGCCAGCCAGGCGAGCACGAACAACGCCAGTACCACGAGAACATCGCGGACCATGGTGGAGCGCCGCTGACGCGGCTCGGACGGATACCAGGACAACGACATGGCGGGCCTCCAGGTGGCTACTGCCCACAGCCTGCCGCACCTGCTAGTCGAGGCTGATCACCGTGGTGCGGACGTCGGTCATGTCGCGCAGCTGGGCCATGCCCCCGACCCGGCCCCATCCGGTGCGGGTGCCACCTGCGCCGCCGAAGGGCTGGGCGTTCTCGAAGTAGTCGGTCGAGTCGTTGACGACGACCGAGCCCACCTTCATCTCCTGGCTGAAGCGGAAGGCCCGCTGCAGCGACTGCGTGAAGACCGCTGCCTGCAGACCGAGGGAGTCGGAGTTGGCAATCCGCAGTGCATCGTCGTCGCCGTTGGCGGTGATGACGGGGACGATCGGGCCGAACGACTCTTCTCGCGATACGAGCATGTCTTCGGTGACGCCGTCCAGCACCGTCAGCTCGTAGTAGAGGTCGGTGGGTTCGCCACCACGACGCCGTCCGCCGACGAGCACGGACGCACCGTTCTTGACTGCGTCGGCCACATGGGCGTCCATCTTCGCCGCGGTCATCTCGTTGCACAGCGGGCCCATGAGCGTCTTCTTGTCGAAGGGGTCACCGAGTGAGACGGCTTCGGCCGCCTTCAGGGCGGCTTGCACGAACTCGTCCTTGATGGAGGCGTCAACGATCACGCGCTCGGTCGCGCAGCAGACCTGCCCTGCGTTCCAGTAGGCGCCGTATACGGCCGCTTCGGCCGCCTTGGCGATGTCGGCGTCGGCCAGGACGACGACCGGGCCGTTGCCGGACGCCTCGATCAGTGAGCGCTTGAGACCAGCCGCCTTGACGATCTTCTCAGCCGTCGCAGAGGAGCCCACGAAGCCGATGGCGTCGATGCCGGGGTGAGTGACCAGCCGTTCCCCAACCGCTCCTTCGCCCGGGAGGATCGACACCAGTCCCTCGGGGACGCCGGCCTCGGCCAGCAGCTGGCCGAGCTTGAGCGCCGCCAGCGGTGTGATCGACGGGGGCTTGGCCACGATGGCGTTCCCGGTGGCGAGAGCCGGACCGATGAACTCGGCCGCGATCATCAGCGGGAAGTTCCATGGCGTGATGCCGGCCCACACCCCGATGGGGGCCCGCCAGGTGAACATCCGCTTGTTGCGCTCGCTGGAGGGGATCGTCTCGCCGTAGAGGCGCAACGAGTCTTCGGCAGACACCCGGAACAGGCTCGCGGTGTCCTCTACGTCGTCGTGTGCCTCGGCGTGCAGCGGCTTGCCCTGCTCCAGTGTGGTGAGGCGAGCCAGCTCGTCGGCGTTCGCCTCGATCAGGTCGGCGACCCGGTGGCAGAGGTCGGCCCGCTCCTGTGCCGACCAGTGGCGGTACTGCTCGAAGGCGGTTCGTGCGGCATCGACGGCCAGGTCGACCTGAGCAGCCGAGGGGACCGGGAGATCGACCAGGTGCTCTCCGGTCACTGGCGAGTGGACCGTGATGACGTCGTCGGTGTCACCGTCGACGTAGTGACCGGCAAGGAAGAGCTGGGCGTCATGGCTGGGCACGGGGGACCTCCGGGGGTGGCACGGGCGATGAGCCATTCTCGCGCAGACGGTCGAGGATGCGCGCGGGGCCCCGGGATCGCGACTTAGCTGAATGGGCATTCAGTGAACGAGTAGGGTGCGGCGCATGAAACGACTGCGGCATCGGTGGTTCGTAGGGGCTGTTGTGGTCACGGCCATGGGCATGGGCATCGCGGCCTGTACCAGCGCCGAGCAGGAGCCGACGGCGGCAGATCCAACGACCGTGCGGGTCATGCAGTTCAACATCGAGTACGGGGGAACGCTCGTCGACTTCGACAGCGTGCCGGCCGCCATCGAGGCGGCCGACGCCGATGTCGTGGCGCTGCAGGAGGCCTACGGCAACACATGCCGGATTGCGGAGGCGGTGGGGTGGAACTACTGCGACCGTCGAACCCAGACGATCGCGCGCTATCCGCTGGTGACGCCTGCCGATCCGCAGTCACCGGAGGTGCTCGTTGCGGTGACGTCCGGCGCGGTCCTCGGAGTGGTCAACGTGCACCTGCCGTCGGCACCGTACGGCCCCAACCGAGCAGCTGCCGGAGCCTCCGAAGCGGAGCTGATCGCGGGAGAGAAGGGTCGGCTCAAGGCGCTCACCCCGGCGCTCGACGCGGTGAACCGGTTGCAGGACGACGGGGTCCCGGTCGTCCTGATCGGCGATTTCAACGCTCCGTCCCACCTGGACTGGACGACCGAGACCCAGGGCCTGCGCGACCAGGTCATCGCGGTGCAGTGGCCGGTCTCACTGGCCATTGAGGACGCCGGTCTGATCGATGCCTACCGCGCCGTGCACCCTGACCCGACCGCAGACGAGGGACTTACCTGGCCGGCGAGCCGCCCGAAGGCCGGCAGCTACAACCCTGGTCCTGCCGGAAAACCGGCCGACCGAATCGACCTTGCCTTCGTCAGCGACGAGATTTCGGTGACCGACTCTGAGGTGGTGGGCGAAGAGCAGGCCGCAGCCTCTGATATCTCGGTGTCGCCGTGGCCGGGCGACCATCGGGCGGTGGTGTCGACCCTTGACATCCCGCTGGCCGAGTCGGGCCCCTATGTGGCGCCCGCGCAGCGCCTCGTCGACCAAGGTGACAGCCTTGAGGTCAACGTCTTCGCGGATCCGCCACCAGCATCTGTGACCGCAGACTCAGCTGAGGTTGACGCGACGGCGGTGACGGCGGATGTGGACGTCGACGGATCGGCCTCAATCGATACGTCCAGCCTCGCACCAGGGATGTTCTCGTTGGTCGCCGGTAGTGGTGATGGACAGGCGGTCGGCGAGTTCTGGGTCCGCGAACCGGGAGTCGGGCCGACGCTGTCCGTAGGACAGAAGGCGTACGGCGTGGGTGAGCCCATTGGCGTCTCGTGGGTCGATGCGCCGGGCAACAAGTGGGACTGGATCGGTGTCTACAAGCGCGGCGCCGATTCGAACATTGCTTACTACAAGCTGTGGACCTACAGCGGCGCCACCATCGCTGGCGAAACCCAGATCGACAAGAACATGCAGGGTGGTGCCTGGCCCCTGCCGCCAGGGGAGTACGACGTGCTGCTGCTGGAGGACGACAGCTACCAAGAACTGGCGCGGGCACCGTTCACAGTGACGCGCTAGTCACTCGGGTCGCCGGCGCTGCGGCAGGTAGCTGACGTCCATCCCGTCGAGTGCCTGGGCGCACTCGCAATCACCATGCTCGGGCAGACCACGCACCGCCTTGTCCAGGACATGGTTCAACCGCTCCAGCGACCGCGCGAAGGTGGCCAACGCGTCGAACTGGGTCACCGCAGGGTTGCCGGCGACACCGGCGTCCATGTCAGTGATGACAGCGAGGGGCGAGTAGCAGAGGGCCAGCTCGCGGGCGAGTGCCGCTTCTGGCTGACCCGTCATGTTGACCAGGTCCCATCCCTGCCGCTGGTACCAGGTCGACTCGGCCCGGCTGGAGAACCGTGGACCGTCGATGACCACCATCGTTCCGAAGTCGGCGAACGCGCCGCCGTCGGCGCGCGCTGCGTCGGACAGCGTGGCGCGCACGGCGGGGCAGTAGGGGTCGGCGAACCGGACGTGCACTGCACCGTGCTCGACGAAGGTGCTCGCTCGACCACTGGTGCGGTCGACCACCTGGTCGGGCACGACGAAGGTGCCAGGTGTGAAGTCGCCCCGTAGAGAGCCCGCGGCGCAGGGCGCGACCACCTGACCGACCCCCAGTGACGCCAGCGACCAGAGGTTGGCCCGGTAGTTGACCAGATGTGGCGGATGGGCGTGGCCGAGACCGTGCCGGGGGATGAAGGCGACCTCTCGCCCGCCGAATGCTCCTGTGGTGAGCCCCTCGGAGTGGGGCCCGTACGGCGTCTGAATCGTGTGGGCGGTGGCATCGGTGAGCAGCTCGTACAGCCCGCTGCCGCCGATGATGCCAACCGGACCAGTTGTCATGTCACCCTCCGGGACGACAGCGTACGACGCCGGTTCAGCAGCGTCGCGATGACCGCAAGCCCCACCGTCAGGGCGATCGCGCCCAGATATCCGACGACGTAGTTGCGGTCGAGCAGTGAGGGGTTGTCGGGCCGGGCGCCGGCGCGAGTGATCACTGACGCGGCCACCGCGGTGAGCCCGCCGCAGACCACCAGCGCGACCAGGGCGGGCGCTTGGGCGTAGCGCGGAAGTAGGCCGTGACCGAGCCAGACGACGCCGAGGATCAACGGGGCGAGAAGCGCGTCGTGCAGCAGCACGGGGCCGAGCACCCATGGGGCTACCTGCAGCGGGTTGTTGTTGGCGATCACGAGCCAACCACCGAACGTCATGAGTGCCACACCGACCGCCATCAGAATACTGCGCCCGACGCTCATGCGATCACCTCGATGCGTCGTACCCACTTGGTCTGCAGTACCCCAGGACGGCTGGGCGCGATGAGTCGGCAGGGGAAACCGTGGTCAAGATCGAGCTCTTCGCCGTTGAGCTCGAGCGCCAGGAGGGAGAGGTCGTCGCGTGCGTGCAGCGCCGGTAGGACGCTCTGCCCATAGAGCCCGGACTCCTGCAGGGAGATGAAGCGGACGTCCTGCTCCGGGCTACCGCCGACACGTGTCACGAGGTCGCGGACCCGGACACCTCGCCACGTGGCCGAGGCGCTCCACCCCTCGACGCAGGCGATGGGAAGGTCGGCCACGGTCTGCGGCATGGCGCGCAGGTCGGCCAACGACAGCGTGACCACGGCGTCAGGGCCAGCGACCTCCAGACGGAAGCTGGGATCGGACGCCGAGTCGACCACGCCCGCGGCGACAGCGCTCTTGTTCACCGGGACACCCTGCGGACCTTCGCCGGTTCGGACGGCAAGAACCGATACGCGGCGCAGCCACGGGACCGTGGCTCCGGCGGTGGCCAGGATGGCCGCCACCACACCTGCGCCGGCCGCGGCGAGGAAGATCCGCCGGCTGGGGCCGGCGTCCGAAGCAGGAGTGTCCTCGCTGTCGCCCATGGGCGCGCCCAGCGCCCGACGAATCACCGGGAGCTTGACGGCTATGTGGACGAGGATCGCGCCGACCGCGATCCACGCGACCGCGTAGTGCGCAGTGGGGAAGAAGAATGCCCACGGGTACCAGTGGGCGATGTTGAGCAGGCCTGAGATCAGCTCGAAGAACGCCGCACCCACCAGGACAAGAACGCTTGCCCGCTCGAGCGCGTGCGCCGCGGAACGGACAGGTGGCCAGGTGAACAGCCGCGGGTAGACGGTGGCCAGCTTGGCGAGCAGCAACGGGATGCTCGCAATCCCGGTGATGACGTGCAGGCCCTGGGTGACCCGGTAGAGGTTGACCGGTCGAGTCGGCCACGTGAACCACCAGGGCGGTTGTTGGATGGCATGACTGACCAGGCCGGTGATGAAGCAGATACCGAACGCGATGCCGAGCGCAAGTCCCAGGCGAGCTGCGACTCGTTCGTCGTGCAGCGGGCCGGTCAGCTCTTCCTCGTGCGGAGGAATGCTCAACCGCCGGCGTCCCGTCACGCTGAACCCACCGCCCGCGCCAGCTCGGCGATATGTCGATGGGAAGGCGTCACTACTGACCTGCGCACCACCAGGCCCGCGTCCTCAGCGACGCCGGGAAGCCAGTCGGCGGCAACCGATGCCCACGGCATCCACCCGTGCAGTCCGTTGGTGGCCACGTGGACTCGGCCGCGCGTGACGCCCGAACCCGGAGGCTCGACCTCCACGACGACAGAGCCATTGGCGGCCAGGAGCGTTAGGCAACGCTGAAGCAGGGCAACCGGGTCGCCTCCGATGCCGATGTTCCCGTCGGCGAGCAGGACACTCGCCCACGACCCCTCACCGGGCAGCGGGTCGAAGACATCGGCCTGCAGCGCCCTGACACCTCGCGACCGGGCCAGACGTACCGCCTCCGCCGACAGGTCGATTCCGAGCGCCTCGACGCCTCGGTCTGCAAGCGCCCGCGTGAGTCGGCCTGGCCCGCACCCGACGTCAAGTGTCGCGCCGCCACAAAGGTCGAGCATGGCGCCGTCGCACGGGTCGGCGTCGCTCAGCCAACGCTGTACCGGGAGTGAGAGCAGCTGCCCATCGGGGCGGCGCACCCAGAAGTCGCCTCCGGACCGCAGCACCGACTCGTAGGCGGCCATGGCGCTCATGCGGTCGCCCCGGCACTCGCGCCGTGTCGTCGAACGGCGTCGGCGAACCGTGAGCTGGGGTGGGTCGATGCCACTGCGAGTGCGTCATCCCACGTGTCGACATCGGTGAGAGGAGCGACGGCAGCGAGCTCGACTCCGTGTGACGCGAGTGCCGCGCGGGTCAGGAAGCCCGTGTCGGGACGCGACATCGGGACGTCCGCCAGAGCCTGAGCGCCCAGTGGACTGGGCAGCCCGAGCAGCCACCAGCCACCGTCGGTGGCGTGCCCGATGACTCCGACGCGTGGCTGGGAGACGACGGCGGCAGCCTCGACCAGGGTGGCGGGGTCGGCATGTGGTGTGTCCATGCCGATCTGAACGACTGGCGCGCCGGTTCCGAGCACGGCGGCATCGTGGTGGGCGTTGGCGAGCCGCTCCCCGAAGGTGGCTCCCCGTTGCGCGGTGACGTGGCAGCCGGAGCACGCGCGGGTCAGCTCACGGGTCCTGGCGGCGTCGCCGAGTGCACCCGTGAACGAGACGACGATGCGGCTTCGATCGCCGCCGACGGCCAGCTCGGCAACCTCGAGCGTGTCGAGCAGAGCGGCAGCGGCGACGTCGGCGGCGCCGGCATGGGTGAGTGGGGGACAGAGCCGGGTCTTGGCCAGACCCGCGACCGGGGCCTTGGCGACGATCAGCACGGTGAAGTCCGTCATGGCAGCACCCGGTAGAAGTCGCGTACCGCACGGTAGGTGCCCCGCGCCGAGCCCGTGACCTTCGACGTCGTGCCGGCCGCGCGCGGAGCGTAGAGGACGTCGACCTCGCGGATGCGCCATCCCGCGTTCGCCGCACGGACGACGGTCTCGAACGGGTAGCCGAACCGACGGTCCTCGATGCCGAGGGCGAGGTAGTCCGCGCGCCGGAACACACGCACGGGCCCGATGTCGGCCAAAGACGTGCCGAGCTTGCGGTTGAGCTGAAGCGCCAAGAAGCGGTTGCCCCATCGGGCGTGCCACGGCCATGCGGCCGCACTGGTGGGACAGCGTCGACCCATCACGAGGTCGGCATCACCGTCGGCAACCAGCTGCACCAGCGCCGGTAGGGCGGCGGGGTCTAGCGAGCCATCGGCGTCCATGACCGCGACGATGTCTGACGTCGCGGTCTCGACGCCGGTATGAACAGCGGCGCCGTAACCAGGGCTCGGTTCGACGACCACAGAGGCGTGATGGGCCCGCGCGACGTCCGGAGTTCCGTCGGTGCTGCCGTTGTCGACGACGATGGCACGAAAGCCGTCGGGGAAGGCAGCGAGAAGCGGGGGCAGGGCGGCCGCTTCGTTGAGAGCCGGCAGGACGACGTCGAACACACGCCTACAGTGGCGCATCCTGGCCGGCCCTGCCCGGCGGATCCGATTACGGGCTGCTTACAGGCTGCCCATCACCGGTCGGTGTGCCGTTCGACGGCGGGACCTGCGCTTAGATGACCAGGTGTCCAAGGCCCCTCCGTCGAGTCCCCATCCTGGGACGGTGCAGGAGCGCACCCGGCTGAGTCGGCCCGACCTCTGGGATCTTCTGGCGGTAGCCCTGGTCGGGGGCCTCGTATGGCTGGCCGCTGTGGTGGGCCGCCGGCTGGAGCAGGGCGTCGACCAGATCCATGCCGGCGCGCCCCCGCTGCAGGGGCAGTGGCTGCCTCGATGGTCGGCGCCGGCGATGCTGGCCGTGCTGGTCGCCGTTCTCGTGGTGGCGTATGGGCCTCGAGTGGCAGCCACAGTTCGGTGGCGGTTCCTGCCGTGGCTGACCTGGCTGTCAGCCACGATCTGGGTCGTCGTGGTGGCGTCCGTCGACCCGTGGCACGAGGCCTTCGCCGACCGGCTCTCGAGCAAGTACGACTACCTGGCAGCCGTGCCTCAGGTGAGTGGCTGGAGTGACCTGCTCTCGGGCTTCGCCGACCGCATCCCAGGTGACGTTGCCGACCGATGGCCGACCCACGTGGCGGGGCATCCGCCGGGAATCTTGGCGCCGTTCGTCGGGCTGGACCGGCTGGGTCTGGACGGACCCGGACCGGCCGCTTTGCTGCTGGTGCTCGTGGGCGCGTCGGCGGCTGCTGCCTCGGTGGTGGCGGCCAGGGCGTTGGTAGATGAAGGTGCTGGACGCCGGATGGCTCCCTTCGCCGCCCTCATGCCAGGTGCGGTGTGGGTGGGGGTTTCGGGGGACGCCCTGATCTTGGGCCTCAGCGCCTGGGGTGTTGCTCTGGTGGCGTTGGCCTGTGCTCGTGGCGGGTGGCCGCTGGCCGCGGTGAGTGGGCTGGTGCTGGGAGCGAGCCTCTACCTCTCGTACGGCATGGTCCTGGTGCTCGGCATTGCCGCGGTTGTGCTGGTAACGCGCGGCACCTGGCGGCTGGCGGCGGCGACGGCATCAGGTCTGGTCGTGGTGGTGGCCGTGGTGACCCTCGCTGGTTTCAACTGGTACGAGGGATATCAGCTGGTGGTGGTGCGCTACGCCGATGGGCTCGGTGGCGTCCGGCTCTACTCGTACTGGGTGTGGGCGAACCTTGCCGCGTTTGCGCTTGCGGTCGGACCGGCGGCAGTTGTCGGGGTGCGGCGGGCACTGGCGGGGCTACGGCTGACCTCGATAGAGCCGTCACCTGTCTGGCGGCTCGGCTGGGTGAGGGACCGGCACAACACCCTCGCGCTCGTGGCCGCGTCCGGGCTGGGAGCGGCGATGATCGCAACGCTCGGAGGCCTCAGCAAAGGCGAGGTCGAGCGAATCTGGCTGCCGTTCGGTGTCTGGGTGCTGCTGGCGGTCGTCGCGATCCCGTTGCGTCGGGCCCGGTGGTGGTTGGCTGCTCAGGCGGCCGTCGTCCTGGGCGTGCAGTGGCTCGTCCTGACGCCGTGGTGAGCGGCGTCTCAGCCCTGGGTCGACTCGACGGCGAGCTCGCGCATCCCATCAGCGAACGAGATCTCGGGCCGCCATCCCAGCTCGCGCCGAAGCAGAGACGAGTCGGCAGTGATGTGGCGGACGTCGCCGAGCCGGTACTGACCGGTGACTACAGGGGCTGGGCCGTCGAGGGCATCGGCCAGGGCGGACGCCATGTCGTGCACGGTGCGGACCTCTCCTGACCCGACATTGAACGCCTGAAAGGGGACGGTCGTGTCACGCGTCACAGCGTTGATCGACGCGATGTTCGCTCTGGCAACGTCGTCGACGTGCACGAAGTCGCGTCGCTGCTGGCCGTCCTCAAAGACGGTTGGAGCCTCGCCCCGGATGAGCCCAGACCGAAAGATGCTGGCTACCCCCGCATACGGCGTATCGCGTGGCATGCCTGGGCCGTAGACATTGTGGTATCGCAGGGCGATCGCTCGTCCGCCGGTCTGGTGTGCCCAGGTGGTGGTGAGGTGCTCTTGGGCGATCTTCGATGAGGCGTAGGCGTTACGTGGGTCGAAGGGGGAGTCCTCGTCGACCAGGCCCGGGGTCAACGGTTCATTGCAGACCGGACAGGTGGGGTCGAACTGGCCTGCCGACAGTGCCTCGGCGGTGCGGGGCGGGGCGGGCTGGCGTCCGTGCTCGGCGCAGTCGTACCGGCCTTCGCCGTAGATCACCATCGATGACGCCAGCACGAGCCGATCAATGCCGTGTCGGGCCATCCCCGCCAGCAGCACCGCCGTGCCGTAGTCGTTGTCGGCCACGTACTCGGGCATGTCCTGCATATCAACGCCCAGCCCCACCTTGGCCGCCTGATGGCAGACCACGTCGATATCTTCCAGAGCGACGTCGACGGCTTCGGGGTTGGTGACGTTGCCTTCCACGACCTCAACGGGTGAGTTGCTCGGCAGTGTGGGCACCCGGTCGAGCAGGCGGACGGTGTGCAGGCCCTCGAGCGCGGACAGCACCACACGTCGACCGATAAACCCCAGGCCACCGGTCACCAGGATGCGCATGGGGTGACTCTGCCACGGTGAGTCGCTTTGGTCGACGGCCGTACGGGTCGAGGTAGCCTCGGCGACATGCAGCAGCCAACCCGCACCCGCTCACTGTTACCCGGCCCGCTCGGGAAGGCGACGGCCGCTTTGGCGGTGGGTGCCCTGTTGTTCACCAGCTCGTGGGGTGTTGCCGATGCGCGTCCGCCGGCTGAAGGCCAGCAGGTCAGCGCGCGTGCGTCCAGTGTGGCCTCACTGCAACCCAAGATGATCCGGAAGCTGATCCCGTTCCACCACAAGCGCAAGATGCAGATGGCTCGCTACTCCAAGCGGCACTACGGCACACGTGGATACCTCTTGAAGAAGCCGCGGGTCATCGTGGAGCACTACACCGATGGCCCCACGATGATGAGCGCGTGGTGGACCATGGCCAACAACGGCCTGAACCGAGATGAGTCGCCGGGGATCTGCACGCACTTCATCATCGATGGGCGTGGGCGGATCTACCGCACGGTCCCGCTGGAGCTGCGATGCCGGCACGTCATCGGGCTGAACAACACCGCGATCGGCATCGAGCATGTCGGTACGTCCGACCACATGGTGATGAGCCGCGACCGGCAGCGGAAGGCGTCGTTCCGGCTCACCCTGTGGTTGATGGCCAAGTACAACATTGCGGTGCGCAACGTCATTGGCCACGGTGAGAGCCTGCTGAGCCCGCTGCGGTACGAGCGCTACAAGTCGTGGCGCTGCCAGACCCACACCGACTTCTCACACCGCACGATGCACCGCTATCGGAAACAGATGCGCAAGCTGGCGCGCGCCAACAACGTGCGGGTGGGACGCAAACCGCACTGGGTCGACATCGGCTGCTGAGCCGGCTACGGGGTCGGCTTCGGAGCCTTGATCGGGCCGTTGAGGTTGGCCTTGCCGTACTCGGCGAGGTAGTGGCCGCCGGCAAACTCCTCAAGGACGTAGTCGGGCAGGTCGAGGTCGGCTGCCTGGATTCCGTCGCCGGAGAACTCCAGGTTCGCCGGCAGGCCGTCGCTTCCGATGGTGACGAGTACGCGGGTGCGGCTCTTGGAGAGGCGTTCGGCGTACCCCAGGTCATTCATGTGCCCTTGAAGCCCTAGCTCGGAGAGGGCTGCCGGCGTCGGGATGGTCCCCGCGATGGCAACTGTGTCACCGTTGAGGGAGGCACCGGCAGCCGTGACGCGTCTGACCAGGTCGATCGCCGGCGGGGTGGTCAGCGCATCGCGTGACACCCCGGGCCGGACGCCGTAGGCGGGCGGTGCGAGCCAGATACCCGGCTTCTCTCCCTTGGGTGTGAATCGGTACCAGACCCGCCGCGGCTGGGATGCGACATAGATCCAATCCACCGTGGCGTCGCCGCCGATCAGTGTCGTCTCGGCGATCAGTCCGTTGTACTTCGTCGTGGCACTCCAGGCGAGGGGCTTCCGCGTCCAAACGCCGGTGGCGGTAGCCCGCGTGGCGTCACCATAGATGACGTTCTGGGCATCACTGGTGAACCCCACCGAGTCCTGCCTGAGCATGGCAGCAACGGCGCCATCGAGAAGGTCTTGCGCCTCCGCGGCCGAGGAGTCGGTTGTCGGATTGCCCGCCGCGGAAGGGCTCGCCGACCCTGGGCTTGCCGACGTCGACGTGGACGTCCGTGATGTTGATGGCTCAGGCGTCGTCGAGGAAGCCTCGGGCGAGCCGGTACAGCTCGCGATGAGTGTCAGGCCAGCCGCGATCAGCAGCGATGCCATGCCCACACGATGCATGGTCCCCCGTTCTGAGGGGAGGAACGTATCACCGGGTGGAGGGACCTGTGGTCAGAAGAGCATGAAGAGCAGAGCGATGACGACGATGACCCCAAGGGTGATGTCGATCGCGAGACCCAGCGTGTGTGTGCGGCGCGTGTGGGCGCGCCGTGGCGTTGCCGGCGCACGGTAGATGTCGCGGTTCTGATCGCTCGGCGTCGGAACCTGAAGTGGTGTGATGATCGCCATGAGACGACCCCCTGTCGCGCCCTAGTGGGATTTCCCGCCACATCTAGTCTCGCTGGGGTGAGCAGGGCAGGGCAGAGGCGAAGGTCACCGCCTACTGGCCGTCGTAGGGGAGTGCCGCTACTCGTGTGCAGCGTAGATCAAGGTGCCGTGAGCTCTGGTCGATAGTTCAACCATGACGACGCCCATGGACGGCGAGTTCGACTTCTTTGCGCCCCTACCGGGCCAGAGTGTGACGCCGTCTCCTGCTGCGGCCGCGCCGCTGGCTGCGTCCCGCATGGGTCTGCCGAGTCCGTCGATGGCCATCGGGCAGGCGCCGCAGCCCAAGGCTTCTCGCTGGGCTAAGAGCGATACGACGTTTGGCCCGGTGGGCCGCGTGGTCTCGACGTTCGCGCTGATCGTCCCGTTCCTCTTCCTCGCCGTGGCGGGGATCTTCACCTTCGATCCCTTCGTGCTCGGTGGCGCCGGAATCTGGGCGTTTCTCATGATGATGGGCCTGCGTCAGGTGTGGCAGGCAGTGCAGCACCACCACCGTCGGTAGCAGTCGACGTTGACGCGCCTGCCACGGCGGGCCATGGTGGTAGGTGAGCAAGGAGGCGGGCCATGTTCCTGGGAAGATACGACTTCACCGGTGATCCGGACGCACTGTTGGTGGCCTATGACAGGTTCATGAAGCAGGTGCCGGATGCGAACATCTCGTTCCACATCTGCGTGCGGAACGGGGACGGCATCAGCCTGATCGACTCCTGTCCATCGCAAGAGGATTTCGAGGGCTTCTCGTCCAGCCCCGAGCTGTTCGGACTGATGGCGGACGCCGGACTGCCGCGCCCCACCGTCAGCCCGATCGGCGACGTGTACTTGGCGCGTGCTGCCTCCACGACTTACCGCGCTGAGTAGCCGCTCTCTCCCCGTCGACTGACGGGGCAAGATCTTTCCTGGAGGGCACCTTGTGCTGGGCGAGGTTGCCAGACGGTCGTGTCCACGTGCTGGGTGGTCTTCGTGATTCGAAGGGGATGTTGCAGAGGCCACGGAGCGGGGGTTCGGTCGTCGAGACGACGTCAACAATCAGTCGCCAACCACCGGTTGCGCTGCTCGCAGAATCGTTTCCGCCTGCCGCAGTAGAGGAGCATCGATCATGCGACCGTCGAGCATTTGGGCGCCATCACCGCGGGATGCAGCCATCACACTCCGTGCCCTCGTGAGTTGGTCGTGAGTGGGTTGCCATGAACGGCGCACGGCCGGAACCTGCTTCGGATGGATGCAGGCCTTCCCCGTGAAACCAGATGACGCGGCATCAATCGATTCGCGGGTGAGTATCTCGTCGTCGCTGAAGTCGAGGACGACGGCGTCTATTGCGGCTTTGTCGTGTGCTCGGGCTGCGAGTAAGACGAGAGACCTGGCTTGTCGTGCGACGTCCCGATACGAACCGTCTTCATGTCGGCTCGATCTACCACCCAGCGACACGATCAGGTCCTCTGCCCCCCACATGAGTCCGACCACCGTGGGCGCCGACGCAATCTCAGGCGCTGCCAGGACTCCTCGAGCGGTTTCGCACAGCGCGATGACTTCAAATCCCGTCAAGTTCCCGATGGCGTCGGCGTCCTCGGCCTTCGGCACCATGATGCGGCGGTACTTCAGCGAGATCAGAACGTCGAGATCCTCCACACTGTGCGGCGACGTGAGGGCGTTGATCCGCACGATCACGTTGTCGGGGTCGATGGGGTTGTTGGCCAGCGCCTCGCGAGCAGCCACCTTGTCGGCCGGCGCGACTGCGTCTTCGAGGTCGAGGATCACGAAGTCCGCACGGTCCTGGGCCTTGTGATAACGGTCCGGCCTATCGGCGGGGCAGAACAGGTAGGCGGGCCCTGACTCCGGCGTGAGTGGCTTCATCGTGGTTCCATCCGCCACAGCGTCATCCGTGTCGCCTCGACGACCACGTCACCTCGTTGGTTGCGGCCGACGTGCTTCAACGTCACGACCCCTTGCCCGGGCCGGCTGTTGGACAGTCTCTTGTCGACCACCACCGTTTCGGCCCGCAGGGTGTCGCCGTGTCTGAGGGGTGCAGGGAACTTCACCTCACTGAACCCGAGGTTGGCGACCATCGTCCCCTGCGTGAGCTGGTTCACCGAGAGCCCGACCACCATCGCGAGCGTCATCATGCTGTTCACCAGTCGTTCGCCAAACTCCTGCTCGGCGGAGTAGACGTCGTCAACATGCAGCGCCTGCTGGTTCATCGTGAGCGCGCTGAACAAGGTGTTGTCGGCCTCGCTGATCGTGCGACCGGGGGAGTGGCGGTAGCGGACGCCGACCTCCAGCTCCTCGTACCAAAGTCCCCGCTGCTCGACGACTGGTAGCGACTCCTCGCTCATCTACGTCCTCCGTTCTCTTCGATCAGGTGCGCGTCCGCAGTTGCCGGAGCTTTGTCTGGCATTGCTGTGACACGTCATCCAGCTCATTCAGCGTGCGGGCGATGTCGTCCTGGCGTTCGATCAGCTCGGCCGTGATCTCAGTGACTCGCTCGACCACGCGTTCGAGCTGCCGCACCTTGCTCGACTCCGCACCGTCGTACATGTCGATGATCTCGGCGATCTCGGTCAGCGTCATGCCGAATCGCTTGCCGCGCAGAATCAGCTGCATTCTGGCTCTGTCTCGGCGCGTGTAGGTGCGCGAACCGCCAGGCCCACGGATCGGTTCGATCAGGCCTTCTGCCTCGTAGAACCGCAGAGTGCGGGGGGTCACCTGCAGCTCGGCAGCCAGGTCGCTGATTGACCACTGTTGCCGGGCATCCGAAGATTCCCGGTTCAGAGTCTTGCCAGCGGTGGGGGTCATGGGGTTAGCCTGATTGACGTTGACGTAAACGTCAAGCATGGATGAGCAAGCCAGCCGGACGGCCCACAAGGCCACGAGCCTGGGGAGGCGACGGAATGAGCGTGGATTTCAGCAGCGAGCACGAGTCGCTGCGTCAGCTCGTCAAAGAGTTCGCAACGGCGGAGATCGCCCCTTACTCGGCGGAGTGGGACCGCACCCACACCTTCCCGGCGCACCTGGTCCCGATGCTCGGCGACCTCGGGCTCTTCGGCCTCACCGCCCCCGAGCGCTATGGCGGCGCCGCGGCCGACTTCACGTCACTGTGCATCGCGATCGAAGAGCTCGGGTATGCCGACCAGTCCGTGGGTATCACTTTGTCGGCCGGCGTCGGGCTGGGGATCAACCCGATCCTGACCTTCGGCAGTGATGCACAGCGCGATCGTTGGCTGCCCGACCTCGTCGCCGGACGCGCACTC
>JAHEKZ010000073.1 GCA_024644435.1 Actinomycetes bacterium | reverse complement strand
ACCTTGTAGGCGCCGTTGGACTTGATGCGGTTCACGGTGAACTTGCCGCACTTCACGAGGGCGTCGCTCTTGTCGATCATGTACGCATCCCAAACGAGGCCGTCCGGACCTGAGAAGCAACCAGCTTCGCCCGCGTAGAGAGTCTTGCCGCGCTTGTTCTGGACCTTCACCGAGAGGAACTTAGCTCCCCCGCAGGGCTTCCCGAGTCCGAAGACTTTGGTAGAAACGGCACTCTTGCCGTTGCTGGCAACGATCTTCTTAATGTCACCCAGCTTGCCCCCGTACTTGTCGCCAGCGACGGTCTGCGACGCGGCTCCCGCGACTCCGACGGCAAGCAGGAGTGCGCTAAGAGTGGCGATGACGGTGACGAGCAGCCGACGCATGGGTCCTCCCGAGATGATTGCAGTCGGCCATACGATAGGCGCGGCTAGCCAGAGGTGTCCCGTCTTTGACGAAAGTCTCTCGTGTCCGATGGACTTCTTAGGAGACGATCTGGCTCGACAGTTTGCACAGATTCATGGGCGGGTGCGGTCCGCTCACGTTCGCGACGCGGAGGCTCAGTTCCCGGCCGCCTGGCTTGGAGTCGCCCTTCGTGTCAAAGAGCTGCTTGAACGTGACGGTGCCGTAGCTGGCAACGAGTGTCTTGCCGTCGGCGTCACGCACGGTCTCATCGCCGGTCTGTGTCGCCGTGAACCGGTAGACCGGACCCACCAGCCCCTTCTTCGGGATGAGCCTCTTGGGCACCTCTGACTTCGGGACGAAAGTCGCCTTGATCTCCTCGAACACCACGTTCCCTGACTGCGTGAGAAGAACTTCGCCGGTACTTCTCAGTTTCCAGGTCTGGGTGTAGGTGGTTTCGTCTTTGTGGAAGAAGGCCTGTCCATGGGTGCCAGTCGCGTTCTTGTCGGAGTAGACCCCCTCGTAGTCGTAGTGCGCCTTGACGTTGACGTTGCTGCACCCAGGGTCGTAGTTGCCGATGTTGTGATATGGCGTCGGCGGCGTGTAGTAGGTATCGCCTTTGGCGGCGGTGGCTCCGTTGGCTGCCGTGCTGGCTGCCAACAGCGAGGTCAGGGTGACGCTTACGAGGGCGGCCATCCATAGGGTCTTGGTTCGGTGGGAACGCAGAGCGGTCATGGGGTTCCTCCTGATCTCGGACTCACTGCCGACGACGGATTTCCCCGTCACGCCCTACAGTCGATTGAACGGCCCGGAAGGTTTACGCGACGTCAGACTCTGTTAATCGACCTTGTCGCGGAGGTGGGCTCAGACGGCGCTGAACGGCTATCGTCAGGCAGACGTCGAGGCCTCTTCTCGCCGGCCTCAGCGGATGATCTAACCCTGGGAGGTGACGACGTGCCGCGTTGCGCTCAGTGCTCCGCCGACGTTCCGGACGCGGCGAAGTTCTGCCAGGAGTGCGGGTCCCCGTCGTCCCCGCGCGTCTGCCCTTCGTGTGGCGTGGTGGCGGTCGCCGGTGGCCGCTTCTGCGGTGAGTGCGGTCAACCCTTGTCCGGAAGGGGGGCCGAGACTCCCAGCGCGCCGGTCGCAGAGCGGAGACTGACCTCGGTCCTGTTCGCCGATCTGGTGGGGTTTACTCCACTGTCAGAAACGCGCGACGCAGAGGACGTGCGAGAGCTCCTGTCCCGTTACTTCGCCGAGTGTCGAACGGTGATAGACCGGTACGGCGGGACCGTGGAGAAATTCATCGGCGACGCGGTGATGGCAATCTGGGGTGTTCCGATATCCCGAGAGGACGACGCCGAGCGGGCTGTGCGCGCAGCACTCGAGCTTGTGCAGGCGATTCAGGCCATGGGCCATGAAATCGGTGCTCCCGACCTGGCCCTCCGAGTGGGAGTTGTGACGGGCGAAGTGGCCGTGACCCTAGGAGCCACCGGCGAGGGAATGGTTGCAGGCGACGCCGTCAACACCGCGGCTCGGGTGCAGGCGACTGCTGACCCACACCAGGTGTGGGTCGATGAGTCGACCCGATCGCTGACGGCCGCAGCCATCGCCTACGAAGACGCCGGCGAGCACCGAATGAAGGGCAAGGCGGAGGCGGCCCGACTGTGGCATGCCAAGACAGTGGTGGGCGACCTGGGGGGCGGTCAGCGCGTCGACGGGTTGGAAGCCCCACTCACCGGGCGAGACCGCGAGCTCCGCCTCCTCAAGGAACTCTTCCACTCAACGCAGGAGTCACGCCATCCGCGACTCGTGGTTGTCGATGGTGACCCGGGCGTCGGCAAGTCACGTCTGGTCTGGGAGTTCGAGAAGTACGCCGATGGCCTCACCGCAACGATTCGGTGGCATCGCGGGCGGTGCCTCTCGTACGGTGACGGGGTCGCGTTCTGGGCGCTCGCCGAGGCGGTCAGAACCCGGCTCGGACTCACCGAGGCTGATAGCGGCGACGAGGTCGTGGAGCGCCTGGAAGTGGCGCTCGCCGAGTTCGTTCCCGATGAGGAGGAGCGTGACTGGCTGCGCCCCCGCATGGGGGCCTTGGTCGGTGCTGGTGGCGCTGGCGGGTTCGCCAAGCTGGACCTGTTTGCTGCGTGGACCTCGTTTCTTGAGCGGCTAAGTGAGGACGGCAACGCCGTCGTGCTGGTGATCGACGATGCCCAGTACGCCGACGACGGCCTACTGGACTTCCTCGACCACATGCTCGGCACAGCCCAGGCGCCCATTTTCGTCGTCGCGCTCGCGCGGCCCGAGCTTCTGGATCGGCGTCCCCAGCTCGGAGGTCGACGTTCGGCAGTGGTGCGCCTTGACCCGCTCGACGACTCGGCGATGTCGGGTCTGGTTGACGCGCTGGTGGTGGGACTACCGGACAGCGCTCGAAACGCTCTCGTTGCCCGCGCTGAAGGCGTGCCACTCTTCGCGGTGGAAACCGTGCGCGCCTTGATCGACCGAGATGCGGTCGTGCCGCGCGGTGGCCAGTACGTCCTGGCGGAGAATGTAGTACTCGACCTGGACGATGTCGGTGCTCCGGCTTCGCTCCAGGCACTCGTCGCGGCTCGGTTGGATGCACTGAGCCCGGGGGAGCGGCGGACGGTGGCAGACGCCAGCGTCCTCGGACTCTCGTTCACCCGCGAGGGCCTGTCCGCTGTCACTCCGGACACCACAGATCTTGACAGTGCCCTGACCTCGCTCCAGCAAAAGCAGATCATCGCGCTTCAGCAAGACCGATTTTCGTCGGAGCGCGGGCAGTTCCGGTTCGTCCAGTCAGTTGTTCGACAGATCGCCTATGCCACCTTGTCGCGCCGTGACCGCAAACAGCGCCACCTCGCCGCCGCCGACTACCTGACGGAGCAGCCCGATCCTGGGGGCGACCTTGCCGTCGTCATTGCTCAGCATCTGCTCGACGCAGTCGATATCTCGAGTAGCGAGGAGACTGATACGGAGGAGCTTGAGGCGCGCGCTGTGACGCTCCTCGTCCGTGCTGCGGAGCGCTCAACGGCCCTTGGTTCTCCCGAGGAGGCCCATCGGCTCTACCTGGCCGCTCTGAAGCGCACGGTTCAGGTTTCGGAGCAAGCGAGGCTGCAGCTGCGCGCGGCTGAAGCATCGCTCGGCGCTGGTTCCTACGAAGTCGGGGTCAGCGAGGCACGTCGTTCCATGGATCTCTACGACTCGCTCTCGCGGCCCATCGATGCGGGTATCGCCGCGGGACGGCTGTGCGAGTGTCTGACGTTCGTCGGCGACCCCGAGCAGGTGATCGAGATCGCTGAGCCGCGGTGGCGTGCACTCGACGAGACCCGGGGCGCGGAGGATGCCTTGCTGCGGATGGCCCGGCCGCTGGCAAACGCCCATATCTCGCCGCACGGCCAGTTCCCGCACGGCGACATCACCACTGCTTCCGAGTACTTGGAACGTCATGTCCTCCTCGCTGAGTCCGTCGGCAGCGCCGAGGAGCTGGGGCGAGCCATGATCGGTCTGGGCACGCGCTACCAGGCCATCGGCGCACCCAACGCCGCACGTGGACTCACCGAAATGGCAGCCGACATAGCGCGGGCGCACGACCTCCCCGCAGTGCTGGCCAACGCCCTGGTGAACGTCGGCACGCTGGAGATGAGCCGGGATCTGCCGTCGGCGTTGTCAACCTTCAAGGAGGCGGTGACCGTAGCTCGACGGTCTGGCATCTCCGGGATGCTTGACTGGTCGTACGGAAACTTGACGTGTGCCCTCTGGAACGCTGGGAAACTGGCAGAGTCGGAGGCAGTACTCACCGAGGCCAAGGGCCTGGTCAACGTGCCCTCCATCAAGATCCTGTTGGGATGGGTCGAAGCACGCCTCGCCGAAGCCAAGGGCGAGCAACTCCCTCCGCTCCCAGGCTTGGACGGAGCCGGACAGTCGTGGGACCTCGCCGCCGTTGGCTGTCTGGAGGTGCTGACCAAGATGGCAATGGGCGATGACGAGGGAGCAGCGGCCCTGACCAAGGAAACTCTGGACCACTCCCTAGCGGCCATGGGTCTCGACGATGACTTCATGAACTTCTGGCCACTCTTGGTGCGCGCGGCAGTTGCTGCGAACCAGCTTGATCTCGCCCAGACACTCCTCGAGCCGGTGGCGGACGCGGCTTCGGGGATCGTCTCACCGGCTGTCGCGGCGCACCTTCTCAACCTCAGGGGAGTTGTTGGGGCCATGCGGGGCGACGATCCGACGAGGGTTGAGGCGGACCTGCGCGCGGGGGTGGTCGCACTGGCGGACTTCGGAGCGATCGGCTTGAGTGCCAGGGCTGAGGAAGACCTGGGGCGCTGGCTGGTCGACCAGGGCCGTGCGGCCGAGGGGAGACTCGCCCTGGATCACGCACGAGACGTGTATCACCAGATCGGTGCGACGGGTTGGGTAGCCGTGCTCGACTCCTGGCGGGCGCACCACGACGTCGATTCACTCGCGTCCGGATAGCGAGTAGACCCGCCGAACGCTGCTAGTTTGTGCGGACCGGTGACCGGTGACCGTTGCCCGATCTGTCAGGAGAGATCCATGCGTCCGAAGGAAGCGATCGTCCGAGTCGAGCTCCTCAGCGATCTGCCGGAGAAGGCGGTCGACGAGCTCGTGCAGCGAGGCGCCGGATTCACCTTCAAAGCGGGCCGCGTCATCGTGGAGCAGGGAAGCAAGGACTCCGGGCTGCAGCTCGTGCTGGAGGGGTCGGCCTCCGTCCACGTCAACGATGTGCCGAGGGGCACTGTGAGTGAGGGGGACTACTTCGGAGAGATGTCCCTGATCGATGGCGCGCCTCGATCGGCCACCGTGGTTGCGGGGCCAGACGGCACCAAGACGTTCACGGTGTCACCCTTGGTCTTCTCAGAGCTGTTGGACGAGTATCCCGGAATCGCTCGATCCCTCCTCGGCACGCTCACGGCTCGGATCCGATCACTCGAAGCCTCGCTGGAGTCGTGACCCAGGCGGACCGCGGGGAGCGTTTGGGGTGAAGTAGTGCACCTGACGATGCTGGGAGTTCGCGGGTCGACGCCGGCCCCCGGCGCCGATTTCGTCCGGTACGGCGGGCACACCTCGTGTGTCGGGGTCAGTCATCGGGCCGGTGAAGCGCCGGCACTCGTGCTCGACGCCGGCACGGGCCTCAGAAACCTCAGTGCCCACTGGTCGTTCCGGCCGTTTCAGGGTTCGATCCTGCTGAGCCACCTCCACTGGGACCACGTGCAGGGGATCCCGTTCTTCGTGTCCGGAGACAACCCGGACGCGAAGGTCCAGCTCTTCCTCCCAGCCCAACAGGGGCTCTCCGGCGAACAGCTGTTGGCGCAGTCGATGGCCCCTCCGGCATTTCCGATTACCCCCGGGGGACTGCTCGGCGACTGGTCGTTTGAGGCACTCGAGCCCGGGGTGCACTCGATCGAGGGTTACTCGGTGACGGCGGCCGAGATTAGGCACAAGGGCGGCCGCACGTTCGGCTACCGGGTGTCGGACGGGGTCGTCGACGTCGCGTACCTACCGGACCACGTCGCAGCAGGAGCGGTGACGGACGGGTTGGCAGCGCTCATCCGTGGTGTCGACCTGCTCATCCACGATGCTCAGTTCTTGGATCCGGAGCGGGCCCTCGCCGACGCGTATGGGCACTCCACTGTGGATGACGCGATCGAGCTCGCCAGGCGGCTCGAGGCTCGTCGTCTGCTGCTCTTTCACCACGGTCCCGGGCGGACGGATACTCAGCTGGACGCGATCGACGAAAGCCTGGATGCGCCCTTCCCGGTGGACGTCGCCCGGGAAGGGGCCGTGATCGAGGTCGTTGCGTGATGAGTGGGGTGGCGTGCGGTGCACTCCACCCCACTCATCACGTCGCCCTTGGTCAGGGCTGAATGTTCTGGTTGAGGTGGAACAGGTTGTCGGGGTCGTAGCGACGCTTGACCTCGAGCAGGCGCGAGTAGTTGGCACCGTAGTTGGCAGCCACCTTTGACTGGTCGTCGGCAGAGGCAAAGTTGATGTAACCGCCGCCCTGTGACAGTGGGGCGATGGCAGCGTCGTAGTCCTTCACCCACTTCGTGTGTGCCTCGTTGTCAGCGGGATCTGGCCACATGCCCGCAATCACGACGGCGTAGGTGGCATCTCGGTGTCCGAACGCCGTCGCGTCCGCGGCGACGTCGTGGCAGGCGCCGTTGATGGGATAGAAGTGCACCGTCGAGTTCACGACGGGCACTCGTGAACCGTGCTCCATGTGCAGAGCGATGGCTTCCGGGGTGAGGTCGCCGACAAACTCCGCTTTCCAGTAGTGCTGGAGACCCCGGGGGACGAGTGCGTCGAAGGCGCCGTTGAGGTCGGCGTACGGCATCGTGCCCACGTGCTCCGCGACTGGCGTTGCGATATCTCGGAAGCCCTGAAGGATCTTCTCGCCGTCGTTGGCCGAGCCGGTCCAGCAGGACACGAGCGCAATGAACGGCTCACCCACCCGGCCTTCAGGAACGAACGGCAGTGGTGGTGCGATCTGGAAGGCGGGGAAGCCGCCGTACTCGCGGGGGGCGGTCTTGATGAACTCGTTGAAGTAGCTCAAGATCGCCGGTCCATCGGAGAGCTCGAAGAACATCGGTCCGCCATAGATCTCGGTGACCGGGTGAAGGCGGAAGGTGAACTCGGTGACAATGCCGAAATTCCCGCCGCCACCCCGAAGCGCCCAGAACAGGTCGGGGTTCTCCGACTCGCTGGCGGTCACGGTGTTCCCATCGGCCGTGACCACCTCGGCGGAGATGAGGTTGTCGCACGACAGGCCATAGCCGCGCGAG
>JAHEKZ010000030.1 GCA_024644435.1 Actinomycetes bacterium | reverse complement strand
GAACAGTGGGCCTGTTCACCTTCGGTTGATGGGTTACGAATCTAGTTCGGTTGATTGGTTCCACTCGCTCGTAGTGTCTCGCGGCCGCCGGGGATCGACGCCCGCTTCTTTCGGACTGGTCCAGGGGTGCTCCGTTTCTCTGTTCGAAGCAAGATGTCGCCGTCGTAGAACTGCAGGACCTGGTCGGTGACCCAGACATCGATGTTGCGTCCGGCGGCCGCGATCCCCAGGCACACCTGTTGCCAGTTCACCGTGACAACCCCGACCGCTGAAGCGCGCCGCGCGACCCAGTCACCGTCCCCGCGGGCTGCCGCCGGACGCGAACCCGACGAGACGACCGGACGGATCGGTGTGATCTGCGCCGACGCAGTCTGCAGGAACCGAGACGCCGGGGTTTCCATGCCCAAAGACTGGTGCGGTCGCCGATGGTTGTACTCATCCACCCACGCGTCCAGCTCAGCTTGCGCACAGGGCAGATCCGCGAACATCCGGTCGGTGCGGAACTCGGTCCGGATCGCGCGGTGGAACCGCTCCACCTTCCCCGTGGTAGTCGGCGACCGCGGTTGGGTCAACAGATGCTCCACACCGTTCTCCCGCAACACCCGGTCGAACAGCACCTCCACCGGTGGCCTGTTGAACCGACCGGTGAACACCTTCCCGTTATCGGTCAACACCTGACCCGGAACCCCATACGTCCGCAACGCTAGCGCCAAACCGTCACAGACCCGCTGGGACGATTCGCGCACCATCAGAAACGCTGACACGCAGAACCTGGAATGGTCATCAATGCCGGTCAACGCCTTCACCCGCCGCCCATCCGCCAGCAGGAACCCGCCGACCACATCCATCTGCCACAACTCCATCGCAGCGCCTCGTTCCCACCGCTTCCACTTCTTCTCCCGCGGTCGCCGCGTGTCAGGATCAACCAACCCCAACCTGGCCAACGCCCGATACGCCGCAGACTCACTCGGTGCCGGCTCCACCCCCGCCTTCGCCAGCTCGAACACCAACCGGCGTGGCCCCCACGACGGATGCGCTCGCCGCATCTGGACCAGCGCAACCTCCACCTCCGCTGGCATCTGATGCGGACAGGACCGCGGCCGGTGCGACCTGTCGACCAACCCCTCGATCCCACCGGTTTCGTACTTCCGTAACCAGTCATGAATCGTCTTCCGTGACACCCCAAACCGGGCCGCCACATCGGTCACGGTCTCGCCATCAGCGAGCACCGCCCGAACCGCCACATACCTCTGCTCAGCCACGCTCATCTCCCTCATCCCGGGAGTGTCACCCATCAACCGAAGTAGCTGTAACCCATCAACCGGAACACTGTCCGGGATCAACCGAAGGTGAAATGTCACCACTCAGGCGAAGTAATACACGTGAACAGTGGGCCGCCAGGGACTCGAACCCTGAACCTACGGATTAAAAGTCCGCAGCTCTGCCAATTGAGCTAGCGGCCCGGGAGAAGAGGACAAGTACCGATGGTGCCGACGCTCGCTCCGAACTCCTCAGGAGAGGCTAGCGCGGGCCGAGCAGGCTCAACCGCGCAGCATCTGCGAAGCCCACGTCCTGGGCCCCGCATGATCACACCTTGAGCTCGATGCCGGTCTCATGCTCTGACACGTCCCACAGTGTGGCGATGGCTGCGTCCGCACCCGCACGCAGGATCGGACGGCGCACGGCCGCTCCGTTGCCGACGAAACGAGGCACGTAGAACTCGCCCCCGCGGGCCCGCGGATCGGTGGCCGCCCTGATCTGCGGCATCGCTCCCTTCGCCGCAGTCATACCGACCCTCGCGCTGAGCGTCTCGAAGAAGCGGCCGGAGTCCCCCACACCTCCCTCTCGCACTGTTCTGGACTGAAGGTCGGTGTTCGAGAGCCCCGGGTGCGCAAGAAGGCTGGCCGCCCTCACCCCCGCCGACTCGAACTCGCGCTGAAGGCCGATCGCGAAGTGGTAGTTGGCGAGCTTGGACTGGCGGTAGGCAGCCCACGGCGTGTAGGTGCCGCGCTGGTGTGGGTTCGCGGAGTCAACGCCGTGCCGCGTGTGGTGAGCCGTGCTCGTGACGGTGACGACCCGGGCCTGGTCTGCTGTCTCGATGGCGGGCATCAGCAGCGCAGTCAATGCCCAGTGACCAAGATGGTTCACGCCGAACTGCATCTCGAAACCGTCGACGGTCTTCCGCTCCGGCATCGCCATCACGCCGGCGTTGTTTACCAGGATGTCGATGACCTGGTGGCTGTCCAGAATCTGCTCGGTGGCTTCTCGGACGGAGACGAGCGAGCCCAGGTCCAGCGGCACAACCTCGAGCTGCGCCCCCGGCGTCGCCCTGGTGATCACGTCCGCCGCCCGTGCGGCTTTGTCCTGGTCGCGCGCGGCCATGACCACCACGGCACCCTTCCCAGCAAAGGCCTTGGCAGTCTCCAGCCCCAGACCACCGTTCGCTCCGGTCACGACAGCCGTACGGCCGGACAGGTCGGGAATCGAGTCAACGCTGTACGCCACTGGGAGTGCTCCAGAGAGTGTTGGGGCACCAGGGTCGCCCGCGACCCAGGACACCGCACATCGACAGGGTGTACGCGGTCACTCACGCTCCGCTGAACCCCCGGTATCCACAGGCTCAAGTGCGGCTGTGAGTCATCTCTCAGTCAACCGGCATCATCCCAGGATGGTGTCCGATTTGCCCGTTTCCGCCCTGTGGACGCCAGATCTGCAGGTTGGCGACACGTCCGAGCCCATAGTTAGTGTCATGGCTTGTGCGTCCCATCGGACGCGGTCCTGAGGGACCACTGCGCCGGGATTCCCCGCCGGCGCCGACAGCCGGGATGAAGCCCGCAGACCCCAGTGCAACACCACGTTGCGCTGTGCTTCTGCCCGGTCCGCTCGAAGTCTGGAGTTACATGCTCGTCTCGCACCTGACGGAACGCGTCGCATCGCTGCGCGTCGTGGGCATCGCCGCCCTCGGCACCGCGATCCTCGCCGGCGGAGTGGTCACGACGGCCACGCCCGCATCCGCCGCGAACGGCAAGACGGTCACCTTGACCCTCGACGGAATCTCCACCTCGGTCACCACCACCGCACCCACGGTCCGCGATCTCTTGACCGAGGAAGCCATCGACTTCGACTCCACAGACCTCGTGAGCCCGAACTACGGCAGCGACATCGTGAACGGCATGACCGTCTCATGGACGCCAGCCAAGCTCGTCTACGTGCGTCAGAACGGCGAGCGGACGGAGCACCAGGTGGTCGGCACGACCGTTCGCGAGGTGCGCAAGGAGCTCGAACTTCCCAGCGTTGACGACATCACTTTCGCCCGTCTCGAGGCCTTCTCGTACGACAATGGCGTCGTCTATGGCCCCGGCGGACGCAAGCTCAGTGCGGACGAGACAGTGCGCGAAGAGAGCGTCGCGGTCGTTCACAAGGTCCGCGTCGCCTTCCCCAAGGACACCCTGCGGATCAAGCGCAACGTCGTCAAAGACCGCAGCAAGCTGGTTCGTTCCGGCGGCAAGCGCATCTACAAGGACGGACGCAACGGACGCAAGCGAGTCGTCTTCAAGAAGCGTTTCGTCGACGGTGACCTCGCCTCCAAGCGCATCGTGAAGTCTCGCGTCGTCAAAGAGCCCAAGCGTCGCATCGTTCGCGTTGGTACCGGTCCTAACTGGATAGGACTTGCCAACTGCGAGTCGGGCGGCAACCCCAACGCGGTGAACCCCGCCGGCTTCTACGGTCTCTACCAGTTCTCCATCTCCACCTGGCGGGCTGTGGGCGGCAAGGGAATCCCCACCGACTACGGTTACTGGGAGCAGACCAAGCGCGCGTGGAAGCTCTTCAAGGTCTCCGGTCGCTCGCCGTGGCCGGTCTGCGGCAGTCGGCTCTAGACCCACTCTGGGGGGTGACGATGAAAGCCCTGGTCACCACCGGCTCGATCGGTCCCGGGCTCGAGCTCGGTGAGGTAGACCCACCGCAACCGGCGTCCGGCGAAGCACTCGTAGAACTCACGGCGACGTCGCTCAACCGCGGTGAGGTGCGTCATCTCGCCGAAGAAGAGCCCGGCACCGTTCTTGGTTGGGACGTCGTCGGCACCGTTGCACAGCACGCGGCAGATGGCTCCGGTCCTCCTGTCGGAACCCGCGTCGTCGGACTTGTCGGCGGGCGCGGCTGGGCCGAGCAGGTCGCAGTCCCTACGCATGCCCTCGCCGCCATCCCCGACGACGTCCCGGACGCCGCAGCAGCGGTCCTCCCGATCGCCGGGCTCACCGCCTGGCGGGCACTCGAGATGGGCGGGCTGCCGCTGGGAGCCCGGGTCCTGGTCACCGGTGCCGCCGGTGGCGTCGGACGCCTGGCGATTCAGCTGGCGTCCGCAGCCGGTGCAGCCGTCACGGCCGTCATCGGACGCCCCGAACGACGCACCGGCCTGGTGCAGCTTGGCGCGTCCGAGGTGGTCGTCGGGATCGACGCCGCCACCGGCAGCTTCGACCTCATTCTTGAGTCGGTGGGCGGTGAGTCCCTGCGACGCGCCTCTGAGCTGCTCGCGCCAGAGGGCACGCTCGTCACCTACGGCCGGTCGTCCGGAGAAGACGGAGCGATCGACCCCTACTGGTTCGGCGGCCACTCCGGAGCCCATATCGAAGGGCTCTTGGTGTTCACCGAGGTCGACCGTCGACGCCTGGGCACGGTCCAGCTCGAGAAGATGCTCACGCTGATCTCCTCAGGACGTCTCGACCCTCAGGTCACGCGGACCCGGCCGTGGAGCGACCCGATGCCCCTGGTTCAGGCGCTTCTCGACCGCGAGGTCGACGGCAAGGCTGTCCTCACCGTCAACCCCTAGCGGTTCAGAGTCAGCGGACGACGTCGAACATCACCGTCTTCGACGTGGCGTACCGGGCCACGACGACGCGCATCTTGTAGGTGCCGAGGGTCACGGTGTGCCACCCGAAGTTGTGGCGCCCGCGGTCGTTCATCCTGCTCTGGGCGAAGGGGAGCCACTCGCCACCCACCCGCTTCTGCAGGCGCACATCCTTGCCGGCGCACGCCTTGCCGCACGATGCTGACACCACGACTTTGTTGCCCTGCTTCACCGTCTTGCGGCTGACGGAGACGTCGACGACCTTGGGCGCGGGCTTCGGGTCGGGCTTGGCGACCTCGACGCGAACCGGCTCGGAGCGTCCCACCGTGAAGTAGTCCGTCGCCACGGTGCGCGCCTCGTACTTGGTCGTCTTCTTGACGGTCGCATCAAACGAGAACGAGCCGTCCAGGGTCTTCGCCGAGTCGATCGAACGCCACCCCGAGTCGGTCTTCTTGAACAGCTTCACCCGGAACTCCGCAAGAGTCTTCGCCTCCGTGGAGCGCCGACCCACGGGGATCTGCACCGAGCCCTTGAGCGCGACCGTGGCGCCCGACTTGACCGCCTTGCCCGGACCCTTGAGGGTCACGGTCGGGGTCGTCTTTACGACCGTGACGCCTACGGTGAGGCTGATCCACGACGTCGGCTGCGCGATGGTCCCGATCACGATCGGCCAGCCGCTGCTGAGGTCACCCAGTACGCCTTCGTAGTGTCCGTCCGCCAACGGGTCCACCACTCCATAGGTGAAGGTCGGGGTGCCAGGAGGAGTGATGGTCGTGACGAACCCGGAGTCGGGCAGGTCGGCGTCACAGCCACCGAGGTTGTCGATCGTGATGGTGTCGCCTGGGCTGACCGCGACGTCGTAAACCACGCCACCGCCGGCCAGCGCGTCGGCATCGCAGTCGATGCTCAGCACGTGGTCGGTGCCCGTCGTCGCCTGGGCGGCTCCGATCGGCACCAGCGTCGCAGCGCCAACGGCGAGGGCAAGCACGGTTCCGACTTTGCTCAGTACTGATGTGGTCACGCAGACTCCAAACTTGGGCCGAATCACTTCGGGGCATGCGTCAGCCGGTGCCGACACGTCCTCTGGGCATCGGCCCCTCGGACGCCGGACTGAAGTCGGCTCCGCTCACCCGTAGCCGAGTGCGTGCAGCCGGTCGTCGTCGATGCCGAAGTGGTGCGCGATCTCGTGCACAACGGTGATCCGCACCTCTCGCACCGCCTCATCCCAGTCGCGGGCATAGCGCAGCGTCGGCCCCCGGTAGATGGTGATCCGATCCGGCAGCACCCCGCTGTAGAACCCGTCGCGGTCGGTCAGGGGGATCCCCTCGTAGAGCCCGAGCAGATCCCGCTCCTCCCCCGCAGGAGGCTCGTTGGCGATGAGCACGACGACGTTCTGCATCAAGGTCGTCAGCTCCGGCGGGACGCCGTCGAGCGCCTCGGCAACCAACGTCTCGAAGGTCGCGGCGTCGATGGGGAGCACCAGGCCAGCGTAGAACGTCGCCCACTACCCTTGACTCTTCACGTCCCCGATCATCACGGAGCGCCCACCATGAACCGCCTACGAGACCTGCTCGGCGGAGACTCCCCCGTTCTCTTCGACGGAGGCATGGGAACCCTGCTCCAGGAGCGCGGGCTGGAAGGCGGTGGCGCCGGAGAGCTGTGGAACGTCGAGCATCCGGACGTCATCCGGAAGATCCACACCGAGTACGCCGAGGCCGGCGCCCGGGTCCTCACCACCAATACCTTCGGCGGCACCGAGCCCCGGCTCGCGATGCACGACCTGGGCGACCGGGTCCATGAGCTGAACGAGGCGGCCGCAGCCATCGCCCACGACGTCGCCGAGCAGAACGGCACCCTCGTCGCCGGCGACCTCGGTCCTACCGGCGAGCTCATGTTCCCCATGGGCACGATGGACGAAGAGCAGGCGACGGCCCTATTCGAGGCCCAGCTGCAGGGCCTGGTGGCCGGCGGCATCGATCTCGTGCTGATCGAGACGATGAGCGACCTCAACGAGGTCAAAGCCGCGGTGGCCGCCGCCGAGAAGGTTGCCCCCGACCTACCCGTCATCGTCACATTGAGCTTCGACACCAACCTGCACACCATGATGGGCGTCGCTCCGGCTCAGGCGGTGTCTGAGCTCGCCGAGGCCTCCGTCGACGCGGTCGGCGCGAATTGCGGTCGCGGGCTGGCTGAGCTCGAGTCGATCATGTCCGCCATGGCCGACGCCCGGACGGGCGACCTGCTTCTCATCGGTCAGTCGAATGCCGGGCTGCCCCACCTGGTCGGAGACCAGTTCGTGTACGACGCGTCCGTCGACGACATGGCCGCGCACGCCCTGAGGCTGCGCGATCTGGGCATCGATCTGATCGGCTCGTGCTGCGGCTCGACACCGGCCTTCACCGCCGCCATGCGTGCCGCCCTGGCCTGAGTCGGTCCACGGCCCCGGCTTTGGAGCATCACGACCCCATCCCCTATGCTGAGCGGGCTTCCGGCGGAGCTAGCCCTCATCGTCTAGCGGCCTAGGACGCCGCCCTTTCACGGCGGTAGCGCGGGTTCGAATCCCGCTGGGGGTACCACCTCCTGCCGGAGGCACGACCTCATCACGAGGTCCCGTGGAGCAGTTCGGAGTGCTCGTCGCCCTGTCAAGGCGAAGGTCGCGGGTTCAAATCCCGTCGGGACCGCTCGGCTTGTCCTGTGTTCGCACCTCGTGCGGACGCCGGGCCAGTTGGGGCAGGTAGCTCAGTTGGTACGAGCGTCCGCCTGAAAAGCGGAAGGTCGGCGGTTCGACCCCGCCCCTGCCCACCGCACGCACGACGCTACGCGCCCGTGCTTGGATGGCCCGATGGCCGCCCTCGAGTTGCCGGCAGCCGCGGCCTGGCCGCCCCAGCCACTGATGACCGAGCGCCTGATCGTTCGCGCCGCCCAGGCGTCCGACCGCGCCGGGTGCATCGACCTCCTGACCTCACGCCAGGCCCGCCGTTTTCTGGGTGGGCCCCTACCTCTGGCCGAGGCCGAGAAGGCCTGTGCGGGCCCCTACGGCCGCTCGCCGGGCTCCTTCGTCGTGAGCGCAGCCGAGTCCGGCGACTTCGTCGGGATGATCGGGCTCGACCGCCGAGACGCCGGCCGGCCCGGACATCTGGCGCCCGATGGGCTCGAGCTCGAGCTCTCCTACGTCCTCAGCCCGGCCCACTGGCGCATGGGCTACGCCGCCGAAGCGGTCGCTGCGGTGCTGCAGTGGGCCGCACAGGCCCTTCCCGATCCGCAGGTCGTCGCGTGCACGCAGACGGCTAACACCGCCTCCGCGGCGCTCCTGAGGCGGCTGAGGTTCGACGACACCGGCCAGCGATTCCTCGAGTTCGACGCCGAGCAGTCGCTCTGGGTCCGATCCCTGCTACCAGGTCGGTCCCTCACAGCCCTCACCCTGAGCCCCTGACCTGCCGATATGGCCCAGAGCAGGGCGCACCGGCGTCCTCCGAAGGGCAGGAGGCGCGTCGTGGTGGAGGCGCGCGGCGTGGTGATCGCCACGATCCTGGTTGTCCTCGTCCTGCTCGGCATCCTGGGGCTCGCCGCGTCGAGCTTCTCGCCGGCCACCATCAGGCAGCAGGCCTGCGAGGGCCAGCAGTTGCCAGCCTCTGAGTGCCCGTAACCGCGCCACGCCAACGGTCCCCGACCCACAGGGTCAGGGACCGTCGAATGACGCTGGCTCGTTAGGGCTTCGGAATCGCGCGGCCGAAGTAGACGCTGTTCGTCCAGATCGGGTCGACCTTCACGTTCGTACCAGGGCGCGAGGCGTGCAGGATCTTGCCCTTCCCGGCGTAGATCGAGACGTGGTAGACGCCGCCGCCGCCGTACATGAAGACGAGGTCGCCAGGACGCGCCTTCTTGCGCGAGATGCGGTCGACCTGACGCAGCTGCCCGCTCGAGCTGTGCACCAAGTTCTTGCCAGTCGCCTGCTTGTAGACGTAACGCGTGAGGCCCGAACAGTCGAAACGGTTGGGGCCGGTGGCGCCGTAGACGTAGGGGTCACCCTTCTGGTTGCGGGCCACCTTCATCACGCGGTCGTACTTGGCCTCGCGACGCTGAAGTGCCTGCTGGATCGACTCCCAACGACTCTCGAGGGCGTTCCACGTGCGCTTGTTGATGACACCGGTCACCGCGAAGCCGCGCTTGTCCTGGAACGTCTTGACCTTGCGCTTGGTCTCCTTGTTGAAGACACCGGTACGCGGGTCAACGTCAAGGACGCGCTGTGCAAGCAGGACACGCTTGCCGGAGTCGCGCAGCGAAAGCTCTACGAAGGTGCTGTCGGACGCCCCAGCGGTGCTGGTGGCGATGGGGCTGGCAAGGGCAACGATCAGGCCGACGGCAAACAGACGTCGACGCGCGAAGAAACGCGACATTGTTCCTCTCCGACGCCTGTGAGGTCAGCTGTCGGGTTCGGGCCAGAGAGTGCCCGGTCGCGCCGGTCGGCACGACTTAACCCCAAGACCGGCCGGTGATGATGGCCGGTCACAAACCTGTGGGTCCCCCACTCCTGCCCGCGCGCAGACTCGTCACTTCCCTGGCTGGGCAGGATTCGGCGTACCGGGGAAGCCCCCACCTGGTGGCGAGGTCACGAAATGGTATCGGTGCCAAGGGCGCAGAAAGCAAGCGAAGACACCATGATGTGGCACGAGTCACATCAGACGGACTAGCCCGAACAGGCTAGTCCGCTGCCCCGGGCTGCTGTGGAGGGGCGACCGGGGGCTCCTCGACCTGGACGCCTGCGAGCAGGGCCTGAACCTCTGCTGCTCGGTAACGTCGGTGCCCACCCAAGGTTCGGATCGCACTCAGCTTGCCTGCTTTGGCCCAGCGCGTCACGGTCTTCGGATCGACCCGAAAGAGCGCAGCCACCTCCGCAGGCGTCAACAACGCCTCCGGCTCCGGTGGTAGTTGTGTCATGGGCCCCCCTGTGACCTCTCGCGACGCTCTCATTTCTTGATAGCGCTTAGCGAGCGTACCAATGCAAAGAGTGACGGATGTCCCGGTTGTCCGGAATCCCTCAACAGTGCCATTCCTCCGTGATCGTCTGGGCTAACCCATTCGGGGTCAACCCCTCGGATCCGGGCTCGATAGAGTCCGTCCGTGGCCGACTCACCCGCACCGAGCCTTCAGTTCTTCGACCGCTTCGCCGGCCACGAGCAGGTGGTGCTGGCCTCCGACCCCGACTCCGGGCTCCGCGCGATCATCGCCCTGCACTCGACGGCGCTGGGGCCGGCGCTGGGTGGCACCCGGTTTCACGCCTACCCCGACGACGCCGCTGCGCTCGACGACGTCCTGGCCCTGTCCCGCGCGATGAGCTACAAGAACGCCCTCGCCGGGCTGCCCCACGGCGGAGGCAAAGCGGTCATCCTCGGAGACCCCCGATCCATCAAGACCGAGGCACTGCTCGAGGCCTACGGGCGTGCGGTCGACTCACTCGCCGGCCGCTACTACACGGCCTGCGACGTGGGCACCTTCGTCGCCGACATGGACGTCATCTCCCGCACGACGTCCTACGTCACCGGCCGCAGCGAAGGCAACGGCGGCAGCGGAGACTCGTCGCTGCTCACCGCCCTAGGGGTGTTCCGCGGCATGCAGGCGTGCGCCCAGCACCGTTGGGGATCTGATGACCTCACCGGACGACGGGTAGCCATCTCGGGAGTCGGGAAGGTGGGGCACCGGCTCGTGACCCACGTGCTCGACGCCGGCGCGTCCGTCGTCATCTTCGACGTCGACCGGGCGGCCATCGACGTCGTCCTCGCCGCCCATCCCGACGTTGACGTGGCAGCCACGGAGGCAGACCTCGTAGGTCGGCCCGGCATCGACATCTACTCACCGAACGCACTCGGCGGAGCGCTCAACGACGACTCCGTCGCTGCCCTGGGTGCCTCGGTCGTCTGCGGAGGCGCCAACAACCAGCTCGCGCATCCCGGCGTCGAGCAGCAGCTCGCCGATCGTGGGATCGCCTACGCCCCCGACTATCTGGTCAACTCTGGTGGCGTCATCCAGGTCGCCGACGAGATGCACGGCTTCGACCTCGAGCGGGCCAGAGCGCGCACCATGGGCATCTACGACATCACGCTCGACGTCCTGCGGCTGGCCGACGCCGAAGGCATCCCCCCTGCCCAGGCCGCCGATCGGCTGGCGGAGGCCAGGATCGCCACCGGTCTGAGCGGCTCCGACTGATCGACCACCCGTTCGGCCCAGCGAAAGCACCGGTCGGTGTGACGCCTGGCTGCACGCGATCTGCATCCATCGTCTACCCTGGAGAGCAGTGCGCCCCAGGGGCGCCATCCGACAGACACGCCTACTGGGGCCGGTGCCCCAACGAGGGGGTCAGCCCATGGGTCGCGGGAGGGCCAAGGCCAAGCAGACCAAGGTCGCTCGGCAGCTGAAGTACTCCAGCTCTGAGCTCGACGTTGACGCGCTCACCGTCGAACTTGGTGGAGTGGCCGAGCATGCTGACGAGGTCGAGGACGACCCCTACGACCCGTACTCAACTGCGTACGGCGAGGCAGAGTCCGGTCGCTGACCGCCACGCCCCACCCCTTTTCACACCGTGTTAGTTCTCTGGGGGCATAGCCTCAGGTTTCTTACACGGTGATGGGGCTTGGGACGTCGGTCAGCCCGGGTGTGTACCCACCACAGTGGCGCGCCCTGCGTCCGACGCTGCGTGGACGTCGCCGCAGACCCACGACGGCACCCCACGCTCATTGAGCAGTCGCACGCTGTCGTCTGCGGCGTTCCCGTCAACCACGGCGACCATGCCGATCCCCTGGTTGAACGTGGACTCGAGATCCTGCTGAAGAACGCCGCCCAGCTCACCGATCAGCGAGAACACCGGGGGCGGCGTCCACGTGGACCGATCGATGGTGGCCGACAGGTGGGCCGGGATGACCCGCGCCAGGTTCTCGGCCAGACCGCCGCCGGTGATGTGTGAGAGAGCGTGCAGGCGTTCGCGGTGGGCCCTGGCCAGGGCCAAGCAGTCGAGGCTGTAGATGCGGGTGGGTTCGAGCAGCTCTTCGCCGACGGTCCGGCCGAGCCCGTCGACGTCGTGGTCGACATCCCACCCGGCCAGCGAGAAGAAGACGTGCCGCGCCAACGAGTACCCGTTGGAGTGCAGCCCGCTGCTCGCCATGGCGATCAAGGCGTCGCCGGGCATCACTCGCTCGGCTCCGAGAACGTCGTCAGCGTCAACGATGCCGGTGCCGGCACCAGCCACGTCGTACTCGTCGGGCTCGAGAAGCCCAGGGTGCTCGGCGGTCTCACCGCCCACCAGCGCGGCACCGGCGCGGCGACATCCCTCGGCGATGCCCGACACGATGGCGGCAATCTTCTCCGGGTACACCTTGCCTGTGGCGATGTAGTCGGTCATGAAGAGCGGCTCGGCGCCGCAGACGACGAGGTCGTCGAGCACCATCGCGACCAGGTCGATGCCGATCGTGTCGTGCACATCCATGCGACGAGCGACGTCGACCTTCGTGCCCACTCCGTCGGTGGACGACGCCAGCAGCGGCTTACGCAGCCGGGTGTAGGGCGTCAGGTCGAAGAGTCCGGCGAAACCGCCGATGCCACCCACGACTTCGGGCCTCGTGGCCCGGGCGATGCTGGACTTCATCAGCTCGACAGCGCGGTTGCCCTGCTCGATGCTGACGCCCGCGCTCTCGTACGTCGTGGTCACGCGTTGAGATCCCTCCGATGATGCAGTCACGGTCGGCTCAGCGCGTCCGTTGCGCCGGTAGCCGCGGTCAGAGAGGCCAGTCCGTCGGCATCGCTTCCCACCCCCGCGCTGGTGCTCTCGCGTTCGTAGCCCTCGAGCAGGTGCTTGCCGAGCGCTTCTGGTTCGGGCAGCGCAATCGGGTACGTGCCGGTGAAGCAGGCGGTACAGAGGCGTTCTGCAGGAACGGTCGTGGCCTCGACGAGCTCGTCGAGCGTGATGTAGGCGAGCGAGTCAGCCCCGACCGACTGGCGGATCTCGTCGACCGAAAGCCCGTTGGCGATCAGCTCAGCCCTGGTGGCGAAGTCGATCCCGTAGAAGCACGGCCACTTCACCGGTGGGCTCGAGATCCGCACGTGTACTTCTGCGGCCCCCGCCTCACGCAGCATGCGCACCAATGCGCGCTGAGTGTTGCCGCGCACGATCGAGTCATCGACAACGACCAGTCGCTTGCCGGCGATGACCTCGCGCAGCGGGTTGAGCTTGAGCCTGATGCCGAGCTGCCGGATCGTCTGCGATGGCTGGATGAAGGTACGTCCGACGTAGGCGTTCTTCACCAGGCCCTGCGCATAAGGAATCCCCGACTCCTGGGCGTAGCCGACTGCGGCCGGAGTTCCCGACTCGGGCACGGGGATCACGAGGTCGGCATCGACCGGGTCTTGGCGAGCGAGCCGGCGTCCTACGTCAACCCGGGCCGTATGCACGCTGCGGCCGGCGATGCTGGTGTCGGGGCGGGCGAGGTAGACGTACTCGAAGATGCAGCCCTTGGGGTCGGGCTCCGCGAACTTCTGGGTGCGCAGCCCATGCTCGTCAACCGCGAGCAGCTCACCGGGCTCGACCTCGCGGACGTAGCTGGCACCGACGATGTCGAGTGCTGCGGTCTCAGACGCCACGACCCAGCCGCGCTCGAGGCGTCCGACTACCAGCGGGCGAATGCCCTGCGGGTCGCGGGCTGCGTACAGCGTGGTCTCGTCCATGAACACGAAGCAGAACGCGCCCTGCAGCAGCGGCAGTACATCGAGCGCGGCCTTCTCCAGCGATCGCGAGGGGTGGTTGGCCAGCAGCTCGGTGACCAGGTCGGTGTCAGAGCTGGCATCGGGAGTGGCGAACCCTGGCAGCAGAACGTCGCCGCGCTCGACCTCGGACTCAGCCGCCAGACGCGCAAGCTCACCTGAGTTGATCAGGTTGCCGTTGTGGCCGAGTGCGATGCCGCCGTCTCCGGTGTGGCGGAACACCGGCTGGGCGTTCTCCCAGGTACTCGAGCCGGTGGTGGAGTAGCGGGTGTGACCGACCGCGAGGTGGCCGGTGAGAGTGGCCAGGTGGCGTTCGTCGAACACCTGCGCCACCAGGCCCATGTCTTTGTAGACCACGATGCCGTCGCCGTCGCTGACCGCGATCCCGGCGGACTCCTGTCCGCGGTGCTGCAGCGCGTAGAGCCCGAAGTAGGCGAGCTTGGCGACCTCTTCACCTGGCGCCCACACGCCGAAGACGCCACAGGCGTCTTGGGGGCCTTGCCCTCCGGGCTCACCGGGAAGGAGATCGTGCGTGAGTCGACCATCACCGCGCTTCACGCGCACAGTCTACGGGACCCTCGTCGACACGCCCAAAGTCGCGCTGGGTGTCACCAGGGGCGCGAGCGGGTGGTGGACGCCGCCAGCTCCGCCTCGGCCTCGACAACCCCGCGCACGGTCGAGAAGGCGGTGCTGCGCGGGTCGATCAGCTCGAAGTGTCCGCACGGCAGCTCGGTGACATCGGTTCCGCCATGCCGACCGCCATAGGCCCGGCTCTGCTCGATGGGCACCACGGTGTCGGCCGCCCCGTGCAGCAGGTGCACCGCCGCGTGGGGAGAGCCCAGCCGACAGGGGTCGGCGAGGTCGTACCGGTCGGGGTGGCTCTCCGGCGTCCCGCCCAGCAGGTCGTGCACTGGGTTCTCGCCGTCCCCGAAGGCGAGCGCCATTGCGGTGAGGTCGGCAACCGGTGCCAGCGCGACCACGGCGTCGACCACGGGTGTCGGCTCGGTGGCCGCTGCCCACAGACCCAAGTGGCCCCCCGCGCTGTGGCCGACCACGACGCGTCGGGATGCTCTGGGGTGGTGCTGGACCAGCCTGCGCAACCCGATGCGCACATCGTCAAAGGTGGTCGGCCACCCACCGCCGCCACCGACGCGTCGGTACTCCAGCAGAACCACCGTGACTCCGAGCGTCGCGAGCTCTGCGGCCAGGCCCCGGCAGTGGGTCCGGTCGTACCTCTGCTGCCAGAAGCCTCCGTGCAGCACCACCACGAGAGGTGCGTCGGCGTCGGCCGGCCAGATCTCGGCGACCTGGTCCGGGTCGTCGCCATACGACACGACCGCTGGGGACGCCGCCACCGGGCGCGACAGGATCGATCGGTCCTCACTGAGCACGACGTGACGCTATCGGCTAGGTGACGCGAGCGCGTTGCGCCGGTAGCGCCAGGTGCGCCTCCGCCGCGACCAGGTCTCGCAGTCGCGTCATCGCCTCCCAGACGTCGGTGTACGACGTTGTCGCCGGCGAGGGCGCCAGACGCAGCAGGTTGGGCGGACGCGCGTCCCCCACGACGCCGGCGGCGATGGCGGCCTGGCTGATGCGGTAGGCCTCGTCGTGTGTGAGCACCACATGACCACCCCGGCGGTCGGCGTCCCGCGAGCAGGCCACGCCGAATCCCAGCGGCGCCAGCCAGACGTCGGCCAGCTCGATCAGGTATGAGGTGAGCCTCTTCGACTTGGCCCGCAGCCGCTCGATCCCGACCTCGGCCAAGAGCGCCACACTCTCGTCAACGGCCACCAATCCCGGGATCGGCGCTGTTCCGCTCTGCCATCTGGCGATGCCATCGGCCGCGACGTAGGGAGCATCCATGTCGAAGGGGTCGGCGACGCTCCACCAGCCCTGAATCGGATTGGCCAGGCGCGCCTGGAGGTCGCGCCGCACATAGAGAAAGGCCGGAGATCCAGGGCCGGCGTTGAGGTACTTGTACGTGCACCCCACCGCAAAGTCGACGCCGAGCTCGTCCAGCTCGATGGGAACAGCGCCGACCGAGTGCGCGAGGTCCCACAGCACGAGTGCGCCTGCACGATGCGCCTGCTCGGTCAACGCCACCACATCGTTGATCGCGGCCGACCGGTAGTCCACGTGCGAGAAGGCCACCATCGCCACGTCGTCGGCGAGGAAGGTGTGCACGTTGTCGGGGTTGATGCCGGAGACCGGATCGGTAGGAACAAGGCGCAGCTGCCCCTTCCTGCGCTCGGCCGCCCCCTGCAGCACGTAGCGGTCGGTCGGAAAGTTGCCCGTGTCCGTGACGAGCACCTTGCGGCCCGGCTGCGCCTCGAGTGCGGCGACGGCGAGCTTGTAGAGGTTGACCGAGATCGAGTCAGCCACGACAACCTGTCCAGGAGCGGCCCCGATCAGCTGACCGATCCGGTCGCCGGCGTCGAGGGGCAGAGAGTTCCAGTACTGCCAGCCTCGAACGACGTCGCGCCCCCACTCCTCGTCGACAAGCCGGTGCATCCGCTCTCTCGTGGCTGACGACAGCATGCCCAGGCTGTTCCCCGCGAAGTAGAGCAGCTCAGGATCAGGTCGGTAGAAGCTGTCGCGGAGCGAGGCCAGCTCGTCATCGGCGTCCTGCTGAGAGGCCCAGCCGCGAGTGAGGTCGGTCATTCAACAGATCCTGTCAGTGTCAGCGTGGAGGGGGTGAGGCGGTCGGCTCGAGAAGAGCGGCTACATCCGTCCGCCCGCATGCCCCGGGTCTCCGGAGAGCTTCTGGCTGAGGTAGACGGGGATGACGGAGATCAGCACGAGAAGGGCAGCCACGACGTTCACGACCGGTCCTTGGTTGGGCCGGAACAGGCTCTGGAAGATCCAGATCGGCAGTGTGGTGACATCAGCCGGAGCGGTGAACAGGGTCACCACGATCTCGTCGAACGACAACCCAAATGCCAGGACGGCACCGGCCACAAGGGCGGGACGGATCAAGGGAAAGGTCACCAGTCGGAAGGTGGTGAAGACACCGGCACCGAGGTCCATCGATGCTTCTTCCGGGCTGGTTCCCATCCGACGCAGGCGCGCAATCACGTTGTTGTAGATCACGACGATGCAGAACGTCGCGTGCGCCGCGATCACCGTCGGTCCGACAGCGACGCCGAACCATTCCCACGACGTTCCGAGCCACGGCTTGAAAGCGGTACGAAGGGCCAGAGCCGTCACGATTCCCGGCAGCGCCAGCGGCAAAATGATCAGCAGCGACACCGTCTGCCGACCGAAGAACGAGTAGCGCCCCAGCGCGAAGGCAACGAGCGACCCCATGACGAGCGCGAAGAGTGTCGCGGCCCCCGCTATGAGAACGGAGGACAACGCTGCCGACCGCGCGCCCGGGTTGGTCAGCGCCGCATGCCACCACTCGGTGGTGAACCCCTGCGGTGGCCAGGAAAACACCTGGGAAGCGTTGAACGAGTTGATGACGACCACGACAAGTGGCACATAGATAAAGGCCAGACACACCATCGCCATCAGCCCGAAGGCCCACTTCGCGGGACGGGATAACGTCATGGCAACACGCTCATAGGCTGTCCAGCGCTCCGGTCCGACGAACGATGGCGAGGTAAGCGACCATGATTGCGATCGGCACCGTGGCCATCGCCGCAGCGAACGGCAAGTCGGTGGTGTAGCTGCCGTAGACGACGCTTCCGAGCATCTGCGTCTTGCTGCCGACGATCTGTACCGTGATGTAGTCACCCAGGCTCAGCGAGAACGTGAAGATCGAACCCGCCACGATCGAGGGGTAGACGAGTGGCAGGACAACCGATCGGAGCGTGCGGCCCGTACGTGCACCAAGATCTGCTGACGCGTCAAGCATCGAGTCGGGCAAGCGCTCCAGCCCGGCATAGACCGGAAGGATCATGAACGGCAGCCACAGGTACGTGAGGGTGATCGTCACCGCCACGACCCCGTAGCCCGGTCCGGACAACCCGAAGGGGTTGAGCAGCCAAGCGACGACGCCGGTCTCGGGCTGCATCATCGTCTTCCAGGCGTAGACCTTCACGAGGTAGGACGCCCACAGGGGGGTCACCACGAGCGCAACCATCAGACCGCGCCAACGCCTTGGGACGACTTTGGCGATGAAGAAGGCCATGGGGGCGCCAAGGAGGGCTGCGATCACCGTCACGCTTGCAGCGATCGCCACCGTCCGAAGGATGACCTTGACATAGGCGGGGTTGGAGAAGATGGTCTGGTAGTTGTCCAGGCTGAACGCCCGCACCGGCAGACTGGTGAAGTCGTCGACGGTGTAGAACGACGTCATCAGCAGCAGGAAGAGCGCACCGAAGTAGGCGAGCGCCAACCAGAGCACGGGGGCAGCCAACAGAGCCGCCAACCTCGCCCTGGGACGTCGGTAGAGCCACGTGGACAGCCCCATGGAACGGCTGCGTACCGGAGCATCCTGCACCGCCGTCACCGCCGGATCACCTCATCTGATGGGAGTGCTGCGTGGTGTGGGTGGGCGCTGAGCGCCCACCCACACCACGTCGAGGCCTAGCTGTTTTTCACCGAGTTCCAGCCCTGCACCCAGTCGGCGTAAGGCAGGCAATCGGAACCGCTTCCGCCGAGACAGTTGCTCTGCGGCGTCGTCCAGAACCAGATCTTCTCGAAGTACGCCTGGTCCTCGGCGTGGAACACGTCACAGTGGCCTGCGTCCGACGTCTCGGCGCACGCGGCGACGTTCGCCGGTGCCTCGCCGAACCACTCAGCAACCTGTGCCTGGATGTCGGCATTGGTGATCCAGTTCATCCACTCGTAGGCGCAGTTCGGATTGGGTGACTCTGAGTCGACCATCCAGGTGTCCGCCCATCCCGTCGACCCTTCGGTCGGCAGAATGGCCTTCACGGGTGCGCCATTCCCCTGGGCAAGGTTTGTGATGATCTGCCACGACGTGCCCAGAACCCACGTTCCATTCTCGAAGTTCTGCTGGTTGTCGGCGTAGTTCGACCAGTAGCCGCCAAGAATCTTCTTCTGCTGCTTCAGCAGCTCGATGGACGCATCGAACTGCTCCTGGTTGAGGGCATAAGGGTTCTCGATGCCGAGGTCTGGCTGGGTCGACATGAGATAAAGCGCCGCATCGGCGATGTAGGTGGGCGAGTCATACGCACCGATCTTGCCCGCATAGGGCGAGTTGGGGTCGAAAACCGCGCCCCATGAGTCCGGTGCCGGCTTCACCTTGTCGGTACGCCACTGCAGGAGGTTGGCGCCCCACCCGTGCGGGATGCCGTACATCTGCCCATCCACCGAGTTCCAGGCTTGTTCCTTCTGGAATTCTGCAATGTCGGCGTAGTTCGTCAGGAGGTCGGTGTTGACCGGCGCGACCTTGCCCGCGTAGATCATCCGCAACGACGAGTCGCCGGAAGCCGAGACCACGTCGAACTGGCCTGTCCCCATCTTCTCGAACATCTCGTCCGAGGTGTTGGCGATCTGAACGCTTGCCTTGCAGCCCGTCTTCTCCTCGAACGGCGTGACCCAGTCGACCTTCTTGTAGGCGACGCCATCCTCTGCATAGCCAGGCCACGCAAGAATGTTGATCTTCCCTTCACCGGCACCGAGCTCGGTGGCCATCGGGACGTCGGGCACGCTCGCTCCGCTCGTACTCGTCCCGTCGCTCCCTGAGTCGTTGCCGCACGCCGCCACCAGCAGCGTTGCGGCACCGAGCATCGTGACAGTTCTCAGCAGACGATTCCGCTGCATGCCAGCCTCCCAATATTCTTTGTGATCACGTGACGTCGGCCACGCGAAACTCATGGTCTCGGGACCACACGAGACGGACTTGCCGCCCGCGCATCCCCATGACCTCCATCGAGGAGGTCTCTACGTTCTGCTGCAGTGAGACGAGGTACCCGCCGCCCTCGAGGTCGACGACGAACCGCGTGGCCGCGCCAACATAGACGACGTCGCGCACTACGCCCACCACGGAGTGCTCGCCCTCGGCCGGGCTGTCGAGCACGTTGACCATCCGGATCTTCTCCGGTCGGACACTCACGACGCCCGTATGACCGAGGACCTTCTCGGCGGCCGATCCCTGCAGCAAGTTGGAGGTGCCGACGAAACCCGCGACAAATGCGGTCGTCGGACGCTCGTACACCTCTGCCGGCGTGCCTACCTGTTCAATGCGCCCCTCGTTGAAGACCGCGATGCGGTCCGACATCGTCAGCGCCTCTTCTTGGTCATGGGTGACGAAGACGAAGGTGATGCCGACCTGGCGCTGCAGCTCTTTGAGCTCGACCTGCATCTGCTCGCGGAGCTTGAGGTCGAGGGCCCCGAGCGGCTCGTCGAGCAGCAGAACCGACGGACGGTTCACCAGAGCTCTCGCCAGCGCCACCCGCTGACGTTGCCCGCCGGACATCTGCGACGGCTTGCGCTCTTCGAACCCTGCGAGCTGCACGCTCGCCAATGCCTCCAACGCCCGTTGTCGGCGCTCGCCCTTGGCAACCTTCTTGACCCGCAGGCCGTACTCGACGTTCTGCAGCACCGACATGTGGGGAAAGAGCGCGTAGTCCTGGAAGACCGTGTTGACGTCTCGTTCGAAGGGTGCCTGCCGCGTGACGTCGCGCCCGCTGAGCTCGATCCGGCCACCGGACGGCATCTCGAACCCGGCGATCATCCGCAGCACTGTCGTCTTGCCCGAGCCGCTCGGGCCCAGCAAGGTCAGGAACTCGCCGTCATAGATGTCGAGATCGACTCCGTCGACCGCGACCACGTCACCGAACGACTTGGTCAGCCCACGGAGGGCAACCGCGACGGCGGCGTCCGCCGCATCGGCGGTCGAGGAAACCTGGGTGGCTTCCGGCATGGATATCGTTCTCCTGGTGGGCTCGGCCGAAACTGTACGGCCCCCGGGCGTCCAGAAACAGGATCCGGAGGCCCTCGGCACGAATCGTTATCGCTGCATCACGCTCTGCTACCACTCCATTTGGGGCCATGCCACATGGGTTCGGTCATTTCGAACCCATGTGACATGGCCCTTGGGTTGTCAGAGCAGGGGCAGGAAAGGAGCCAGATCGGTGCGGAGTCCGGACGCCTGCACCGCTCCGGACGCCACTGCCGACTGCCAGGTGATGCGGCCGGCGGCCAGGCGGCAGAAGGTCATCGGATCCATCTCGACCACCGCAGATGGTGTCCCTCGGGTGTGCCGGGGCCCTTCGACGCACTGGACCGCCGTGAACGGGGGGACGCGCACCTCGACGCTGCGGCCAGGCGCTCGCCAGCCCAGGACGTCGGCCAGGGCCCTGGTCGACACCTGCAGGCAGGGTCGAGAGGTCGAGGGCCCGTCGCCGACGACCGACCGGGCGAGGTCGTCGCTGTGGACGGACAACTCGATGCACCGGGTCCGCAGGAAGTCGGCCCACCGGATCGGGCCACGTCGGGCCTCGACCACTGGGTTACCCGGCACCGCCTCGATCGCAGCTTCGGCCTGGGCTGCCGTGGCGTCGACGGCATAGAGGAAGGAGTCACTGGCGGCCAGCTCGCGCGTGCGCTCGTCTATCGCTGACGCGCCCTCGGCGTACGTGGCGAGGTAGTCGCCGAGCCGCAGCGGCTTCTGATCGCTCGTCCGGTCAGCTGCGGCCCGGATCGAGTCGGCGACCAGCCCCAGATGGGCGACGAGGTCGCGCAGTGTCCAGCCGGCGACAACGCTCGGCGCCGACCAGTCGTTGATGTCGTCGCACCAGGCCCGGGTCAGCGTCCATTGATCGAGGTAGGCCGCGGCCACCTTGCCCGGGTCGATGCCCGCCACTAGCCGAAGAGACTCGGGAACGTGCCTTCGCTCGCCGTCCGCAGCTCGTCGAGCGGGGCGGTGAAGGCATCTTGCACCTCGAGCCCGTCGACCCCCGAGTCGACGACCCCGATCCGCGCCGCGGGAACTCCCCGCGCGGTGCACATGTCGGTGAAGCGGACCTCTTCGCTGCGCGGTACGACGAAGACGATCCGCCCCGCCGACTCGGAGAAGAGCGCCACACAGGGGTCGATGCCATCGGGGAGAAAGATCCTGGCGCCCTTGCCCGAGCGCAGGGCCATCTCGGCCAGCGTGACACCCAGCCCGCCGACGGACACGTCGTGCGCAGCAGTGAGCAGCCCGTCGCGGGATGCAGCAACGGCGATCTCGGCAATCTGACGCTCGCGGTCGAGATCGACTGCCGGGGGCAGGCCACCCAGGTGCCCGTGCAGATGTGCCCACTCCGAGCCGCCGAACTCATCGGCGGTGTCGCCGACCAGCCAGAGCGCTTCGCCGTCGGCCTCCCAAGCCATCGGTGTGCGCCGGGCGACGTCGTCGATCACGCCCAGCACGCCGATGATCGGCGTGGGCAAAATCGCGGTCTCGCCGGTCTGGTTGTAGAAGCTGACGTTGCCACCCGTGACGGGCACGCCCAGCTGCAGGCAGGCATCCGCAAGGCCGCGAGCGGTCTCGGCGAACTGCCACATGACGTCGGTGTCCTCGGGCGAGCCGAAGTTGAGGCAGTTGGTGACGGCTAGTGGCTTGGCGCCGGTCGTTGCGACGTTGCGATAGGCCTCGGCCAACGCCAGCTGCGCTCCGGCGTACGGGTCGAGCTTGCCGTAGCGGCCGTTGCCGTCAGTGCTGATGGCAACACCGAGCCCGTCGTCGGTGATGCGCACGATGCCCGAGTCCTCGGGCTGCGCCAGCACGGTGTTGCCCATGACGTACCGGTCGTACTGGTCGGTGACCCATGCCTTGGACGCAAGGTTCGGACTGGCGACCAGCCTCAGCAGGGCCGACCTCAGCTCGTCGCCCGATGCGGGACGTGGCACAGATGTCGGTACGTCGGCCTGCAACGCGTCCTGCCACTGCGGCCGGGCGAAGGGCCGCTCGTAAACCGGCCCGTCGTGCGCCACCGTCTTCGGCGGCACGTCGACGATCTGGGCACCGTGCCACTCGATCGTCAGGCGTCCCGAGTCGTTGACCTCGCCGATGACGACCGCCTCGACGTCCCACTTGCGGCAGACCGCCATGAACGCGTCGAGCTTGTCGGGCGCGACAACGGCGCACATGCGTTCTTGCGACTCGCTCATGAGAATCTCTTCAGGTGCGAGTGTGGAGTCGCGCAGCGGCACCCGGTCGAGCCACACGTGCATGCCGCTGTCGCCGTTGGACGCCATCTCGCTGGTGGCACATGAGATACCCGCGCCACCGAGGTCTTGGATACCGACGACCAGCTGCTGGTCGAAGAGCTCTTGGCACGCCTCGATCAGCACCTTCTCGGCGAAGGGGTCACCCACCTGCACGCTCGGGCGCTTACTCGGACCCTCATCGTCGAAGGTCTCGGACGCCAGCACGCTGACGCCGCCGATGCCGTCGCCGCCGGTCTTGGCGCCGAACAGGATGACGTGGTTGCCCGCGCCGGTTGCCGCTGACAGCTGGATGCGGTCGTGGGGGACAACACCGACGCAGAGGGCGTTGACCAGCGGGTTCCCCAGATAGGTCTCGTCGAAGACCACCTCGCCGCCGATATTGGGCAGCCCAAGGCAGTTGCCGTACCCACCGATGCCGGCGACGATCCCTGGCAGAACGCGGTGCGTGTCGGGCGCGTCTGCCGGGCCAAAGCGCAGCGGGTCCATGACGGCCACCGGCCGAGCGCCCATGGTGAGGATGTCGCGCACGATGCCGCCGATCCCCGTGGCCGCGCCCTGGTAGGGCTCGACGTACGACGGGTGGTTGTGCGACTCGATCTTGAAGGTGACCGCCAGGCCGCCACCGACGTCGACGACGCCAGCGTTCTCGCCCATACCGACGAGCAGGATGTCTTCGGCCTCGGGCGGTACCTTCTCGCCGAACTGGCGCAGGTGCACCTTGCTCGACTTGTACGAGCAGTGCTCGCTCCACATCACCGAGTACATGGCGAGCTCGCTGCTGGTGGGGCGGCGTCCGAGGTGCTCGCGGATCTGCGTGTACTCGTCGGCCTTGAGGCCGAGCTCGGCGAAGGGCTGCGTGACGTCGGGGGTGGTCTCGGCGTCCTTGACGGAGTCGATCTGGCGTGTCATGCGTCGACCAGCTGGCTGATGACCGAGCTGAAGAAGCCCACCCCGTCGAGCGACGGGCCGGTGAGCCGCTCGACGGCGTGCTCGGGATGGGGCATCAGCCCGACGACGTTGCCACGTTCATTGGTGATGCCCGCGATGTCGCGGTAGGAGCCGTTGGGGTTGTCGTGCAGGTAGCGGAAGACGACGCGGCCTTCGCCCTCGAGCTCATCCAGGGTTCGGTCGTCGGCGACGAAGCCGCCTTCACCGTTCTTGAGCGGGATGAGGATCTCTTGGCCCTCTGCATAGTCGGAGGTCCAGGCAGTATTGGCGTTCTCGACGCGCAACCACTGGTCGCGGCAGACGAACTTGCGCACGTCGTTGCGGATGAGGGCACCGGGCAGCAGGTGCGACTCGCACAAGACCTGGAATCCGTTGCAGATACCGAGCACCGGCAGGCCGCCCCGTGCAGCGTCGATGACGTTCTGCATGACGGGGGCGAAGCGAGCGATGGCTCCACAGCGCAGGTAGTCGCCGTACGAGAACCCGCCCGGCAGAACGACGGCGTCCACGCCCTTGAGGTCGGCGTCTCCGTGCCAGAGCGACACTGCCTCGGCGCCGGCGATCCGCACTGCCCGAGCTGCGTCCTGGTCGTCGAGAGAGCCGGGGAAGGTGACGACGCCGATGCGCGCCGACATCAGGACTCCTCGACGCGGATCGAGTAGTCCTCGATCACGGTGTTCGCCAGCAAGGTGCTGGCGACCTCCTCGAGTGTGGCGGCGTCCGGTGCGGCGTCGAGCTCAAGCTCGAACCGCTTTCCCTGACGGACGCTGGTGATGTCGGAGTGCCCGAGGCGGGCGAGCGCCCCCAGGACGGCCTGACCTTGCGGGTCGAGGATCTCCGGCTTGAGCATGACGTCGACGACGACGCGAGCCACTGGCTTCTCCGGCTGCTCGAGGGGCGGGGTGAACCCCCAGCCTACCGGCGTCGGACGGCCGCTCGCCGAGTGGTGGGTTTGATCAGATTTTGCCGCTGATTCGTCCGAAGAACTCATAGAACGCCCCACCCGCCGACCGCGGCTGGCCCGGACCAGATGGGCCGCTGCTCTCCGGGTCAGGCCGGCGGGTTGGCCGCCAGTACGTCAGGCGGGCGGGTTGGCCTGCCACGCTTCCCAGGCGCTGGAGACCATCGCGGCGAGGTCGTACTCCGTCGACCAGCCGAGGTCTGTACGGATCTTGTCGGCGGACGCCACCAACCGCGCCGGGTCGCCGGCTCGGCGATCGGCCAGGTCGTAGGTGAAGTCGAGACCAGTGGCTGCGCGGACGGCGTCCATGACCTCGATGACCGAGACGCCCTCGCCGCGTCCGACGTTGTAGATCTCGGCCGCAGTCCCCTGCTCGAGCCGCTTGACGGACGCCACGTGTGCGTCGGCCAGGTCGGTGACGTGGATGTAGTCGCGGATGCATGACCCGTCGGGCGTTGCGTAGTCGGAGCCGAACACCTGCGGGTTCTTGCCGGTCGAGAGCGCCCGGAACACCATGGGGATCAGGTTGAAGACTCCCGTGTCGCCGAGCTCGGGTCCCCCGGCACCTGCGACGTTGAAGTAGCGGAGCGACACCCAGTCGAGGCCGATCGCGGTGGCGACGTCGCGCATGAGCCACTCGCCGATCAGCTTGGTCTCGCCATAGGGGTTGATCGGCTGGCAGACGTAGTCCTCGGTGAGGGGGGCGTCGCTGTCGGGCATGCCGAACGTTGCCGCTGACGAGCTGTAGACCATCTTCTTGACGCCGGTCGCGTCCATGGCCTCGAGCAGGCTGAGCAGGCCGTCGACGTTCTCGCGGTAGTAGTAGAGCGGCCGCTCGACGGACTCGCCGACGGCTTTCTTGGCCGCCATGTGAACGACCCCGGTGACGTCGTGCTCGCGCATGGCCTTCTCGACGGCGACGCCATCGAGAACTGACGCCTCGACGAGTGGCACGCCGTCCGGCACCTTCCGGGCTTCCCCGGTGGAAAGGTCGTCGAACGCGACCACGCCGTAGCCGGACTCGTGCAGGGACTTCACGATGTGCGCGCCTATGTAGCCGGCTCCGCCGGTCACCATCCATGTCATGAGTCCAGGGTACGACCCCCGCCACCCCCATTCGGAGCCATATCGCCCCTGCTACCCCCGACCGGACCATGCGCCACTGGTTCGGTCATTTCGAACCGGTGTGACATGGCCCCGAATGGGTTTAGACGTCGTCGCCGCGGTAGTCGTAGCCCGTGATGCGGGACGGCACCAGGCGGAAGAAGGCATCGGTATGGGGCCCGGACGGGTCGTGTCCCTCGTAGCGGCGGACGATCCGTCGGTAGAGGGCTTGGGGGTCGATCCCCTCTGACGCCGGATCCACCACCTCGTGCGCCTCGCCCCGCACCGAGACGTAGCGCTCGTGCTCGCCTTCGGCCATCACCATTCCCGCCACCGACGGGCGGGCCCGCATGTCGCGGGCTTTCCACGCATCCGTTCCGGTGCTGAACACCAGCCCGAGATCATCGCTGACGAACCAGACCGGGACGACAACCGGCTCACCGGACGGCCGGGTTGTCGCGAGCGCCAGGAACGCGCGGACGCTGTCGTCGAAGAGATCGTCGAACCCGACCGGTACGTCCACGAGACTCCCTACTCGAACTGCTGCCCGGTGAGACGCTCGTACGCCTCGACGTACTTGTCTCGCGTGCGCTCCACGACATCGTTGGGGAGGGGTGGCGGAGCCTCACCTGAGTGGCGATCCCACCCCGAGGCCGGGGACGTCAGCCAGTCACGCACGTACTGCTTGTCGAAGGACGGCTGAGCATGGCCGGGCTCCCACAGGTCGGCCGGCCAGAAACGCGACGAGTCGGGCGTGAGCACCTCGTCGGCGAGAACGATCTCGGAGGTCTTCGGATGGCGTCCGAACTCGAACTTGGTGTCGGCAACGATGATCCCGCGCCCGCGGGCAATCTCTTCGGCGCGCGCATAGACCTGCAGGGTCAGGGCCCGCAGCGCTTCGGCGTCCGCCTCGCCGACCGTCTTGACCACAGCCTCGAAGTCGACGTTCTCGTCGTGCTCGCCGAGGTCGGCCTTGGTCGCCGGCGTGAAGATCGCCTCGGGCAGCCGCGACCCATCGACGAGCCCGGCGGGGAGCGAGTTGCCGCAGACCGCCCCCGTTGCCTGATAGTCCGACAGCCCTGACCCGGCAAGGTAGCCCCGTGCGACACACTCGACCGGGAACATCTCGAGCCGCTGCGCCACCATCGCCCGCCCCGCGACAGCGTCTGGCACCTCGACTGACAACGCGTGATGCGGCACCAGGTCGGCCAGCTGGTCGAACCACCACAGCGTCATGGCGGTCAGGATGCGTCCCTTGTCGGGGATCGTCGTGGGCAGCACCCAGTCGTACGCCGACATGCGGTCGCTCGCGACGAAGAGCATGCGGCCGTCGGGATACTCGTACAGATCGCGCACCTTGCCCGAGTACACGGCCGTGACACCGGGAAGCGTTGGCGCCGGTGGCACGTTGGCCATGGCCGGCGCCGTCACAAGATGTCTCCGGGCCGGTAGGCGGCTGCCTCTGGGTGCTCGCTCACAACATCTGACACGCGCAGCACCACCGCACCCACCTGGTCGACGGCCGTGCCGGTGAACGAGAGCGGGTCAGCCACCAGCTGGTCGAGGTCGGAGGCGGTCAGACCCAACCTCTCGTCTGACGCCAGACGCTCGAGCAGGTCGTTGCGGTCGGTGCCCTTCTCACGCATCTCGAGCGCCACGGCGACCGCGTGCTCCTTGATCACCTCGTGCGCCGTCTCACGTCCGACACCGGAGCGAACCGACGCCATGAGCACCTTGGTGGTGGCCAGGAACGGCAGGTACCGGTCGAGCTCGCGCTGGATGACGGCCGGGAAGACGCCGAACTCGTCGAGCACCGTAAGGAACGTCTCGAACAATCCGTCGATCGCAAAGAACGCGTCGGCGATGGCCACCCGGCGCACCACAGAGCACGAGACGTCACCCTCGTTCCACTGGTCGCCCGCGAGCTCTCCGACCATGGACGCGTACCCGCGCAGGATCACCGCGAACCCGTTGACGCGCTCGCACGACCGGGTGTTCATCTTGTGCGGCATCGCCGACGACCCGACCTGGCCGGCCTTGAACCCCTCGGTGACCAGTTCGTTGCCGGCCATCAGCCGGATGGTCTTCGCCAGTGACGACGGCGAAGCAGCGACCTGCACGAGCGCGCTGACGACGTCATAGTCGAGTGATCGCGGGTACACCTGGCCGACGCTGTCGAGCACCCGCTCGAACTCGAGGTGGCGAGCGATCTCGTTCTCGAGCTCGGTGACCTTGCCGGCGTCTCCACCGAGCAGGTCGAGCATGTCCTGGCTGGTGCCGACCGGGCCCTTGATCCCGCGCAGGGGGTAGCGCGCCAGCAGCTCGTCGACCCGCTGGTACGCCACGAACAGCTCGTCTGCCGCGGTGGCGAAACGCTTGCCGAGCGTCGTCGCCTGGGCAGCCACGTTGTGCGATCGCCCGGCAATCACGAGCGTCGCGTGTTCGGACGCCAGCGTCGCCAGTCGCGCCAACGTCGCCACTGTCTTGCTGCGCACCAACAGCAGCGACGACCGCACCTGCAGCTGCTCGACGTTCTCGGTGAGGTCGCGAGAGGTCATGCCCTTGTGGATGTGCTCGTGCCCCGCGAGGGCACAGAACTCTTCGATCCGGGCCTTCACGTCATGGCGGGTGACGCGCTCGCGCGCAGCGATTGACTCGAGGTCGACGTCGTCGATGACCGCGCGGTAGGCGTCGATCACCTGCTGCGACACGTCGAGCCCGAGGGCGCGCTGCGCCTCGAGAACGGCCAGCCACAGCTGGCGCTCGAGGACGACCTTGTGCTCGGGCGACCAGATCCGGGCCATGGCCCCGGACGCGTAGCGGGAGGCGAGGACGTCGGGGATCTGCGGCTTGGACGGCGTGGTCA
>JAHEKZ010000029.1:11785-29743 GCA_024644435.1 Actinomycetes bacterium | reverse complement strand
AGGGGTATACACAGGCTAGCAAGATTGATATATCTTTTGGGTGACCTCACCGGTCGAGATCCTTCAGCCTGACGCCCGCTCCCAGTCCGAGCAGGCGTACTACGCCGTGCGTGAGTTGATCGTCACCCTCGAGCTCCCGCCAGGCAGCCTCGTCGACGAGCGCGAGCTCATGGACCGGCTGGGGCTTGGCCGGACGCCGGTGCGCGAAGCGCTCAGGGCTCTCGCGCAAGCCCATCTGATCGAGGTCTACCCCCGTCGCGGCATGTTCGTCGCCCCAGCAGACGCACGCGACCTGGCGTCGCTGTCCGAGGTGCGCTGCGTCCTTGAGCCCTTCGCCGCCCGGTGCGCCGCAGAACGCCTGACCGACAGCGATCGCGTCGAGATGGAGGCGCTCTTCGACGAGCTGGACGCCGTCAGCGTCAAACCTCCCGGACGTCGCCTTATCGAGATCGACCAGCGCATCCACCGCTTCGTGTACCACGCCGCCCACAACGCCTTCCTCGAGTCGGCGCTGGACGCGCAGTACATGCACGCGCTGCGCATCTGGTTCCTGGCACTCGACAAGGTGAGCCACCTCGAAGACGCTGTTCTCGAACACCGCGCGATCCTCGAGGCCATCCGAGACGGCGACGCCGACCGCGCCGCTACCGCCATGCAAACCCACGTCGACGGATTCGAAGGGTCGATCCGCCGGTCGTTGTAGCCAGACCCGTCCACCGCAACCGAAGAGAAACACGAAAGGGACGCCGACATGAGCACCCTCCCCTCACGAGCCAAAGCCGTCATCATCGGGGCCGGCATCGTTGGCAACTCGATGGCGTATCACCTCGCCCGGCTCGGCTGGACCGACCTGGTGCAGATCGACAAAGGCCCGCTGCCCAACCCAGGTGGTTCGACGGGACACGCGTCCAACTTCATCTTCCCGGTGGACCACTCCAAGGAGATGGCCCTGCTGACGTTCGACAGCGTGCACCAGTACCAAGAGATGGGCGTCTTCACCGAGTGCGGCGGTATCGAGGTTGCCCGGACCGAAGCGCGGATGCAAGAGCTGCAGCGCCGCATGCAGTCGGCCAAGTCTTTCGGCATCGACGGCTGCAAGATGCTCACACCCGCCGAGTGCATTGAGCTCGTGCCTTACATGGACCCCGACGTCATCATCGGTGGGTTCTACACGCCCAGCGTCGGCGTCGTCGACTCGCTGCGCGCTGGCACGATCATGCGCGAGAAGGCGCAAGAGATGGGCTCGCTCCAGACGTTCGCCAACACTGAGGTCACCGGCATGGTCGTCACCGACGGCAAGATCACCGCCGTCGAGACCGACAAGGGCACCATTGAGGCCGAGTACGTCGTCATTGCGACCGGCCTCTGGGGACCCCGTCTGGCCAAGATGGCTGGCGCGAACATTCCGTTGACGCCAGCCGTGCACCAGATGATCGACGTCGGTCCGGTGCCTCGCTTTGCTGACGCCAAGGGCGACATCGAGCACCCGATCGTGCGCGACATGGACACCAACATGTACGAGCGCCAGCACGGCAACGGCCTCGAGATCGGGTCGTACGCCCACCGCCCGATCCTGCACGACCCCGAAGAGCTTCCCTCGGTCGAAGAGGCGCAGCTGTCTCCGACCGAGTTCCCGTTCACCGCTGAAGACTTCGAGCTGCAGTATGAGCAGGCGCTCGAGCTGATGCCGGAGATCGTCGGTGACGAGACGGTTGGCCAGAAGTACGCGATCAACGGCCTGTTGTCGCTCACGCCCGACGGCTTGCCACTCCTCGGCGAGACGCCCGAGGTCAAGAACCTCTGGTCGGTCTCCGCCGTCTGGATCAAGGAGGGCCCCGGCATCGGAAAGGCTGTCTCCGAGTGGATGGTGCTCGGCGAGTCCGTGATCGACCTGCAGTCGTCTGACATCGCCCGTTTCTACGACCACCAAAAGACCCGCAAGAACATCAAGGACCGCACTGCCGAGGGCTTCAACAAGACCTACGGCATCGTGCACCCGAACGAGCAGTGGGCGTCCAACCGCAACGTGCGCCTGTCGCCCTACTACGAGCGTCAGAAGGCGCTCGGCGCGGAGTTCTACGAGACCGCAGGCTGGGAGCGTCCCTTCTGGTACGAGACCAACGCGGGTCTGGTCGAGAAGTTCGGTGACGCCGTCATGCCGCGTACGGCGGAGTGGGAGTCACGCTGGTGGTCGCCGATCATCAACGCTGAGCACCTGCAGATGCGCGAGACGGCTGGCCTCGTCGACCTCACCGCGTTCGTCGAGTTCGACATCCAGGGCCCTGGTGCACTCGACACTGTGCAGCGGGTCTGCATGCGTCAGATGGACGTTCCCATCGGTCGCGTGGTCTACACCCCCGTGCTGTCCGACAACGGTGGCTTCAAGTCCGACCTCACTGTCATGCGTCTCGCCCACGACCGCTACCGCGTCGTCACCGGTGGCGCACACGGCATGGCCGACCTCAAGTGGTTCCGCGACAACCTGCCCGAAGACGGTACGGCGCAGATCACCGACCTCACGTCATCGCTGACCACGCTCGGCATCTGGGGCCCGAATGCGCGTCGGATCCTCGAGGCGATCACGCGTGACGATGTCTCGCATGAGGGGTTCAAGTTCGGCACCTGCAAGTCGATCGAGATCGGCTCGCTGAACGTGCTGGCGTCCCGCATCTCGTACGTCGGCGACCTCGGTTGGGAGCTGTACGTTCCGATGGAGCAGGGTGCGCAGCTGTGGGATGCACTGTGGGAGGCGGGTCAGGAGCACGGGCTTATCCCCGTCGGCATCGGTGTCTACGGCACAACCGGCCGCATCGAGAAGGGCTACCGCGCCTTCGGTACAGAGCTCGAGACCGAGTTCAACGTCGTCGAGGCCGGCATGGCGCCACCCAAGGTCAAGGAGGCCGACTTCGTCGGCAAGGCTTCGCACCTCAAGCACCGCAGCGAGGACCCCGTGGCCACGCTGTGCTCGCTGACCGTCGACGACCACACCAGCAGCACCGGCGAAAAGCGCTACATGATGGGCAAGGAGCCCATCCTCACGCTCGACAAGGGGCCGATCACTGATGCGCACGGACGTCGGTCGTTCGTCACCAGCGCCGGCTCAGCGCCGTCCGTCGGCAAGCACGTGCTCATGAGCTACCTGCCGCCGGAGTACGCCGTCGAAGGCACCAAGCTGATCGTTGAGTACCTCGGCGACCACTACCCGGTCACCGTCGCCGTCGCAGGCGCCACTCCCCTATTCGACCCCAAGAACGAGCGGATTCTCTCCTGATGGATGTCTTGGTCTGCATCAAGCGCGTCCCCCTCTCCGGGGGCAAGTTCACGATCACCGAGGACGGTCTCGACATCGAGTCGGCCAAACTCGGCTTCACGATCAGCCCACACGAAGAGGTGGCTGTCGAAGAGGCGGTTCGTATCGCCGAGAAAGAGGGCGGCAGCGTCACAGTGCTGACGCTCGGCCCTCCGGACGCCGAAGAGCAGATCCGCGAGCAGATGGCGATTGGCGCCGACCGCGGAATCCTGATCGAGACCGATGGACAGGAGTGGGACCCGCAGGGCACCGCGTCCGCGATCGCCGATGCCATCAACGCCGACGAGACCGACTTCGACCTCATCATCATGGGCAACGAGTCGGCCGACGCCAGCGGCTACCAGGTGGGCATCCGCGTCGCGCACAAGCTCGGACGTCCGATCGCCACCGGCGTGAAGGGCATCACGATCGCCGACGGGAAGGCGACGTTTGAGCGTCCGGTGAAGACCGGTCGTGAGCTGTACGAGATGCCGCTGCCGGCGGTGGTGACGGTGCTCGACGGGCTCAATATTCCGCGGTACCCGTCGGTGCCAGGGCGCATCCGCGCTAAGAAGAAGCCGATCGAGCGGCTGAACCCTGAGCGTCCCCAGCCCAAGCTCGAGAAGACGCGCCTCGAGGTTCCGGCGATGAAGGCGAAGCAGGCGCAGGTGCTGGGCAACGGGCCCGATGCTGCTCCGGCCGTCGTTGAGATCTTCAAGCAGATCGGAGTGATCTGACATGGTGCTGGTACTGGTCGACCACGAGAACGGCGAGATCGACGAGGCTTCGTTGCAGACGGTGACGTACGGGCGCGAGCTTGCGACTGCTGCCGGTGAACCACTCGAGGCGCTCGTCGTCGGCGACGCCGGCGTCGCGGGTGAACTTGGCGCGCATGGCGTAGCCACGGTGCATGTTGCCGTGCACGACGCTTTCACCAGCTTCGCCCCAGTCGCTGCAGCGCGGGCGGCGTCCGAGGTGGCGTCCCGGACCGGTGCGTCGGTGGTGCTCGCCGCCGGCTCTCCGCGCGGCAATGAGGTGATGGCGCACCTGGGTGCTCTCACCGATCTGCCGGTGGCGGCCGACTGCGTCACGGTAACGCCGGGCTCACCCACGCAGGTGGTGCGCGCACGCTGGGGTGGCAGCCTGATCGAGGAAGCGAACCTGCACGGCTCGCCCGCGCTCGTGACGCTGGTGCCACACACGGTGGCCGCTGAGCCTGGCGGCTCCGGTGCCGGTGAGGTCGCCAAGTTCACACCAGAGCTGGCCGACGCCGATCTGCTCGTCGTGGCCAAGCAGGCAGAGGCCGCTGACGAGTCGTCGGGCGTCTCGCTGGCCGACGCCAAGGTGGTCGTTTCCGGTGGACGCGGCGTCGGCAGCGCCGAAGGCTTCGCTCCTCTCGAAGAGCTCGCCGAGCTCCTCGGCGGCACCATCGGTTGCTCGCGCGTCGTCACCGGCAACGGCTGGCGTCCGCATACCGAACAGGTGGGCCAGACTGGCACCAAGATCGCGCCCGACCTCTACATCGCCTGCGGCATCAGCGGTGCGACGCAGCACATCGCCGGGTGCCGCAACTCCAAGACGATGATCGTCATCAACACCGACCCCGAAGCCGCGATCATGGGCTACGCCGACTACGCCATCATCGGCGACGTCGGCAAGGTGCTGCCGGCGATCATCGAAGAGACGCGCAAGGCCAAAGCCGGCTGACGCATCCGCACCACCACCAACGTGGAAGTTTGCTGGGGCCATAGCCCCAGCAAACTTCCACGTTGGTGTCAGTTGAGGGCCGGTGGCGAGGTTACGGCCGCGCGAACAGCGATGCGCAGTTCGCGCTGGACACGAGCGACGGCGACCCGATCGGTGCGCAGCTCGACGACGCGAATACCCCCACCCCGTGGATCCATCACCGCATCGAGCGCAGCCCCGATCGACGCCGTCCGCGTGTGCGGCGTCTGCGTTGCACCACACCAGGCGGCGAAGTCGACACCGACCGGCGTCCCGAACACGCGTTCGTAGGCGTCCGCATACTCCTCCTGGCCCTGCTCCAGCAGCCCAAAGATCGCGCCACCGTCGTTGTTGACCACAACAACGGTGAGGTCTGGTTCGGGTTCATCTGGCCCGAGGACCAGCCCATTCGCATCGTGCAGTGCGGTGAGGTCGCCCATCAGAGCGAAGGCGCGCCCACCACCGTCACGCTGCCACGCGAGCGCAGCCCCCACCGCACTGGAGACCGTGCCGTCGATACCGGCAGCCCCGCGGTTGGCCAACACCGTGACGCCATCGCGTGGTGCCGCAGCAGTAAACACATCTCGCACCGGCATCGACGACCCCAGGAACAGCAGCGAGTCAGCAGGAAGCGCGGCATGGAGGGCTCGCGCCAATCCCAGTTCCTCTGCGCCGTCGCTGTCGAGTACGCCCTCGAGCGCCGCGGTCGCTGATGCCTCGGCGTCCTGCCAGAGGGCGAGCCAGTCAGCATCCGGCTCGTGGTGGCCGTCTGCCGCTGGCAGACCTGACAGCACTTGGGTCGCAGACCGGGTCGCATCAGCCCAGTTGGTCGTGGTGGCCACGACGACGACAGACGAGCGCGGGTCGCGCAGGAGGTCGAGCACAGCGCGGGACAACGTGGGACGCCCCACCACCAGAATCTGGTCTGGACGAGCGGTGTCAAGAAACGACTCGAGCTCCAGCAGGAGGCCACCGGTCGAGATGGCATTCGGACCGCGACATGCATTCCCGCTTGGCTCGCTGAGCACCGGCCATCCGTGTTCCTCAGCCAAGATCGACGCTGCACGGCCCATCGAAGGGGTGGTGTCGCCCACGATCACCAGGGTTCGGGCGGGAAGTCGAACGTTGGGCGCTACGGCCGCGGGAGCCTCAGCGGACGTCCAGGCCGCGCCGTGCTCGCGGCCGCCCAATGGCTCGGGCCAGTCGAATGTTCCGTCGGGCACGAGCGGTTCACGGAAGGCAACGTTGAGGTGTACGGGCCCGGGGTTGCGGGTGAGAGTGCCCGACGCCGCCGCCCAAGCACGCCCTGCCAGCGCCCGCCAATAGGACGTCAGACCCGTGACCCGCTCGGCGGTTCCGACCTCGGCGAAGAGGCGAACGGCATCGCCGAAGAGCTTCACCTGGTCGATGGTCTGGTTCGCCCCCGTAGCCCGCAGTTCCGGTGGCCGATCGGCGGTGAGGAGCAGCAGCGGGACACCAGACTGGTCGGCTTCGACGACTGCGGGATGCAGGTTTGCGGCAGCCGTTCCTGACGTGGTCACGACCGGCACCGGGTTTCCGGAGGCCTTCGCCAGGCCCAGCGCCAGGAACCCTGCACTCCGCTCGTCGATGCGCACATGCAGCCGGACGCGTCCCTCGGCCTCGAGCTCATACAGCGCAAGGGCCAGTGGGGTCGACCGCGAACCTGGTGCGAGCACCGCCTCGCGGACACCGCAGCGCAGTAGCTCGTCGACTAGCACCGTGGCCAGCGCGGTAGACGGGTTCATGGCGCTCCGGGTGTGTCGGTGAGTGCGGCGTGGGCGGCGGTAAGCCGCTGCCTCCAGGCTGCCAGGTCTGCAGCCGGCATGGCTACGGCCGCGTGGGTGTCGGGTTCGGGTCGCCTCACTCGCAGCTGCCCTGCTTGTGGCAGCAGCCGATCGCTCGCGACGTCGTCTGCCAGCAGTCGCCCCGAGCCGAGCCCACATGCGTACGGCAGATCCGGGAGGGAGGCGGACAGCGCCAGACCCGCGGCGAGCCCGACCGACGAGTCGAGCGCCGACGACACCACGCACGGCAAGCCGTAGGTCTCGGCGATCGCCAGGGCCGGCCGGACACCGCCGAGCGGTGGCACCTTGAGCACCAGCACGTCGGCCGCTTCGCGGAGCCCGACGACCCGGTGCGGGTCACCCGCCTTACGGAGGGCCTCGTCGATCGCGATCGGGATGTCGACGACGAGTCGCAGTGCCGTGCACTCAGCCAGGGATGCACATGGCTGCTCGACGTACTCGAGATCACTCTCGCCCAAGATGCGCAAGGCCTCACGGGCGGCGTCTGGCGTCCAGGCGCCGTTGGCGTCGACGCGCAGGTGCCCATCAGGGCCGAGCGCCTCACGGACTGCGGCGACGCGCGCAACATCGTCATCCAGCGACTGACCAGGTTCGCCCACCTTGACCTTGATAGTCGAGCAGCCGGAATCGCGCACCATCGCAACAGCTGAGGAGGGCGCTACGGCCGGGATGATCGCGTTCACCGGCACAACGTCACGGACGGAGTCCGGCCAACCGATCCACGCAGCTTCGATGGCAGCCGACAGCCACCGTGCCGACTCTTCATCGCCGTACTCGGGAAACGGCGCGAACTCACCCCACCCCGCGGGGCCACGCAACAGCAGGCCTTCGCGCACCTTCGTCCCACGGAACGTTGTGATCAACGGGATCGAAAACCCGAGGGCTCCGTCCAGCAGCTCATCCGCCGTGGGTAGCACGAGGTTACGGGCGCTTCGGGAACTTGCCGAAGTCAGGTTTGCGCTTGGCGACGTAGGCGTCGCGTCCTTCTTGCGCTTCCTGCGTCATGTAGAAGAGCAGCGTTGCGTCGCCAGCGAGCTGCTGGACGCCCGCAAGTCCGTCGTCAGCGGCATTGAGGGACGCCTTCAGCATGCGGAGGGCGAGCGGTGAGTGATCGAGCATCTCTCGGCACCACTGCACGGTCTCGATCTCGAGGTCTTCGATGGGGACCACTGCGTTGACCAGTCCCCAGTCGAGGGCTGTCGCGGCGTCGTACTGGCGGCAGAGGAACCAGATCTCGCGCGCCCGCTTCTGGCCGATGTGACGGGCCAGCAGCCCAGAACCGTACCCGCCGTCGAACGAACCGACCTTCGGCCCGGTCTGCTGGAAACGTGCGTTCTCGGCGGCGATCGACAGGTCACACACGACATGCAGCACGTGGCCGCCGCCGACGGCGTAGCCCGCGATCATCGCCACAACGGGCTTCGGCGTCCGACGAATCTGCACCTGAAGGTCGAGGACGTTCAGCCGGCCGATGCCCTTGTGCGCAACCTCGTCGTCGCCGATGTAGCCGTCGTCGCCGCGGATGCGCTGGTCGCCACCGGAGCAGAACGCTTTGTCTCCCTTGCCGGTGAGGATGATGACGCCGATCTCGTCGTCGTCACGAGCACGGTCGAATGCGTCGGTGAGCTCAAAGAGCGTCTGCGGACGAAACGCGTTACGCACCTCGGGGCGGTTGATCGTGATCTTCGCGATGCCCTCGGCGACGTGGTACTCGATGTCGTTGTAGTCAGCCGCCCTCACCCAGTCGGCACCGGGTTTGATCGTGGTCGCCGCGTCTGGGTGCTCGGGCTGTTCGGACGCAGCGGCTTGGCCGGGTTGATCAGTCATCGGGCGCTCCTGTTCGATCGACTCCCCAGCGTACGGGCGACGCGCTGGCAGTGCCCGACCGGCTCAGCAGGTCGGGACACGCAAGAATGCAGCCGTGACGCCAACCGCAGCTGCCGTGCTCGAGCTCGTGCCAGCGCCACGCTCCGGCGACGAGGTGGCCGCTTTCCTGCCACGCCTGGCTCGGGCGCTCGAGGGTGGCGCTCCCGTGATGCCCGTTCCGGCGTCCGGCGTGGAACGCGAGCGGCTGTTCGAAGTGGCGAGCGACGTCCAGGTACCCCACGACACAGCACTTGTCGTGCCCACCTCGGGGAGCACCGGGCAACCACGTCTGGCGCTGCTCTCGCCACCGGCTCTCACCGCATCCGCCGATGCAACGCACACGGCCTTGGGCGGCCCCGGCCGTTGGCTCTTGGCCCTGCCGACGACCCACATCGCAGGTCTGCAGGTGCTGGTCCGCTCGCTGCGATCAGGCCAAGACCCAGTGGTGGTCGACTCGGCCAACAGCTTCACAGCGGCGGCGTTCGTTCAGGCGGTCTCGTCGCTCGACAAGGCTGAGTCAGAGTTGCCGCACTACACGGCGCTCGTTCCTACGCAGCTGCAGCGACTACTCGACGACGGTGCCGGCGTCGAGGCGCTGTGGGAGCTCGATGCAGTGTTGGTGGGTGGGGCGGCGGTGCCCGCCGCGCTGCTCGATCGCGCACGCGACGCAGGCGTCACGGTCGTCCGCACCTACGGCATGACCGAGACGTGCGGTGGCTGCGTGTACGACGGTGTGCCGTTGCCTGGCGTCGACGTGGCGATCACCACCGACGGTCATGTACGCATCGCCGGACCTGTTCTCTTCGACGGGTACCTCGATGACCCCAACCCGTCGGTAGTGGACGGCTGGTTCATCACCAGCGACATCGGTCGCCTGGTTGACGGCGTCCTGCAGGTCGACGGCCGAGCGGACAACGTCATCGTGACCGGGGGTGTCAATGTGCCGGCCGAGGCCGTCGAACGCGCCATGCTCGCGTCTGCAGAGATCGAGGCGGCGATCGTGGTGGGGGTGCCGGACGACGAGTGGGGCGAACGGGTGGTGGCCATGGTGACTGCCGCGGAGGCCATCGAGCTGGACGACGTACGCGAGGGTTTGCACAGTGTCCTGCCGGCACCCTGGATACCGCGCGAGGTAGTGACGCTGGAGGCCCTGCCGATGCTCGCGAGCGGTAAGCCCGACCGTGCCGCCGTCCGGCGGCTGGCCATCCACCTGACACGATGACCGTCGCTCGACGAGAGGGATGACGATGGCGACGCCGCAGCAGTGGTGGCAGGGTGCGAGACCGCGCACGTTGCCGGCCGCCGTAGCCCCCGTGGCTGCGGGAACCGGCGTCGCCGCGTACTACGACGGCGTCGACGTCGTACTCGCTCTGTTGGCGCTCTGCGTAGCGCTGGCCTTTCAGGTGGCGGTGAACTACGCCAACGACTACAGCGATGGCGTGCGGGGCACCGACGACCAGCGCGTGGGGCCGATGCGGCTCACGGCGTCCGGGGTCGCGGGGCCGGCAACGGTGAAGCGAGCGGCGGGCATCTCGTTCGGTCTCGGCGCACTCGCAGGACTCGCGATCGTGGTGCTCACCGAGCAATGGTGGCTGCTCGCTGTTGGTGTCGCCTGCATCGCCGCAGCCTGGTACTACACCGGTGGGCGAAGCCCGTACGGGTACCGGGGACTGGGCGAGGTCAGCGTCTTTGTCTTCTTCGGTCTGGTCGCCGCGATGGGGACGGCGTACATCCAGACCGAGGAGTGGTCGTGGCTGGCGCTCGTGGTGGCGTGCGGCGTCGGAGCGTTGGCCGTGGCCCTGCTGGTCGTCAACAACTTGCGCGACATCCCGACCGATGCCCTGGTGGGGAAACAGACCCTGGCGGTTCGGCTCGGTGACCGCCGCACGCGCGCGCTGTACGTCTTGTTGCTGGTGGCTGCTCTCGCCGCCGTCGTGGTGGCATCGATCGGGTGGACGCCGGCCGCGCTGCTTGCCCTGGTCGCGTTCATCCCGGTGGCCCCGCCTATCGGCGCGGTCGTCTCGGGGGCGTCCGGCCGCGAGCTCGTCACCGTACTGGCGGCAACCGGCCGCATCCAGCTGCTCTACGGCATCACTCTCGGCATCGGCCTCACCCTCCACTGACCCCCGATTCGGGGCCATGTCACACCGATTCGAAATGACCGAACTTTCTCAACCCCCATCGGTCCACAACTTCAGTCCTGGGGGCCGATGGAGGCACCACCGGTTCGAAATGACCGAACCCATGCGTCATGGCCCCGATTGGTTGGGTCCGACGGGTTGGCGGGGCGGGGTTGCGCCACGACGTGGGTATCGAGTGGACGTCGATGTGGGCGTCGGGTAGAGTGGTGCAGTAATGTTCCGTTCTGGAACGGGAATGTCCCATTTGGACCACCCCAAGGACCGCCTACCTGGAGAGCTCGATGGGACGCCCCGACCGCACCCGCCGCACCCTGCTCGACGCGGCGGTCGTCGTCCTCAGCAAGGACAGCGCTGCCTCGCTCTCCGCGGTCGCCGAGCACGCCGGGGTCGGACGCACCACACTCCACCGCTACTTTCCCACCCGTGAACTGCTGATCCGAGCGCTCGTCGAGGACGCCCTCGACCGGGTCGCTGAGGCCATCGCCAGCGCGCACCCCGACGAGGGCCCGGTGGTCGACGCCCTGCAGCGCGTCACCGACACCGTCGTCCCGCTCGGGCCGAGCCTGTCGTTCCTGCACGCCGAGCCCGAGGTCTACAACGCGCGCGACCTCATCCGCCGCTGGTACGAGGCCCTCGAGCCGGTCGCCGAAGCAATCGAACGTGGTCAGGCCGACGGGTCGCTGCGCGCCGACCTTCCGGTCAAGTGGGTCGTCGACGCCTACGCCGGGGCGATCCTTACTGCCTGGGACACCGCTGACGAGGGACGCATCTGGCTCCAGGACGCTCCACGCCTGGTCATGACCACGATCGTGCACGGCGTCGCGACGCCACAGGACACCCCATGACCCGCGCCCGCATCATGCCCTTCGTCGCCCTCGAGGGCTCCACCCTGCTCGCCGGACTGGCCAACGGCGTCTCGATGGTTGCGCTCCCCTGGCTGGTTCTCGACATCACCGGGCGCGCGGACGCCGCCGGGCTGGTCGCCCTGATCAGCGGGGTTCCGACGCTGCTCGCTTCCCTGTTCTCGGGCACGCTGGTCGACACCCTGGGCCGCCGACGCACGTCGGTGTTCAGCGATCTCATGTCGGCAGTCTCGGTAGCCGCGATCCCGATCGTGGCGCTCACCACGGGCCTCACCTTCACCTGGGTGCTCGTCCTCGCCGTGCTCGGAGCCGTGTTCGACCCAGCTGGCGTGACCGCCAGGGAGTCGATGCTCACCGGTGTCTCGCAAGCCACAGGCATGCGCCTCGAGCGGGTCAACGGCATCCACGAGGCGGTGTGGGGTCTGGCCTTCCTCGTGGGTCCGGCCGTCGGAGCCGGGCTGATCGCGACGGTCGGTGTCGAGCAGGCGTTCTGGGCGATGGCTGTCGCATTCATCGCGTCGGCTGTCTTGCTCGCGTTCGTCCACGTACCGGGCGCCGGTCGTCCCCTCTACGACAACCGCCCGTACTTCTGGGCCGGCACCATCGATGGCCTCAAGCTGGTCTTTGGCGACGCCCCCCTGCGCACCGTGGTGCTGCTGTCGACCGGAGTGGTCGGCTTCGCCTACCCCGTCATCGGCATCGTCCTGCCAGTGATCTACCAGGCCAACGACGACCCCGTGGGCCTGGGCGCCATCGTCATGGCCTTCAGCCTCGGCGGCGTCGTCGGCGCTCTGCTCTACAGCTCGTTCGGCCACCAGACACACCCCCGCGGGACGTTTGCCGTCTCGCTCTGGGGTGCCGCACTGTCGCTGGTCGTCTTCGCGATCTGGCCTGAGACCGGCGTCATGGTGGCGGCCGGATTCGCCGGCGGAATCCTGCTGGGCCCGATGAACCCGATCATCAACCTCGCGCTGCAACGCAGGACGCCAGAGAGCATGCGCGGTCGGGCCATGGGAGTGGTGACCGCCTTCGCCTACGGGGTCTACCCGATCGGGTACTTCGTCGCCGGGCTTCTGGTGGAGGCGTACGACGTCAGGACGGCGCTTACCGCCTTCGCTGTTGGCTCAGTCCTCCTGGCGCTGGCCGCGTCGGTCGCGCCCTCGCTGAGGCGGCTGGACGAGCAGCCCCTCGACGTGACCTCAGTCGACGTCGCCGCCTGAGGCACCAGCAGAACGCTCTTCGTCATCCCAGGCGTCCTCGGCGGCCGAGCGCTCAGCCATCTTGGCGTTGGCGCGCTCTGCCCGACTCGCGATCGACGCCGAGAGAGCCCCGCGCTGCCCTCGCAGCAGGAAGATGCTTGCAACAGCCGACAGCAGGAAGGCGACCAACAGAGCCGTGAAGAAGTCGGCCAGGAAGTACAGGATCGCGAACGGCACGGCGAAGAGCACGAGGCGGCCGAGCGTGTAGGTGGCCATCGGGTGGCGAGACGTCCACGAGTCGTCTGTCGAGCCGTCGATCTGCTCAACCGGGTCTGGCTCGGGCGCGGTGTCGCTCACGCTTAGTCTCCTTCGAAGGGCAGTGCGGCCCGTCCTTCGAACCGAGTCGAGAGTACGACGGTGGTGTGCGTACGTGAGACACCGGGGATCTTGCGCAGACGCCCGAGCGACTTCTCCAGGGCGTCGATGTCGGCGACCCGGATCTTGACGATGAACGACTCGTCACCAGCGACGAACCAGCAGTCCTCGATCTCCTGCAGATCGGGGAAGGCCTCGGCGATCGTGTCCTGATCGGCATCGTCGGCCTGCTGGATGCCCACAATGGCCACGACCCCCAGTCCGAGGGCCGAGGGCTCCAGCGCCGCGTGATAGCCGGTGATCACCCCGAGCTGCTCGAGGCGCTTGACCCGGTCGGCCACGCTCGGGCCCGAGAGTCCGACCAGCCGGGCGAGGTCGGCGTAGGGGATCCGTGCGTTGGCGCGTAGCGCGGCCAGGATGGTGCGGTCGACGGCGTCCAACGAGTCCTTTCGACGCGCCCCTCGCCCCACCGCCGGAATTGTCCCGGTTGTCGCGGCGTCGCCCACAGCTTCGGGAATCTTCTCCGTTTGCAAGGTGTTAACCCCTTCGTAGGCTCGTAATCATTGGACAATATCCGTTATGGGCCTTAGAATCATAGTTATCGTGGCCAACAGGGCCGCGAATCGAAGAGAAAGTACACGGAGTTGAGAATCATGGTCCCCTCGCTCGAGATCGCTCGCGCCCACGTTCGCGTGCTGGAACTTGAAGCGGACCGGCTGCGGACACGTCACCACGGTCCCACCACCTTCAAGCGGATGCGCTCGGCCCTGATGGGTCGCACGCTCTGACGCTGACACCACAGACACTATGACCCCTCTTCGGCGGCGTCCCCTCAAGTAGCCGCCATGAGGGTCTCGGGGCCCCTCCTCGAGAACCCCACCAACACCCCCGCCCTGGGCCTCCACCCAGCGACCGGGGGTGTTGGCAATTCCGGTGGTAGCGCCATCTGCGGTCGCCCTACCACCTGCGACTGCGCACCTTGCCAAGGGCAGTTACCCTGGCTGCACAGGGGGACGTAGGTGGAGCGAACCTCCGCCACCAACGGGAGGAGACCGACATGCCTCGGGTACTCCTATTCATCGTGATCCTCGGCATCGTCCTCTATCTCACCATCCGCATGATCCAGCGACGCGGAGACGGCGGTGGGGGCGGCACGTTCGGACGCCGACCCGTCGCCCCTGATGACGATCCCACTTTCCTACGTGATCTCGACAGCCAGCTGTGGGAGCAGCAACGCCGCGAGCAGCAGGACGACCCTCCCGCGTCCTGACCGGTTGCCCCCTCGGGGGCCGATCCCTCAGACGCCGCCGTAGGAGTGGAACCCGACGAAGAAGATGTTGACGCCGAAGTAGCTGAACAGGAACGCCGCCAGCCCCACGATCGCGATGATGGCGGCCGGGCGGCCACGCCAGCCGGCAGTTGCCCGGGCATGCAGGTAGGCGGCGTAGATCACCAGAGTGACGAACGACCACGTCTCCTTGGGGTCCCATCCCCAGTACCGGCCCCACGCGTCCTCGGCCCACACCGCACCGGCCACCACGGCGAAGAACCACAGGGGAAAGGCGAAGGCGATCGTCTTGTACGCCACGGTGTCGAGCTGCTTCGACGAGGGCAAGCGCGCGCCGATGGCGTCGCGAACACCCCGCGGACTCGACGCCGAACCGCGTCGCTCATAGCGCTCGGCGAACAGATACAGCACCGATGAGAGGGAGCCGACGGTGAAGATCGAGCTCGCGATGATCGCCGACGTCACGTGGATCCAGAGCCAGTACGACTTGAGCGCCGGCACGAGCTCGGCCGACTCGGTGTAGAGCACCAGGACAGCCACGCCCAACAGCAACAGGTTGAACAGGACCACGATCAGACCGAGGTCGCGCCACTCCGGACGCCTGGGCAGCATGGCCACCCAGATCACCATCAAGGTGGCGACGGCCGTCACCGTGAACTCGTACATGTTTCCCCACGGAGGCCGCTGCGCCGAGATACCGCGCGTCACCACGGCACAGACGATCATCACCGTGGCCAACGTGCTCAGCGAGACACCGACCCGCGCCCATCGCTCATCGGCCGGCAGCTCGGGCGGCGCGGCCGTGGTCACCGCCGTGTCACCGGACGCGCCCTCACTCGCCTGGGTCACCGTCCGCTGCTTGCGCTGGTCGGCGCGACGGCGACCCGTGCCCAGGGCGAAGTCAGCGGCGAACGCCACGAGGGCGACGGACAGCACGATGATCGTGCTGTAGACGAGCGCATTGCTCAGATGTGCCCACGACTCGCTGCTCACGCATGCTCCTTCTCGGCCACTGGCGCTCCAGGAAGAGTGGCGAGGACGGCATCCACCTCGTCGCCCAGCATCGCCCACTCGGTCTGGGCGAGCCCGGCCACCTCGACGAGAGTACGACCCTCACCGTCGGGCGTCACCCGCACCCACACCCGGCGACGCCGAACCACCAACGACATCGATATTCCGACGATTGCCGCAACCGCGGCCAGCAGAGCCAACCAGCGGCCAGGATCGTGGGCCACCTGGATGTTTGCGAACTGAGACAACCCGTCGAACGTGATCGACCCGCGTCCATCCGGCAGCTTCCACGTCTCTCCCACGGCGAGATCCTTACGGCCGACCTGTTCCATCGCCGAGGTGTCGAGCTGGTAGACGTTCTGCGGGACCCCGCCGTCGAGCCCGAGATCTCCGGCCCACGCGCCAAGGTAGACGCGCGGGTCATTCATCTCGGGGAAGACCGAGCGCGGTCCCGTGGCCGGGTCTACCTGGTCAGGCGCGGTTGGGGTCACTGTCACGTTGAACCCGAGCTGTTCGGGTTGGGCGTCGGGCACCTTCACGACGGTGTTCGAGGTGAATGACGGGTCCTGAGGCAGCGCCGCGATGGCACCCGAGTAGACGACGTCACCCGCACCGTCGCGCACCGTGAACACCGGCGCATAGCCGCTGCCCAGGAGGAACACCTTCGCGCCGTCGACAGCAAGTGGCTTGTTCACCTCGATGCGCTGGGTCTTGGGCTCTGAGTCGGGCGTCTCGCGGTACGTCACGTCAGCAGTGAACCCATCAGGTTGTCCGCGTCTCGGGCCCTCTGCCAGGAACGTTGCGTCGAAGGAGTCCAGAGTGAAGGAGAAGGGCGCCAGGAGACTGGTCGAGAACCCGCGCCCCGGCGTGAAGTCGTCGTACTGCGTCAGCGTGTTGGCGAACCCCTCGCCCTCCACCACCACGACCGTGCCGCGGTATCCGAACCACGATCCCCACGCGACGCCGACGAGCAGCACCAGCAGCGACACATGAAACACCAGGTTGCCGAGCTCGTGCAGGTAGCCCTTCTCAGCGGCCATGCTGTCCTGAGCACCCGACTCTGACGGGCGAAGCCGAAAGCGTGCTCCGCGCAAGGCAGTACCAGCCGCACCGAGCACCTCGGCGGTGGACGCCGACGTCGTGAACGACCGGTGCTCGGGCATCCGGCCCAGGTTGCGCGGCGTCGCTGGTGGCACCGACCGAAGGTTGCGGGCGTAGTGGAAGCACCGCGGAAGAATGCAGCCGGTGAGTGACACCATCAGCAGCAGGTAGATCGCCGCGAACCACGGAGCCGCATAGACATCGAACATCCCTAGCCGGTCGAGCCACAGACCGGCGGTCGGATGATCTTGGATGTACTCACCAACGCGGAGCGGGGACGCACCCCGTTGCGGAAAGACCGAGCCAGGCACGGCTGCCAGCGCGAGCAGGAAGAGCAGGATCAGCGCCGTGCGCATCGATGTCAGCTGACGCCACAGCCAGCGCAGCCCGCCGGTGAAACCCAACGCGGGCTGGCGAGGGGGTGCGCCGTCTGCCTGTTGGTCAGCGAGCGCGTTGATCGCGTCAGCTGGCATCAGATCCGGACTCCACGGACCGTCTCGCGCGCGTCCACAGCCCTAGAGTTCACGCACGCAATCTACGTGACCTCCTCTCAGCCGGAGGCGGCCGCCTTCTTCTTCTGCTGCTGCTTGAACTGGCGCACCCGTGCAAGGGACTCGGCACCCTGGACGTCGGCGACCGAGCGGTAGCCCTTCAACGCGTAGTCGCCCGAGACCTTCTTCCAGCCGGGTGGCCGGACGTCCAGCTGTTTGGCCAGCAGGGCGACGAAGATCTGCGCCTTCTGCTGGCCGAACCCCGGCAGCTCCTGGATCCGCCGAGAGAGCTCTTGGCCAGTCTTGGCCTCGTTCCACAACCGCGTCACGTCGCCGTCGTACCGCGACTCCACCAGCGCCGCGAGCTGCTGCAGTCGAGCAGCCATCGACCCGGGAAAGCGGTGGATCGCCGGTGGCTGGCTGCACAGCTGCTTGAACGCCTCAGGGTCGGCCTCGGCGATCTCTCCTGGGTCGAGCGAGCCGAATCGGCTGAGCACCTTCCAGCCACCTCGGAAGGCGTGCTCCATTCCGTACTGCTGATCCAGCATCATGCCGATCACCACGGCGAACGGATACTCATCGAGTACCCGGTCGGCCGCCGGCTCGTTGGCGATCTGGAAAGCCATCACGTCACATCCTGTCTCACTGGCGTCAACATCTCGTCAGAACGGCACCCCGAAGTTGGCGGTCCAGATGCGGAGCTGGATCGACAGCTCGGCCCACTGGCCGGTGACCATGAGAACACCGAGCAGAACCAGCATGCCCCCGCCGATCCGGATCAAG
>JAHEKZ010000029.1:0-11685 GCA_024644435.1 Actinomycetes bacterium | reverse complement strand
TCAGAACGGCACCCCGAAGTTGGCGGTCCAGATGCGGAGCTGGATCGACAGCTCGGCCCACTGGCCGGTGACCATGAGAACACCGAGCAGAACCAGCATGCCCCCGCCGATCCGGATCAAGAGGGTGTAGTGCCGCTTCATCCAGCTCATCGCACCGAACGCCCTCCGGAAGGCGAAGGCCACGATCAGGAACGGCAGCCCCAGCCCCAGGCAGTAGACAGCGGCCAGAGCAGCGCCTCGTCCGGCACTTGCCGAGTCGATCGCGAGGGCCTGGACTGCGGCCAGCGTGGGACCGATGCACGGCGTCCACCCGATACCGAACAACACGCCGAGCAGCGGTGCGCCGACCAGTCCCATCGACGTGTTCTGCGTGGGGTTCCACGATCGGTTGAGCCATGGGATGAGGCCCATGAAAGCGAGGCCGAAGACGATGGTGAACACACCGAGCACCCGCGTGATGACATCGGTGTACTCGATCAGCACCGAGCCGAGACCGCCGAAGAGGGCGCCGTACGAGACAAAGACAACCGTGAACCCGCCGATGAACAGGCCGGTGCCGAGCAGCAGGCGTCCGCGCTTGGCCTCACCGAGGTCTATACCCACCATCCCGGTGACGTACGACAAGTAGGCAGGGACGAGGGGCAGTACGCACGGCGACGCGAAGGAGACAACTCCGGCCGCGAATGCAAAGACTGCCGCAAGCAGCAGCGACCCACCCACGACAGTCTCCGCCGGATCGAGCAGTTCCGCCGCGAGCATCAGCGTTCCGCGGCCACTTGGTCGACGAGGTCAGTGAGCTCTGAGTAGGTCGAGGCCCCCAGCACTCGGGCTGCCACCAGACCGTTCCGGTCGATCACCAGCGTCGACGGAATGGAGTTCGCAGGCAGCGAGTCGCGAAACGCCAGCTGCAGTCGTCCATCGGTATCGACCAGGCTCGGGTACGTGATCCCGAAGTTCTTCTCGAAGGCAATCGCTGCAGCCTCTTGGTCGCGCGTGTTGATCCCGACGAACTGCACACCGTCCTTCTCGGCGTCGACAGACACCTGCTGCAGCGCGGGCGCCTCGGCACGGCACGGCGCACACCATGAGCCCCAGATGTTCACCACCACAACGTCCCCGGCGAAATCGTCCAGCGCAAGCTGCTCGCCTTCGAGTGTGGTGCCGGCAACTTCCCCGATCTCCACGCGGTCGGCCCGGTCAATCACCTGCGACGAGCCGTCACCGGAGACGAAGCCCTGCCCGCCGTCAGATCCGGTGTCTGCCGCGCTGCTCGAGCACGCCGCCAGCGACGCCAGCAGACCTGCACTCAGCAGCGCGGTGGCGAGAAGGCGACGCGAAGACACGTCAGGCCCCGGACTTCTGCTGCTTCACCGACGCAGGGAGGAGATCGCGGGCGGGCTCGGTGTAGGTGACCGCAACGATGTCGTCATCGCGATAGGTGAACGACGTCAGGCTGGCAAGGGAGCACTCTCGATTGCGCGGGTCATGCCAGAGTCGGCGCCCCTCGACATGCGTCCGCGTCGTCCAGATCGGCAGCTGGTGGCTGACGAGCAGCGCCTCGTGTCCGCGCGCGGCGTCACGCGCCGCCGCCATCGCGCCGAGCACGCGGATCGCTTGTGCCTTGTAGGGCTCTCCCCACGACGGCCGGAACGGGTTGCGCAGGTGCTTCCAGTGCTGGGGTCGAGTCAGTGCACCGTCGCCAACACCGAACGTCAGGCCCTCGAAGACGTTGTCGGCCTCGATCAGTCGACCATCGACCCCCACCTCAAGGCTGTGAGCCTCGGCGATGGGTTGGGCCGTCTCTTGTGCGCGCTCGAGAGGCGATGCACCGACGTGGGCGATGTCCACGTCAGCGAGGTGGTCGGCGACCCGCTGCGCCATGGCGCGACCCAGCTCAGAGAGCCGATAGCCAGGAAGCCGCCCGTAGAGGACCCCCTCAGGATTGTGCACCTCGCCGTGTCGAAGCAGATGAACAACGGTGTGCTCGGTCATGGGGTCTCCGGAGTAGCGGACGCCGCGGCAGCGGCGGCGGCGGGCAGGGCGTCGACCACCCGCGAGACCGCGGTGTCGTCGTGGCTGGCGCTGAGGAACCACGCCTCGAAGGCGGACGGCGGTAGATAGACGCCCTGGCTGAGCATGGAGTGGAAGAACGCCTTGTAGCGAAACGCCTGCTGTGTCTGCGCCCCTGCGTAGTCGCTGACGACCTCGTCGGTGAAGAACACACTGAAGAGCGAGCCGGCATTCTGGACGCGGTGGGCGACTCCGGCCTCCGCGAGTGCAGCCGATACTGCGTGTGACACCTCAGCCGACTGTCGGTCGACCACGGCGTAGACCGCATCGTCGAGCGCGCCGAGCGTCGCGGCGCCAGCGGCCGCCGCGATGGGGTTACCGGCGAGCGTGCCCGCTTGGTAGACCGACCCCTGCGGAGCCAGGTGAGCCATGACATCGGCCCGGCCCCCGAAGGCTGCGGCCGGTAGGCCGCCGCCCATGACCTTGCCGAACGTCATGAGGTCGGGCGTTACCGGATCGAGCCCGAACCAGCCGGAACGGCTCACCCGGAATCCGGTCATCACCTCGTCACTGATGAAGAGGGCTCCGTTCGCCGCACAGAGGTCCGCGATGGCAGCGTTGAAGCCAGAAGTGGGGGGGACGACACCCATGTTCGCCGCCGCAGCCTCGGTGATGACGCACGCGATCTGGTCACCGACCTCGGCGAACACCTTCGCGAGGGCACCAGAGTCGTTGTACGGCAGGACGATCGTGTCGGCGGCGGTCCCTGGGGTGACGCCGGGGGTGTCGGGAAGCCCCAACGTGGCCACGCCCGATCCTGCGGCGACCAGCAGCGAGTCGACATGGCCGTGGTAGCAACCGGCGAACTTCACGACCTTCGCCCGGCCGGTGAATCCGCGCGCCAGCCGGATCGCCGACATCGTCGCCTCGGTGCCACTGGAGACCAGGCGTACCTGCTCGACGGGGGTCCGTCCCACGATCAGCTCGGCGAGCTCGACCTCGCCGGGCCCAGGGGTTCCGAAGGTGAAGCCTCGGCTGACAGCCCGCTCGACTGCCTCCAGGACGACCGGGTGGCGGTGGCCCAAGATCATCGGCCCCCATGAGCAGACGAGGTCGACGTACTGCCGGTCGTCGGCATCCCAGAGGTAGGGGCCTTCACCCCGGACCATGAAGCGCGGGGTACCCCCCACGGCGCGGAACGCCCGGACGGGCGAGTTCACGCCGCCAGGGGTCACGGTCTGGGCCCGCTCGAACAGGTCGGCGGACGCCGGCGCCTCGTAGGGGTAGGTCACAAGCCCAGATTCTCTCAGGGCTGGGCCGCGAGGCCGAATTGGGCATCCGATCGACAGATCAGGCCCCGACCACATCCCGACGGTTGAAGGCCACCCAGCCCACCGCCGTGGCCAGCACGGCGATCGCCAGCATGACCAGGCCTTGCGTCAGCGCGAAGCTGTTCACCGGCACCAGAGCCACGTGGTAGAAGGGCGAGATGCCGACCACCCAGCCAGGCAGGTTGAGCGCCGGCCCCACGAACGACAGCACGTAGGCCACCACGACTGCGCCGACGGGGACCCCGATCGTCAACCGTGGGGCCAGACCGAACATCGCGACAGCCAGCCCACCGAAGACCAGGATGACGGGCAGCAGGTTGGCGCTGGCGTCGATCGTGTCGAGCAGGCTGACCTGCGCCCCCGTGACCGCCGTGCCAACCCAGGTCGCCGAACCCGCGAGAAGAACCAGCAGCACAACCGAGACAACTGCCAGCACGAGGTGCCCACCCAACCACCGTCCGCGTGTCAGTGGCCTCGTCAGCAGGTGCTCTGCCCGCTCGGCGTCCTCTTCGTTGCGCACCGCCCCGATCCGCCAAGCCGCGTAAAGGCTGATCATCAGCCCCGTGATCACGGCCATGACGGCCACCATGCCGAGTGAGATGTCTTCCTTGGTCATGCCCAGCAGATCCAGGTACTGCTCGTACGCCGGATCATCGGCGAGCACCTGGCCCATCGCCTTGACGAGGGACCCGATGAAGAAGGAGTACACCGCGATCCCGACCCCCCAGGCGACGAGCGTGCCCCACGTGAGTCGCCAGCCGAACCGGATCGAGGACTGCAGCAGCAGAGGCCGCGATCGGACGTCGCCGGCCCTCACCAGCACCGCCGCACCGAGGTCACGTCGTGCCCGCAGCACGAATGCTCCGGAGAGCAGGACCGCCGCCACCACGAGGTACACGACAAGCACACCCGCGTTGTTGTCACCGAAGGGACGCAGCCGGTCCATCCACCCGAAGGCCGAGAGCCAACTGACCCACGACCGGCCGTCGCTGCTGTTCGCGATCATGCGCAGTACGAAGGCGACGCCCAGGAACGCTGCCCCGATTGCGGCGGCCTGACGCCGGACGCCGACGAGCTGAGACGCCACCGCCGTCGCCGATGCCATGACGATTCCGAACGCCGCCACCCCGAGGGCGAACAGCGCCGCGCCGAGCACATCGTCGCTCGGAACCACGATCGTCACAAACACCGCGAGCCCGGAGACCAGGCATCCGGCAGCAACCGTCAGCAATGCTGTTGCAGTGACCTGCAAGCCCGAGACGGGGCCGGCCAAGGGGAACTCGGCGCGCCCGCTGTCCTCTTCACCGCGCAGCAGTCGCGAGGTCGTCAAGATGGCCCACACGCCAATGATGGCCTGGAGAAACCACCCTCCGTCCCAGACCACGAAACCGCCGACCGTCTCAACAGCGTGCGGAATACCCTGCAGCATCCGTACCGCCGGTTGGTCACCGAACTCCGAGAGCCGCATCCGGGATGCCTCATCGGGGTACGTCTGCACAAAAGAGATCGCTTCGACGAGGACGTAGACAACCACACCCACTGCCAGCAGCACGATGCCTCGGCGGGTGAGCCGGGTGAACAACCGCAGGACGGCGGCCACGTCACCTCTCCGATCAGTAGTAGCTGAGGAAGATCTCTTCCAGCGACGGGGTGTGCGTTCGTAGGTGGGTGACCGGCAGATAGGAGAGAGCTATCAGGAGTGGTGCCGGTGACCCCTTCACCGTGACGCGCGTCCCGCTCCCGCTCGGCTCCACCTTGATCACGCCCACCACCCCAAAGAAGGTGGGAGCCAGCCCATCGACCTCGATGTCGAACACCGTGGTGTCGAGCTCTTGCAGCTGGTCCAGCGTGGCCACCTCGATCAGCTGCCCCTCACGAAGGATGGCGACCCGGTGACAGAGGTCCTCGACCTCGTCAAGAATGTGGGAGGACAACAAGATCGTCTGCCCCCGGTCGGTTGCCTCCCGTGCGAGTGACTGGAAGATGTCCTCCATCAGAGGGTCGAGCCCGGCCGTCGGCTCATCGAGCAGCAGGACGTCCGGGCGCGTCATAAAGGCGGCGACAAGGGCAATCTTCTGCCGGTTGCCCTTCGAGTACGCGCGCACCCGTTTGCTGGGATCGAACTGCAGCCGCTCGATCAGCTCGTCGCGGAACGGCACGTCCACGTCTCCCGAGATGTTGCCCAGCAGCTCGAGCGTCTCAGTGCCGGTCAGCTGCGGCCACAGTGCGACATCGCCGGGAACGTACGTGACGTGCCGGTGCGCCTTCGCGACGTCAGCGACCGGGATCCCCATGATCCAGGCCTCGCCGGCCGTCGGGCGGATCAGGCTGAGCAGAAGCCGGATCGTGGTGCTCTTACCAGCGCCGTTGGGTCCGAGAAACCCGAAGATCTCGCCTTGCTGCACGTCAAGGGTCAGGTTGTCGAGTGCGATGACGTCGCCGAAGTGTTTGGTCAGCCCCGACGTGCGGATGGCCGGTTCACCCATGGTGGACACCTCCACCTCCACCGTATCCATCTGACGTTGCCAATTGGACGGACCTTGGTCCCACCAGCGGAGACCCTCGACAACGACGTCGGGACAGGCGCTCACCGCCTTCTGCGCGGGCGCAGGCACACGGCAGACGCCGCTCACCCGCATGACGAGCGCGTCAGCGCAGCGACAGCGCCAGCTCGGTAGCCCAGTAGGTGAGGATCGTCTGCGCACCCGCACGCTTGATCGACGTCACTGACTCGGTAATGGCGCGCTCGCGCTCGATCCACCCCTGCGCGGCAGCGGCTTCGATCATCGCGTACTCACCACTCACCTGGTACGCGGCCACGGGAACATCGACGAGATCGCTCACCCGTGCGATCACGTCGAGGTAGGCGCCGGCCGGCTTGACCATCACGGCATCGGCACCCTGATCGAGGTCAGCGAAGACCTCGCGCAGCGCTTCGTCACCGTTGGCCGGGTTCATCTGGTAGGTGCGACGGTCACCGAATGATGGGGCGCTCTCAGCTGCATCTCGAAACGGGCCGTAGAAGGCTGAAGAGTACTTCGAGGCGTACGCCAGAATCGCACGGTCGGCGTATCCGGCTGCATCAATGGCATCGCGGATCACCCCAACCTGACCGTCCATCATTCCGCTCGGGGCAACAACGTCCGCGCCGGCTTCGACCTGAGCCCGCGCCACCGACGCGTAGCGCATCAATGTCACATCGTTGTCGACCGTTGAGCGGTCGGTGGTCAGCGGACCGCAGTGCCCGTGGTCGGTGTACTCGCAGAGGCACAGGTCGGCCATCAGCACCGTCTCGTCGCCGATGTCGCCCTTCAGCGCGCGCAGCGCTTGCTGGACGATGCCATCCTCGGCGTCTGCCTGGGTACCGGTGGCGTCCTTGTGCTCGGGTATCCCGAACACGATCAGGCCACCCACCCCCGCGGCCACCGCCTCACCGGCCACCGTGCGCAGCGAGTCGAGCGAGTGCTGCTGCACCCCCGGCATCGACACGACATCGCGCGGCTCAACCAAGCCCTCCTTGACGAAGAGGGGCAGTACGAAGTCGGCCGGGTGCAACCGGGTCTGCTCCACCAGCCGGCGCAGAGCAGCGGTACGCCGCAGACGCCGCGCGCGATCGGTAGGAAACGACATCGCTACTTGCTCGCCTTGCGACGGGCCGCCGATCGACGCAGGCTGGGCCGCCAGACGGTCTCGCCCGCGTCCAAGAGCTCGAGCCGCTGGGCCCCGCCGAACGCCGCCAGTCCCTCGGCAAGCACGTCGACAGCAGGCTTCTCAGCAAGGACGTCGACCCGGAGGCCGTGTTCTTCAGCCGTCTTTGCGGTAGCCGGCCCGATGCATGCGACGACCGTCGTCGCGTGCGGCTTGCCAGCGATCCCGATCAGGTTGCGCACCGTGCTCGACGACGTGAAGAGAACGGCATCGAACCCACCGGTCTTGATCGCCTCACGGATCTCCGCTGCTGGCGGAGCCGCACGCACAGTGCGGTAGGCGGTGACGTCTTCGACCTCCCAGCCGAGCTCGATCAGCCCGGCGACGAGAGTCTCGGTAGCGATGTCGGCCCGCGGCAGGAAGACGCGGTTGATCGGGTCGAACACATCGTCGTAGGCGGGCCAGACTTCCAGCAGGCCCACCGATGACTGGTCACCGCTCGGCACGAGGTCAGGCTTGACGCCGAACGCCACCAGCGCAGCGGCCGTCTGCTCACCGACAGCCGCCACCTTGATACCGGCGAACGCGCGGGCGTCGAGGCCGTATTCCTCGAACTTCTCGCGAATCGCACGCACCGCGTTGACTGAGGTGAAGGCGATCCACTGGTAGCGACCAGAGACCAAGCCGTGCAGCGCACGGTCCATCTGCTGTGGCGTCCGCGGCGGCTCGACCGAGATGGTCGGTACCTCGACGGGGACTGCGCCGTAGCGACGCAGCTGGTCTGAGAGTGACGCTGCCTGCTCCTTGGTTCGTGGCACGAGCACGCGCCAGCCGAAGAGCGGCTTCGACTCGAACCATGAGAGACGGTCACGCAGGGCGACGCCCTCACCGACGACCGCGGTCATGGGCTCAGCAAGCTTGGCTGCCTTCAGCTCCTTGGCCACCAGGGCCAGCGTCGAGACGATGGTCCTCTGCTCGGTCACCGAGCCCTGCGAGGTCACAGCGATCTCGGTGTCGGCATCGCGTCCGGCATCGACCAGCCCAGCAGCCGCATCGACGATGCGAGCACCGCCGCCGAGGATGACGACGGTGGTGTGCACGTCGGTGTGTGTCGACCAGTCGGGCTTGGCCTCGGCCGCACTGACCACGTGAACCGCACGAGTCTTCGCCGTCGTGAGCGGCACCCCGGCGTACGTCGGCACCGATGTGACCGTGGATGCCCCCGGCACGACCTCGAACGGAATGCCGTTCTTGTCGCACGCCAAGGCCTCTTCGGCAAGGCCGTGGAAGAGCGCGGGGTCTCCGTCCATCAACCGGACGACGTACCCGCCCTTCTTGGCCGCCGTCGTCACAAGCTTGGCCCGTGCCGCATGGGTCAGTGGCTGTCCGTCCTGGCCACAGGACGCGTCGACGATCTCGACCCCATCCGGCCCGTAGGCGGCAACAGCCGCGCGCGACGCGTCCTGGTCGACCACCACGATGTCCGCTCGGCGCAGCGTCTCGACAGCTCGCAACGTGAGCAGCTCGGGGTCGCCTGGACCGGCGCCGACGAACGCGACGGTTCCGATGGGCTTCTTCTTGGTCGTGCGTGTACTCACAGGTGTTCCCTTGATGTGGCGGGTACGCCGCTGTCGAGCAACCGGGCAGCGAGCTGGCGGCCCGCAGCGTCGGCCTCGAGCAGAGGCGCGGTGATGGACATCCGGACGACGGACGAGCCGTCCGGTGAGGCGGCGAGCGCCTCGAGGGTGAGCTCGGGCTCACTGAACCCGAGCTCGGAGACGACGCCGAGGGCGCCGACTGGGGCTGAGCAACCGGCCTCGAGGGCCGAGAGCACAGCACGCTCGGCGGTGACGGCGGCCCGTGTGGCCGCGTCATCGAGTTCGCGGAGTGGGGCGTGCCGGTCGTCGCCGGCGAGGTCGCGTACGACCTCGACTGCGAGGGCCCCCTGCCCTGGGGCGGGGAGCATGACGGACGGGTCGATGGTCTCGGTGATCGCGTCGAGCCGCCCGAGCCGCAGCAGACCTGCCTTTGCCAGCACGACTGCATCGACCCGACCTGACTCAACCAAGCCGATGCGCGTGTCGACGTTGCCGCGGATGTTGACGACGTCGAGGTCGGGACGTAGCGCCTTCAGCTGGGCAGCGCGACGCGGCGACCCGGTACCGACCGTCGCACCGGACGGCAACGTCTCGAGGGTGAGACCGTCACGCGCCACCAGGGCGTCCCGCGCGTCGGCGCGCTCGGGGATCGCGACCGTCTCGAGCTCGGGAAGCTCAGCGGTGGGCAGGTCTTTGAGCGAGTGCACGGCGACGTCGATCTCACCCATGATCAGGGCGTCGCGCAGCGCACTGACGAAGACTCCGGTGCCGCCGAGCGAAGCCAACGGCTCGCGCGAGACATCTCCCTCGGTGGTGACGTGGACCAGCTCTACCTCGCGTCCCGTGGCCAGGCGCATGGCGTCCGCCACCAGCTGTGACTGAGCCAGGGCGAGCGCGCTCTTGCGGGTGCCGAGTCTGAGGGCGGTCATCGGGCACCGTCCTCGAGGTCAGGGGTACGCAGCGCTTCGACCGTGCGCAGGTCGAGGTTGAAGAGTCGGTGCAGCGCCTCGGCATACGCCTCACCATCAGGCTCGCCGGCCAGCTCTTTGACCCGCACCGTCGGCGCGTGCATCAGCTTGTCGACGACGCGCCGCACCAAGTGCTCAACGTCGGCACGGTCCGCTGGGGAAAGATCAGGGCGCTTGGTGGCGAACCAGGTGAGCTCGTCTTCGACGATCTCGGACGCCAGCGCCCGTAGCGCCACGACAGTAGGCGACACCTTGGCGGCGACCTGCGAGCTGAGGTAGTTCTGCACCTCGGCGCCAACGATCCGGCGCACACCCTCGACATCCTGTTCGTACTGGCCGTCAGAGAGCAGCGCGCCGAGGTCGTCCAGGTCGATCAGGGTGACGCCATGGACGCCGAGTACCTCGGGGTCGATGTCGCGCGGCAGGGCGAGGTCGAGCATTACCTGGGACCGGTTGCCCGCACTTGCCCGCGCGGGAGCAACGACATCGGCGTCGACCAGATGGCCCATCGCTCCGGTGCATGACACGACGAGGTCGGCCTGGGCAATCCCGTCACCGATCGAGTCGATCGGGATCGACCGCCCCCCCACCTTGGACGCCAGAGCGTCAGCTCGGCCCGGCGTTCGGTTGGTGACAATGATGCTCATGCCCTGGCGGGCAGCTGTGGCAGCGGCCAGCGCCGCCATCGACCCGGCACCAACGATGAGGACGGTGCGCCCGGACAGACCCTCGAGCGAACGTGCGGCCAGGTCGAGACCGACCGACACCAGCGAGGCGCCCGCCCGGTCAATACCCGTTTCGGTGTGGGCACGCTTGCCCACGCGCAGCGCGGTCTGCACCAGATCGTTGAGCTCGCGGCCGAGACTCCCTTCGTCCTGGGCGGCGCGCAGCGACTGCCGTACCTGGCCGAGGATCTGAGCCTCGCCCACCACCATCGAGTCGAGCCCGCTGGTCATGGAGAAGAGGTGCTGAACGGCGCGGTCCTCGTAGTGCACGTAGAGGTGGGGAACCAGCTCGTCGGCCGTCACGCCTGTGGCGCGCGACAGTCCTTCGGTCGCGGCGTCAACGGCGGGGTGGAACTTGTCGGCCTCGACATAGACCTCGACCCGGTTGCAGGTCGACACCACGAGCGCCTGGCCGATGGCGCTGTGCTCGGTCAGCTCGTGCAGCAGCTTGGTCTGCGCATCGGCGGCCATGGTCAGGCGTTCCAGCATGGGCACTGGTGCAGTGCGGTGAGAGACACCCAGGGCGAGCAGGCTCATGGCGCCACCCGCTGCAGCTCGTCGGTGCGCCGTTGCTGGTGGAAGGCCAGAATCTGCAGCTCGCTGGCGAGGTCGACCCGTCGCACGTCGACCGGGGACGGCACGGCGAGCACAACCGGGGCGAAGTTCAAGATGCTGTTGACGCCGGCCTCGACGAGCGCGTCAGCAACCTGCTGAGCGGCCGACCCGGGGGTGGCGACAACTCCGATCAGGACGCCCTCGGCGCGGGCCACCACCGGCAGGTCGGCGAACGGCCGGACGACGAGCCCGGCCACCTCGGTACCGACGAGTGCGTCGTCGTCGTCGAACAGCGCCACGAGCCGGAACCCACGCGATGCGAAGCCGCCGTAGTTCGCCAGGGCATGACCGAGGTGGCCCACCCCCACGATGACGACCGGCCACTCGGACGAGATGCCCAGCTCGGCGCCGATCTGGTCAATGAGGACCGACACCTCGTACCCCACGCCACGGGTGCCGTACGAACCGAGGAACGAGAGGTCTTTGCGCAGTTTGGCCGGGCTCACGCCGGCCGTGGTCGCGAGGGCGTCGGAGGAGACGGTGGCTACACCTGCCTCAGCCAGGTCGACCAGCACCCGGTGATAGAGGGGTAGACGCCCCACTGTGGCCTCCGGAACCCCTCCTCGGCGCGCGCCGAGGTCGCGTCCGGTGTCGGCGCGGTGGGTCACGAAGGTCTCCTGCGGCTACGGAACATGCCCGGCCCCTGTCGTGGATCCCGGGGCCTGCACGGGGCAGGGCCGGGCCAACGCTGGGGAACGGGCTCGCCGTCAGGGTAGGCGCTTGTGAAGGAGCGCACAAAGTTGCACGGGCGCCGGTCTCAGGGTATGAGACGGGCGCCCGTGCAGATGAA
>JAHEKZ010000028.1 GCA_024644435.1 Actinomycetes bacterium | reverse complement strand
TGAACAGGCTGATCATCACGATGATGGCGCCGAACAGGTAGAACCAGTAGGCCAGCATGTTCATGCGCGGGAACGCGACGTCCGGCGAGCCGATCTGCAGCGGCATGATCGCGTTCGCAAACCCTGAGAAGAGCGGCGTCGCGAAGAAGAGCAGCATGATCGTGCCGTGCATCGTGAAGAGTTGGTTGTACTGCTCCAGGCTCACGAACTGCAGGCCCGGCTCAGTCAGCTCGGCGCGAATGAGGAGGGCGAACACCCCACCAACCATGAAGAAGAAGAACGAGGTGATGAAGTAGAGGTATCCGATCACCTTGTGGTCGGTGCTGGTGAGCCAGCTGACCACCATTTGCCCTCGGGTCATCGGACGCGCAGGAGCGCTCTCGGTGACCGCGCCGGCGACTGGTTCGTCGATGAGGGTCACGAGTTCTCCCCAATGCGAGTGTTGCCCTGGTTCTGGGCATCGGTGTTCGGACGGTCGGTCTGCAGCTCGCCCGTCTGTCCGGCCAGCCTGAGCTCTTCCATCTTCTGGTCGAACTCCTCAGCGCTCACGACCTCAACCCAGAACAGCATCTGCGAGTGGTACGTGCCGCACAACTCGGCGCACTTTCCGGTGTAGCGGCCTTCGACCGTTGGCGTGACCTCGAAGCGGTTCGCCCGGCCCGGGACGACGTCCATCTTCATCAGGAAGTCGGGGATCCAGAACGAGTGGATGACGTCTGGAGAGGTCAGGACGAACTGGACCTTCTCGTCTACCGGAAGGTAGAGCGTAGGCAGGTCGCTGGGCGATCCGACCTCGTAGACCTCTTCGTCGATGTAGTTGAAGGCCCAGTTCCACTGGTATCCGACCACGTTGACGGTATGGCTCTGGTCGTCCTTGACCTCGGTGATGATGGCGCCGTCGCGGATGGTGAACCAGGCGAAGACCATGATCACGATCATCGGAGTGACCGTGTAGAGCACCTCGATCGGCACGTTGTAGCGAGTCTGCTTGGGCACATCGTCGTCACGCCGCCGCCGGTAGAACCAGGCAGCACCGAGCATCAGTGCCCAGGTGAAGAGACCGATCACCCAGAGCGCCACCCAGGTGGCCTGCCAGAGATGGAAGATCCGGTCGCCCGACGTAGACACCGGGTCGGGGATCGAGATCTGGTTCGAGAGCTGCTCAACGGAGCAGCCGCTGAGCGCCAGAAGAAGCACACTGCCCACCGCGGCGGCTGCCAGTAGGCGGCGTACGGGGGCGACGCGATCGAACGTCACGAGCGGTCAATCTCCTCGAACGGGCCCCTGCCGGACACGAGAAGTGACCCGGCCGAGGCGGACGAAGCAGCGATAGTGAACCCACGCTAGCGCAGGTCAGGGGGCACTTACAGGCGGGGGCGCACTTGATCTCCGTCGTGTCGGAACGGCTTCGGGGTGGGCTCGGTGAGCGCGGCGGCCAAGAGCTGCAGGTACGTCGCCCGGGGGACAGCCTGCGCGCCCAGCGACGCCAGATGGTCGGTCACCCACTGCACGTCCAGAAGCCGGGGACGACCGTCGGCAGCCAGGACGTCGACAAGCCGTACGAGGGCGACCTTTGACGCGTCCGGAACCCGGTGAAACATCGACTCCCCCGCGAACAGGCCACCGATGCAGACGCCGTAGAGCCCCCCGACCAGCCGGTCGCCCTGCCACGTTTCGACGCTGTGGGCCCACCCCAGCTCGTGCAGCCGCTCATAGGCGGCCCGGATGTCGGCATTGATCCATCGTCCGGAACGCCCCCGATCGGCGCAGCCGTCGACGACGTCGAGGAACGCCTGGTCGACGGTCGTGTCCAGCTTGCGACAGGACTGTCGCAGCGACCGGCTCACCTTCAGCCCCCGCAACGGCAGGACGCCGCGGGGGTCCGGTGACCACCAGCCGATCACCTCCTCCGGGTCGTCGCCGTCGAACGTCACGTGCATCGGGAACAAGCCGGAGCGATAGGCGCTCAACAACGTGCCGGGCTCGAGGTCGCCGCCCAGACCGACGAGGTCTTCAGCCTCGAGCTCGGGTGGCAGCGCGTCGATGGCAGGAAGACGCCACTGACTCGCGGGAGGTTCGATGGGCACGGGCCCTCAGGGCCGCGACCAAGCGGCATCAACCTCGGCGCCCGCTTCGGCGCCGTAGGCCTCGACGAGCCTCGCGAGGAATCCCTCACGCTCGAACCGGTACTCCTGGGTGCCCACTGTCTCGACGACGTACGTGGCCAACAGGCATCCCACCTGGGCGGCTCGCTCGAGGCCGACCTCCCACGCCAACCCGGCCAAGAACCCGGCCCGGAAGGCATCGCCGACTCCGGTGGGGTCGGCGACCCTCTCCTCGCGTGGTGGCAAGACCTCGATCGGCTGGTGGCCACGCCTCTCCACCCGCGCGCCCTTCTTGCCCAGCGTTGTGACGCGGATGGCAACCCGCTCCACCATCGACTCAGGGGTCCATCCGGTGCGCTGCTCGATAAGGGCCGACTCGTACTCGTTGCTGAACAGGACGGTCGCACCGTCGATGAGGGCCGTGGTGTCCTCACCGGACAGGCTGCTGAGCTGCTGTGAGGGGTCGGCAGCGAACGGAAGCCCCCGCTGGCGGCACTCCTGGGTGTGATGGAGCATCGCGGCGGGGTCGTCGGCCCCGATGACCACCAGACCCACCCCACCAGCGCGCTCAAGAACCGGACCCAGCTCGATGTCCCGCGCTGACGACATGGCCCCGGGGTAGAAGGACGCGATCTGGTTCTGGTCGAGGTCGGTCGTGCAGACGAACCGCGCTGTGTGGTGGGTCTCGCTGACGTGGACACCGTCGGTGTCCACGCCGTGGCGGCCGAGCCACGAGCGGTAGTCGTCGAAGTCCTCCCCGACGGCAGCCACGAGCAGCGGACGCAGCCCGAGCGAGCCGAGGCCGAACGCGATGTTGGCGCCCACTCCCCCGCGCCTCACCTCGAGGTCGTCGACGAGGAAGGAGACCGACAGCGAGCTCAGCTTGTCGGGGATCAGCGCTTCGGAGAACCTGCCGGCGAACGTCATCAGGTGGTCGGTGGCGACCGAACCCGTTACCGCGACCCGGCCGACCTGCAAGCCGTACTCCGCGGCGCCAGTCGAAACTCCGTCGCTCATGACGTCTCCTCGGTCAAGTCCTTCTGTGCGTTGCCGGTGACCGTACCGCTCACACGAGGTGGGGCTCAGGCTAGGGAGCGACCCCGGTCACCACGACGTCGTCGATGTTGACGGTGGCAGTTGTCCGGCGGACGGACCCGATCTGGATCTCGCTCACCGGAGCAGTGGTCCACTGCCACTGGCCAGCGGTGAGCCCGTCGACCAGTACCGACACCTGGTCGACGGCACCTTGGCCATGCCTGGTGCAGAGGTCGAGCCGGCGCCACTGACCCCACGGCAGCGTGACCCCAACTCCGGACGACGCGCCGTCGACGTCGCTTCGGACGCGGAGTGCTCCACGCGGCGCGATCTGCAGCTGTGCGACACCCGCCCCGGTGGCGTCTCGTAGGCGTAGCAAGGTGGTCTTCTTCCCCGCGCTGGCCGGGCGCACCCACGCACTGAGGCAGGCGGCCGACTGCTCGGCCGGCAACGAGCGCCAGGCCCCTGCCTTGCGATTCGTCCCCGACGCCCGGGCGCTCGGGGTCGAGCCGACCGGCGAGCTGCGTGAGGTGTCGAGGCGCAGCTTGCCCTTGACGGTCCAGGCGGCGAGGCCGGCGTCGAAGCCGTCGCTGAGCAGTGCGTCGACCGGGGCAGTGAGGGCGACCGAGTACGCCTGACCGCCTTCGGCGGCCACGATGTCGGTCAGTCCGGACACCTGGACGGGCGACAGGACCTCGGCGGCCCCGCTGGGGCTCACCTGATGACCTTGGTTCCACCCCCATGCCCACAGCCGACCGTCGCCACCGATGGCGAACGAGTGGGACCTGCCGGCGTTGACCTCGACGATCCCCGAGAGGGTCGTGACAAGAGTCGGGGACGACTGGTTGGTCTGGGTACCCAGCCCGAGCTCGCCGCGTGAGCCCGCACCCCAGACGTACACCTGGCCGGTATCGGTGACGGCCATCGAGTGCTCAGCGCCGGCGCCGATGTCCACGACATTCGAAAGCCCCGGCACCTGCTGAGGAGTGGGTCGGTCGTTGAAGTTTCCGCTACCCAGCTGGCCATAGCTGTTGGAGCCCCAGGTCCACACCGTGCCATCGGTGGCCAGTGCAACACCGTGGTTCCGTCCCCCCGCGACGTCCTTGAGATCAGGAAGACCGGGGACGGTGACGGGGGTCCGAATCTCCGGCCGCGGCGCCCGCCCGCACTCGAGACCGAGGCCCCCCGAGCACCACAACGCCCTGTTGGCGTCGAGCACGTAGGTCATGTCGCGGCCGCCATAGACGCCGACTGCGTTGTTGATCGAGCCCCACTGCACTGGTACCGGTTCACGGGCGAGGTCGTTGCCCTGAGCGAGCTGGCCCAGGGAGTTCTGTCCCCACCCCCACACGGTGCCGTCAGCCTTCAGCGCCAGTGAGTGGTAGTGGCCGTCGTCGACGTCGATGACGCCGCTCAGCCCGGCGACGGACACCGGCGAAGCGGAGTTGCTCAGGTTCGCGTTGTTTCCCAGCTGCCCGAAAGCGTCCGAGCCCCAGCTGACGACAGTGCCGTTGCCCTGCAGTGCGACGACGTGCTCACGGCCCCCGGAGATGTCCACGATGCCGCCGACGGAGACCTGTCCCGGCAGGCCCCTGACGGCCGACGCCGAGGAACCGTCACCGAGCTGGCCGAAGTCATTGCTGCCCCAGGTGAAGACCGACGACCCGGTCGCGGCCGACGCCCCCGGCAGACTCAGCAGGGCAGCAACGAGGGCGACGGTGGCCACCGTCGCGGACGCACGAATGAACGACACAGCTCCCCCTCGTTGGCGATCGCCAGACGGGGTCATTCTGCCGCCAGCGACGGCGGGAGGGGGGCGTACGGAGAAAGTCGGCAGCCGATCAGCTGAACGAGTCGCCGCAGGCACATGACCCGGTGGCGTTGGGGTTGTCGATCGTGAACCCCTGCTTCTCGATCGTGTCCACGAAGTCGATCGTTGCCCCACCGAGGTACGGCACGCTCATGCGGTCGACGACCAAGTTGAAGCCCTCGTAGTCGAGGATGTCGTCGCCGTCGAGCCGGCGGTCATCGAAGAAGAGCTGGTAGCGCAGTCCGGAGCATCCGCCGGGCTGGACGGCGATGCGAAGGGCGAGGTCGGTGCGGCCCTCCTGCTCGAGCAGGGCCTTGACCTTGGCGGCGGCGCCGTCGGTGAGGTTCACCCCGGTGACGGGCTCGCTGACGGTGGGGGCGTCGTTCTGGACGGTCATGGCGGGAGGTCTCCTCCGGTGCAGGCGGTCATCAGGTCCAACACCGCGGCGGTGCGGGACCATTCCCATGGTGACACACCTCGGGCGCCACCACTCACCGGCGCGACCAGTTGCGGGCCGCAGTGGCCCCCACCTGGCGCACGGCAGCAGCCGGGGCGGCGATCGACCTGTCCAGGCCCACGGCGTCCACCAGCAGGTAGATCTCGTCGATACCGGCGAAGGCAGCCGCTCGGCGGCCCACCGATGCCTGACCGGCCACCACGATGCAGGGCCGACCGAGCTGCTGCGCCCGCCCGGCCACGTAGGCCACGACCTTGCCGCTCAGCGATGAGAAGTCCACTGCGCCCTCACCGGTCACGACCACGTCGGCGTCGGCGAGCTGCTCATCAAGTCCCACGGCCTCAGCGACCACCGCTGCTCCGCTCACCCGCGTGGCCCCCAGTCGCATGAGCCCATACCCGAGGCCGCCGCCCGCTCCGGATCCTGGCGCCGACGGGTCGATGCCGGCCCCGGACGCCCACCCGGCCAGTCGACGCTCCAACGCCTCGACCTCGGCGTCGCTCGCGCCTTTCTGCGGCGCGAAGGACCGGGCTGCGCCGGCCGGGCCGAGGAGCGGGTTGTCGACATCGGTTGCTGCCACGAGCTCGATCCCCGCCGGAATCCCGCCTTCCAGGGCCTCGACGACCGGACGACCGCCGTCAGTGGACGCTGTCCCACCCACCCCGACCACGATGCGCTCGACTCGCGCCTCGATGGCTGCACGGATCAGCGGGACGAGGCCCGCGCTACTCGCCTGGAGGGGTCGGCGTCGCTCTGGCGCCAATGCCAGCCCGCAGCAGGACGCCGCCTCGAGGTAGGCGGTGGGCCGACCGTTGTCGAGCACGAGCATCTGCGCCTGGACCCCGTCTCCGTGGGGGCCCTGGGTGTGGATGACGCGGGGGTTGACGTGCATGGCGGCCGCCAGGGCGGCAATGAACCCGGGTCCGCCGTCGGCCATGGGTGCCGCGATCACCACGTCCGACGCTGCAACGTCGTGCCATCCCGCAGTCAGCGCGTCACAGACGTCGACGGCTGACAGCGTGCCGGCGAACTTGTCTGGAGCCAGCAGCACGCGCACCTGGACGCTCCGCCTAGGTCCGGATGTCTTCGGGGTCGCGATGGGCGATGCGCTTGCTCTTCAGGGTTGCGTCGTCGGAGGTCAGACACCGCCCGGAGTCGACGTCGAACTGCCACCCGTGCAGCTGGCAGGTGAGCACGCCGTCCTCGACGTCTCCGAACCGCGCGAGATCGGCTCCGAGGTGGGGACAGTGGCGCTGCACCAGGTGGTCACCGAAGCGCCACATCTCGTGCGACTCACGGTCGGTCTCGAGCCAGTCCTCCACGTACACCGCGTGCTCGGGCGACAGCGACTTGAACCAGGTGTAGACCTGCTCGTTGTACGGCCCCTTGCGCTTGGCCTTGAAGCGGCACGAGAGGAAGAGCTCGTTCACCCAGTCGGCGAGGCGCCGCTCCACGCAGTGCCGGATCAGCCGGTCCTCGATCGTCAACTGATAGCGACACTCCTGGCCTTCGTAGGGCACGACCTTCTGGTCGACGAAGTCCGCCACGATCTGCTCGTGCTCGGTGGTGATCAGGATGCGATCGCCGAGCCGCCCGCAGAGCGTCGGCATCTGGTCCATCAAGGGACCCCACCACTGCTGCAGCTGCGGCAACAAGGGGTCGGTGGTGGACGCCCACATCAGCTTGCGCGCCTCGCGGTCGGCTTTGGTCCGCGCGGCGTACTCGGTCAGGTACTCGCGCTTGTGCGTGAAGGGGTAGAGCGTCTCAGCGTCCGACGCCGCGTGCGTCACCTCGGCGGTTCCTGCCTCACGGTCGAGCTCCACCGTCGTGCCCGTGGACATGAAGATCCCGTTCTCGTCGCCCATCGAGGCGAGGTAGTCGAGGAAGGCGCGCTGGTCAGGAAAGACGTTGCCCTTCTGGCCGAAGTCGTTGATCTCGAACAGGTCGTCGTCAAGGAACGCCGGAGGGCCTGAGTTCGGCAGCACCCATCGGGCGCCGACCGCCTCGGCGTACCGACGTGCCCGGTCGAGCCCGTTGGCCCGCTTCCGCTCTCCTAGACCCTGCTTCACGTGCTCGGGAAGGTCGTAGACCATCGGGAACCAGATGGCGCCGGAGTACTGCAGCGAGTGGCCGTCGTACTGGCCGAACTGCACGATCGGCTCGAGGTCGGTGGGGCGGCAGTCGTTCTGGTTCAGGAAGGCAGCTGTGCCGTCGTCGACCGCCAGGCACGAGTCGCCCAACGGACCGTCATTCGGGGCGGTCATCGCCACGATCATCAGCGTGAGCCCGTCATGCTCGAACGGCTCCGCATTCTTGGTGGCGATGAAGCGGTGGAACCCCAGTGCCTCCAGCGCGTCGCGCAGGTCGCTCACGCCGTAGTCGGGCAGCAGGACCGTCGTGTCTTTGTCCATGTACCTGGCCAGCCACTCGGGGTCGTAGTGGTCCAGGTGAAGGTGGGAGACGTACAGGTACTCCGACCGCCCAAGGCGCTCCATGTCGAGGCCGTCGTTCGCGGGGAACGGGTACCACGAGGCGAAGTAGGCGGGCGAGAACCAGGGGTCGCAGAGGATCGCCCCGTGTGCCGTCTCGATGTGCAACCCGGCGTGACCGATCGATGTGACCCGCATTGACTCTCCCTCCCGAAGCAACGGCGCGGTGCACTCAGCCTATGCACCCGCTGTCACGCCCTTCTAGGTGCGTGGGTCCCCTCCTTCACGCCGACTCCGAGCCGCGTCTAGCCTGGTGCCGTGTTCGGCCGCAAGAACGACCCCAGCCCCGACGTCACCCCTTCGGTAAACGAAGGCGATGGCGATGCAGGCGCGTCCGGGAAGGGGCGGCCGACCCCGAAACGCCGTGAGTCCGAAGCGGCTCGGCGGCAGAAGATGTCGCCCCCGAAGGACCGGCGCGAGGCCAAGGCGCGCATGAAGTCGGAGAAGGCCAAGGAGCGCCAGCGCACGACCGACGCCCTGCGCGGGGGTGACGAGCGTCACTATCCCGCCCGCGACCAGGGAAAGGGACGGCACCTGGCCCGTGACTGGATCGATGGTCGCCGCAACATCGGCGAGTTCTTCTGGCCGATCGTGATCGCTGCCCTGGTGCTGCTCTTCCTCCCTGTGCCGGCGCTCCAGCAGGGCTCGACCGTGGTGCTGCTCGGCTTCTACGTGTTGATCACCCTCGACTCCGGGCTCTCGCTGCTCGGACTGCGGCGCGCCCTCATGCACGAGGTGCCCGACCCAGGCGACCGCCGTGGGGCCCTCGCCTACGCCTTCGGCCGCTCGATCCAGTCGCGCAAACGACGCCTCCCGATCCCGAAGGTGGAGCGCGGCTGGACCCGTCAGTACACCCGCGGTGAGGTCAAGGCGTTCACGCCCTAGCCGGCCATGGCTGCGAGCATCGGAGCCAGGTCAATTCCTGCGGTCTGGCCGCCGTCCACGACGAACTCGGCGCCGGTGCAGTAGCTCGACTCGTCAGACGCCAGGAAGAGCGCCATCGCGGCGATCTCGTCAGGACGCCCGATCCGCTGGATCGGCTGTCCCGCGTACTGCGCCTGGTCCATCTGCTGACCGCCCGGGTTGGTCATCGGCGTGTCCACTCCCCCGGGGTGGATCGAGTTGACGCGGACCCCGAGGTGGCCGAGCTCGATCGCGGCAGACTTGGTCAGTCCGCGTAGACCCCACTTGCTGGCGGTGTAAGCCGAGATCATCGACATCCCGACCAGCCCCCCAGTGCTGGAGATGTTCACGATCGATCCGTTACGGGCCTCGGTCATCACCGCACCGACGGACTTCATGCCCAGGAACGGGCCGATCAGGTTCACGTGCAGCACTTGGTCGAAGTCGGCGACGGACATGCTGAGCATCGGTGTGAACTGCAGAATCCCGGCGTTGTTCACCAGGACGTCCGGCGTCCCGAACACGGACTGGACGACGTCCACCGCCACTGTCCACTGCTGCTCGTCGGTCACGTCGAGATGCTGGTAGCGGGCCTGGGCCCCGAGCTCGGCGGCCAGGGCGGTTCCCTCGTCGTCGAGGACGTCGCACACGAGGACGGAGGCGCCTTCGGCGACGAAGAGCCGTGCCTCCGCGGCGCCCATCCCACGTGCAGATCCGGTGATGATCGCTGTCTTGCCGGCAAGTCGGGTCATGGTGGCCTCCTGGAGGTGTGACACCTCCACAGTGCCCAGGAACGGGCCTCAGCGACAGAGACCTTGGACCGTCAGGCGGGACGTGCTGCGCCCTCGCCAGCACCGGACGAGGCGATGGCGTCAGCCACGACCTGCAGGTCGTCCGACCCGTACTGCAGCGTCGCCGCGTCGAGCCACCCGTCCACCTGGGCGGCGCTTCGCGCTCCGACGATGGCACCGGAGACGCCTGGCCACGCGATCGTCCACGCCGCTGCCGCAGCGGCCGTCGAGACGCCGTGGCGCTCGGCCACGGTCGCCATGGCATCGGCGACCGCCAGGTTGGCGCTCAGGTCGTCGGTGAAGTCGGTGTCGGTCTTGCGCCAGTCGTCGTCCGGCAGTGATGCCACCCGCTCGGCCGAGAAGGCGCCGGTCAGCAGACCGGCGTGCATCGGTGAGTACACGATCACCCCGGTCTGGTGCTCGCGGCACCAGGGCAGCAGGTCGACCCCGGCCCGGCGGTCGATCGCGGAGAACGGTGGCTGAAGCGTGTCGACATGGCCCAGACTCTCGGCGCGCTCGAGCTCGGAGGTGTCGAAGTTCGAGACGCCAACGGCTCGGTAGAGACCCTCGGCCTTCATGTCGAGGAGTGCCTGCCAGTAGACCTCGAGCTCGATGTCGTCCTCGGCCGGCCAGTGCATCTGCATGAGGTCAACGGAGTCGGTGCCGAGCCGCCGGAGGGAAGCAACGACCTGCTCTCGCAGCACGGCAGGGTCTCCGGTGGAGAGTGGCTCGACGGTGCGGATAGCCGGCTCGACCGGACCACACTTGGTGAAGACGTAGGGGCGGTCGGCGTCCGAGAAGACGGACAGCGCCTCGCGAACGACTTCTTCGCTGTGCCCGTAGCCGTAGACCCAGGCAGTGTCGATCCAGTTGACGCCCCGCTCGACCGCCCGGCGGATCGCCGCCACCGACTCGGTGTCGTCCTGCGGCCCCCAGCCCCCCGACCAGCCGGTGCCGCCGACGGCCCACGCGCCGAACCCGACGCGAGTGATGGACATGCCGGTGGTGCCGAAGGCAATGGTGGGCAGAGTGGTGTCTGACGTCATGCCGTGATCCTGGCACGGCTGCCCGCCAGCCCATGTCAGTGCCCTCCTGGCGAGGTGGGTGGCAGCCGGGCTCCACCTAGGGTGGCGGTGTGACCGCCGTACTGCTGGCTGCTCGTCACCGGGCACCCACCCGGTCCCCCATCACCGGACGCCGACCAGGTTTCGCACCGAAGGAGCTGAGCGATGACACGGTGGGACGGAACCACAGTGCTCACCACGTCGCGACTCGTGCTGCGCACCTACCGACCCGACGACCTGCCCGGGTTCGCCGCTCTGAACGCCGATCCGTTGGTGTACGAGCAGCTGGGTGGACAGCCCCTCAGCCGAGAGCACTCCGACGAGATCGCCGAGTGGGCAGAGGAGTGCTTTGAGAAGGATGGGCTGGGCCTGCTCGCTGTGGAGCGCCGCTCGGACGGTGAGTACCTCGGCATGTGTGGACTGCACCACCAGGAGTCCTTTCCTGATGACGTCGAGATCGCTTGGCGCTTCGCCTCGCAGCACTGGGGACGCGGCTACGCGACCGAGGCAGCGCGAGCGTGGTTGGGGTACGGATTCACCGAGCTCGGACTTCCGCGGATCATCTCCGTCACCGATCTCGACAATGTCCGCAGCATCGACCTGATGAAGCGTCTCGGCATGTCATTCGTCGAGAACAGCGTGATCGTGGACGACGGAATGACCTTCGATGGCGTCCTCTACGCCATGGCCTCGCACCAGTGGGCCGGCCACCAGACATCCGGCTAAGGTCGAGGAATGGAACACCGACGCCTCGGCCGCAGCGGCCTCAAGATCAGCGAGATCACCTACGGCAACTGGCTTACGCATGGCCAGCAGATCGACCAGGACACTGCGACGGCCTGCGTTCATGCCGCCCTCGACGCCGGCATCACCACGTTTGACACCGCCGACGTCTACGCGTGGGGAAAGGCCGAAAGCGCCCTGGGCGTCGCGCTCAAGGGGCAGCGCCGTGAGGGTCTCGAGGTCTTCACCAAGGTGTACTGGCCCACCGGACACGGAGTGAACGACCGGGGTCTGTCACGCAAGCACATCATGGAGTCGTGCCATGCGTCTCTCAAGCGCCTCGGCACCGACTACGTCGACCTCTACCAAGCGCACCGGTTCGACTACGAGACACCGCTCGACGAGGTTCTGCACGCCTTCGACGACCTCATCCGACAGGGGAAGGTGCTCTACGCGGGAGTGTCAGAGTGGAAGGCCAGCGAGATCGAGGCCGCGGTGACGATGCAGCGTGAGCTCGGCTACGACCGATTTGTGTCCAGCCAGCCCGAGTACTCGATGCTGTGGCGCGTCATTGAGGCCGAGGTCGTGCCGACCAGCCGCGAGCTGGGGCTGTCGCAGATCGTCTGGTCACCGATGGCCCAGGGCGTCCTCACCGGCAAGTACCTGCCTGGCGAGCAGCCGCCGGCAGGGAGCCGGGCGACCACTGCCGAAGGCAAGGGCATGATCGAGGACTACCTCAGCGACGACATCCTCACCCGCGTCCAGAAGCTCCGTCCGATCGCTGACGACGCAGGTCTGACCATGGCGCAGCTCGCTATCGCGTGGGTCCTGCAGAACGACAACGTCGCTGCCGCGCTCGTAGGAGCGTCCAGGCCTGAGCAGGTCAAGGACAACGTGGGCGCCGCTGGCGTCAAGCTCGAGCCCGAGCTGATGGCACGCGTCGACGCCGCTCTGGGCGACGTCGTCGAGCGCGACCCGGCCAAGACCGAGAGCCCCGACCCCCGCGCCTGAGGTCGGGCGACACCGCCTCTCGCTAGATTCGGAGGCATGGCACCACAAGAGCCAGCCGCGCACGACGACCGCTCACACCCGGAGAAGCTCGACGCCACACGGCTGTCTCGGATCGTCCTGATCGTCGCGATGCTGAACTTCGCCTACTTCTTCGTGGAGTTCACGGTTGCGCGGTCGGCAGGCTCGGTGTCGCTACTGGCTGACAGCGTCGACTTCCTGGAAGACACGGCTGTCAATCTCCTCATCTTCGTCGCATTGGGATGGCCCCTGGCAAGACGAGCCGCTATCGGCAAGGTGATGACGCTCGTCATCCTGGGACCCGCTTCACTCGCGGCCTGGCAGGCCATTCAGGAGTTCTCAGACCCCTCCGCTCCCGCCGTCGCTCCGATTGTGCTGGCCTCCATTGGGGCAATTGCGGTCAATGGCACGAGCGCCTGGCTGCTCGTCTCGGTCCGCCACCATGGCGGCTCGTTGAGTCGGGCGGCCTTCTTGTCTGCCCGCAACGATGTGCTCATCAACACATCGATCATCGTCATGGCGCTCGTCACACTTCGGACCGACTCCGGTTGGCCCGACTTGATCCTGGGTTGCGTCATCATCGCGCTTGCGCTCCACGCCGCCTACGAAGTGTGGAATGTCAGCGAGGAGGAGCGTCTTGCTGCCAAGGCCTTGGCAGGCGAGGAGATCGACTGAGTGTCACTCCGCCTCGGCGGGTGGGTGAAGGGACATCGGGCCGTACACCTCGCGCTCGTCCTCCAGCAGGGTCACCGCGTCGACTCCGGCAGTGAGCAGCGTCTGCCACTCCTCACCGATCCAGCTCTCGGCGTCCGCCTGACTGGTGAATGTCGGAGGCTCCTCAGGGGTCCCCTCCTGCGCGATCCCGGCGTCCACACTCTCCGTGCGCTCATACCGCCACAGCCATGCCATCGTGAACACTCCGTTCCATTCGGCCGTCAGACGGCGATTCCTTTGACGCCGACCACCAAGGTGTGGTCAGATCACGCCCACAACTTCATCCGCCTGTTGGCAGGGGAAGTCCGGTCGAATTCCGGCGCTGACCCGCAACCGTAGGCCGCGCGCTCCAGGGAGTCATCCCCGAGGCGTCTCGCGGCAAGCCGGGACACCTGACAAGAGGCGAGCGGCTCCCTTTTTACCGTCGAGGCCTACGGGGCGGAGCCCGGGCTCACTGCCCGTCCGCGCCCCTGTTCGTCACCACCAGGTGACACAGGGGCGTTTGCGTCAGTGCTGTTCGGGGTTGCTCCTGGGATCGCTCACCGAGAGGCATTCCATGCACACCACCGCACGCCGGCTCCTCAGCGCCACGACAGCAGCGGCTGTCGCGACCGCCCTACTGCTCACCGCACACAGCGCGGACGCCTCGAGCGCCGCCAAGGCGGCCACCTCCACCGACCAAGCCCTGATCGGTCTCTTCGGTGAGCAGGACCCCACGTACGACGGCGTCTACCGCCAGAGCCTGTCGCTCATCGCACTGGACGCCGCCGGTGCGCGAGTGCCCAAGGCCTCGGTCAAGTGGCTGCTTCGGCAGCAGTGCGCCAACGGACGCTTCCCGAGCTACTCCGATCTGGCTGGCAAGTGCGGGGTCGGCGAGGGTGACTCCACCGCCGTGGCAACGATTGCCCTCAAGCGCGTCGGTGAGCGGAGCGCCGCACGTGCCGCCTTGGGCTGGCTGCTCAAGCAGCAGACCCCGTCAGGTGGCTGGGAGTTCAACACCGGCTTCGGTCCGAATGCGAACACGACCGGCCTCGCCGTCCAGGCGATGATCGCCATGAACGTGAAGCCCTCGACGGTGAAGACCGACCACAGCGGCCCTCAGTTCCTGCGGTCCCTGCAGCTGCGCTGCTCAGCACCCGTGGCCTCCCGCGGAGCCCTGGACTACCAGGCGCAAGACCCGTTGGCGGCGAACGACTACGCAACCGCGCAGGCGACACAGGCGCTGGCCGGGACGTCGCTGCCGGTCGAGCCCTCCGCCGTGCGCAAGGGTCTGCCTTCGCTGACCTGCCCGCGGGACGGTGCTCAGCCTTCACCCAGCGCGGCGGCAGCTGGCTACCTGGGCAGGACGATCAAGCTCAACGACGGATCGATCCCCAGCTCCTTCGGGCCTGGAGCGGATCTGGGCAGCACCGCCAACACGGTCCTGTCACTGGTCGCCTCCGGTGTCGGTGGCAACCAGGCGAACGCAGCCATGCTCACTCTCGAGAGCAACGCCACCACCTTCACGCGAGACGGTTCGGACGCCGTGCTGCCTGCCTCGTCGGCTGCCCTTGCTCTGACAGCCCACGCAACAAGTGGCGACCCACGCTCGGTCGGGGCCACCAACCCGGTGCGCGACATCCTCTCGTCACGGACGCTTGCCGGCTGACATGCGCGCCTCCCACCCCCGAACCCTCGCGCTCCGCGGAGCGGCCGTCGTCACGGCCACTCTCGTGCTTGCCGCGCTGGTCGGGACGTGGGGAGCCGCCACCGCAGAAGCCACGTCATACCGCTTCTGGTCGTACTGGGTAGGCAGTGACGAAGGGTGGTCGTTCTCGAACCAAGGCGCCAGCCGGCGTCCGGCCGACGGCACGGTCGACGGGTGGCGCTTCGCTGTCAGCGAGGCGTCATCGTCGACCACCCCGCCACGCCACACGGCTTCGTTCTCACGGATCTGCGGCTCCACTGCCCCTCACGATGGCAAGAAGCGCGTAGGCCTGGTGGTCGACTTCGGGACCTCCGCCGACGCCCCCGACGGCGAGACGCCGCCCGCCCTCCTCACCGCCTGCGTGGTCGTTCCCCAGGACGCCAACGGGTACGCCGTGCTCGCCACCGCGGTTCAGCTGCGCACTGATGCGGGCCTGATCTGCGGGATGAACGGATACCCGGCGACAGAGTGCGGCGTGGCAGTGGCCGACCCCACCACCTCCCCGTCGCCAACGCCAACCAAGAACGGTGGCGGGGGCGCTGGGCCAGGCAGCGGCGGGGGTGGTTCGCCAGGCTCCGGCACGAGCTCGACTCCGAGCAAGCAGGCCGACGCCACCACCTCTGGGGGCGGCGCTGACGCCTCGGACCAGAAGAAGTCGAGTCAGAAGAAGAACAAATCAAAGGAAGCGGCCGTCGAGCCCGATACGGATGCCCCGGCGGCGTCCGGCGTGGTCGACGTCAGCCCGGCCGCCGCGGTGTCGCCGTCTTCGTCGGCCAGTGGTTCACCCCTCGGCCTCATGGTCGGCGGGGCCGTGGTCGCCATACTCGTGGCCACCGCCTTCGTCGTGCGCAGGCGACGCACATGATGCGGGCTCCGCGAGCCACTCGCGCCTTGCACCCGGTCGCCTGGTGGCTTTGGGCGCTGGCCCTGGCAGCGGCGGCGTCCCGCACGCTCAATCCTCTGCTGCTCAGCGCGATCATCGCGGTAGCGGCGCTGGTCGTGGCAGCCCGACGCAGCCAGGCGCCCTGGGCCGCGAGCTTCCGGGCCTTCCTTGTCCTGGGCGTCGCCGTACTCGGAGTACGACTGGTTTTCGAGGCGTTGTTCGGTGCGCCGATCCCAGGCACCACGCTCTTCACGCTCCCCGAGGTGACCCTGCCGGAGTGGATGGCCGGTGCCCGTCTTGGTGGGGCCGTCACCGTCGAGGCGCTCCTGGCAGCGCTCTACTCCGGGCTCCAGCTGGTGGCCATCTTGGCCTGCGTCGGGGCGGCCAACGCGCTGGCGAACCCGACGCGTCTGCTCAAGAGCGTCCCTGGCGCGTTGTACGAGGCCGGAGTCGCCGTCGTCGTGGCGCTCACGCTCGTTCCCTCGGCACTGGCCCACCTGCAGCTGATCCGCGAAGCCCGCCGGCTGCGTGGTCAACCCTCGCGCGGGATCACGTCGGTGGCACGCACGGCCACTGCCGTCCTTGCCGGAGCGCTGGAGCGTTCGTTGACGTTAGCGGCCGCCATGGACTCCCGTGGCTTCGGTCGACTGCGGCCACTACCGGCGCGTGAACGACGCATCACGGCGACATTGACTCTTGCGGGGCTGATCTCACTGCTCATCGGCGGATTCGCGCTGCTCGACGCCAGCACAGCACCACTCGCAGCGGTCGCCTTGCTCACGATCGGCGCCGCCCTGGCTCTCATCGGCCTGCACCGGTCCAACCGACGCGCGGTCCGTTCGGTCTACCGGCCCGACCCGTGGCGCTGGCCCGAGACCGTCACTGTCGCCTCGGGCGTCATCGCGGCCGCCGTCTACACGGCCGCGGCCGTCGCACTGCCGGCGGAGATGCTGCCGGTCACGAACCCGCTCGCCTGGCCCGCCCTGCCACTGGCACCGCTGCTGGCCACCCTGATCGCCGCCGCGCCCGCTTGGGTGGCTCCCCCCGTCTCTTCGACGTCGGGCAAGAGCACGGCTGATCCCGTCGCGTCGCTCGCGCCGAACGACCACCTGCCCGCCAAGGCGGTGGCTGCGTGATCCGCTTCGAGAACGTCACGCTCACCTATCCGGACGCACGCGAACCCGCCCTCCGCGGTGTCTCCCTGCACATCCCTGAGGGCGAGCTCGCGCTCGTCGTGGGCCGAACCGGATCTGGAAAGTCGTCGTTGCTGCGCGCCGTCAACGGCCTGGCCCCCACCTTTACCGGTGGCACGCTGCAGGGCCGCGTGACCGTCGACGGCCGTGACACCCGTACGCATCCGCCTCGCGAGCTGGCGGACGTCGTGGGCGTCGTGCTGCAGGACCCGCGCAACGGGTTCGTCACTGAGGTCGTCGAGGACGAAATTGCCTATGGCATGGAGTCGTTGGGGTTGTCTACCGAGGTCATGCGACGACGAGTCGAAGAAGCTCTCGACCTGCTCGGTCTCAACGATGTGCGCCAGCGTCCACTGCGCACGCTCTCCGGTGGGCAGCAGCAACGCGCAGCAATTGCCTCGGTCCTCGCTCAGCACCCTCGGGTACTGGTGCTCGACGAGCCCACGTCCGCCCTTGACCCGGCCGCGGCTGAAGAGGTGCTGGCAGCCCTGCAGCGCCTGGTCCACGACCTCGGCCTCACGGTGCTGATGGCCGAACACCGGCTTGAGCGCGTGGTGCAGTTCGCCGATCGCATCGTGCACGTCCACGGCGACGGACAGGTGACCGACGGCCTCCCGGTGCAGGTGATGGCCGATGCACCGGTCGCTCCGCCGGTGGTCGAGCTGGGCCGGTGGGCCAGGTGGGAGCCGCTGCCCCTCACCGTCCGCGAAGCCAGGCGCTTCGCCGGGCCACTTCGGGCAACCCTCAGTGCACTGCCACCACGACCCGAACGATCGGTCATCCCCCCGCCGGCCGCACCCGCAACCGTTGCCGAGGTGAAGGGGGCCCGTGTCCAGTACGGGTCGCACGTCGCCCTCAGCGGCGTCGACCTGCGGCTACACGCCGGTGAGATCGTCGCCGTCATGGGCCGAAACGGCGCCGGAAAGTCGACGCTGTTGCGCTCGCTCGTCGGGCTCACCGAGCCCTCTGCGGGCCAGGTGCGCGTTGGCGGACAGAACCCCGTCGAGCTGAACGGTCGCGACCTCACCAGCACGGTCGGCATGGTTCCCCAAGACCCCGGAGACCTGCTCTGGAACGAGTCGGTTCGACAGGAGTGCATCGAGTCGGTCGACGCGGACGAGGCCAGGCGACTCTTCGAAGAGCTGGCACCAGGTGTCGATCCCGCGATGCACCCGCGCGATCTCTCCGAAGGCCAGCGGCTCGCCCTGGCCTTGGCTGTGGTCCTGTCCGCTGGTGCCCCACTGCTGCTGCTCGACGAACCAACACGCGGCCTCGACTACCCGACCAAGCACCGACTCGTCGGCCTTCTTCGGCGTCGGGCTGCGGCCGGAGGGACGATCGTGGTGGCCACCCATGACGTCGAGCTCGCCGCCGACGTGGCCACCAGGACAGTCGTCATCGCCGAGGGCGACATCGTCACCGACGGCCCCACGCGCGATGTGGTCACGGCCTCTCCCCAGTTCGCACCCCAGGTCGCCAAAGTGCTCGCGCCGGTGCAGATGCTGACCGTCGCTGACGTGCTGGCCGCATTGCCGGAGGCGCTGTGACACCCGCACACACGATCACCGCGCGCTCGGCGCTGGCCATGGGACTGGCCTCGCTCGTGGGTCTCCTTGCGTTCGCCTGGCCGCTGTTCGTCGACTCCGGCACCTGGCTGGCCGACAGCCCGGACGGCCCGTGGTTCTTCGCCCTGCTGGTTCCGCTGCTCCTTGCAGTCGTCGTGGCAGAGATGAGCGAGGGAGGCATCGACGCCAAGACCGTTGCACTGCTCGGCGTGCTCACCGCAGTTGCCGCCGCACTTCGTCCACTCTCTGGCGGCGTGACGGGGTTCCAGCCGATGTTTGTGGTGCTCATCATCGGCGGGCGGGTGTTCGGACCCGGCTTCGGATTTCTCCTCGGCGCCACCTCCATGCTGGCCTCGGCGCTGATCACCGGGGGCGTCGGTCCGTGGCTGCCGTTCCAGATGATCGCCGCAGCGTGGGTAGGTCTTGGCGCGGGATTGCTGCCGCGTTGTCGCGGACGCCGTGAGGTGGCCCTGCTCGCCGGGTACGGGGCACTCAGCGCGCTCGCGTTCGGCGTCCTGATGAACCTGTGGTTCTGGCCCTTCATCGCCACCGATGGCAGCATCGCCTTCGTCGCGGGCGACCCGATCGGCCAGAACCTGGGCCGGTTGCTCGCGTTCACCGTGGCCACCTCGTGGGGCTTCGACATCCCGCGCGCCCTCGGCAACGCGCTTCTGATCGCTGCCCTTGGCGCCCCGGCGCTGCGGACGCTTCGGCGGGCCCATCGAGTCGCTGCCTTTGCGGCCGCGCCAACGTTCACCCCACCTGCGATACCCGCGACACCGGCCACACTGTGAAGGTCCAGCTGCTCGGCACGGGGTCAGCCGACGGCTGGCCGAACCCCTTCTGCACCTGCGCGTCCTGCTCCTCGGCCCGGTCGACGGGCATGACTCGCGGCCAGACCAGCGCCATCGTCGACGACGTCGTCCTGATCGACTGCGGACCAGAGGTACCGGCGGCCGCCACCAAGCACGGCACCGACCTGTCCGGCGTTCGATCGCTGCTCATCACGCACGCCCATCCCGACCACCTCGGTCCTGCGGCGCTGCTCTTCCGCCACTGGGCCGGGCGACCCGAGGCGCTGGACGTCTACGCCCCGATCGGTGTTCTTGACCAGCTCCAGCACTGGGTTGCACCAGACGACCACGTCCGACTGCACCCGGTTGCCGCCGGAGACGTGGTCGAGACCAGTGGCTATACGGTTCGTGTGCTGGACGCGAACCACGGCGACCCCACCATCGGAGAAGCCGTCCTGTTCGATGTCACGGCACCTGACGGTGGACGTCTGCTGTACGCCACCGACACCGGTCCGCTCTCGGACGCGACGGTTGCATCCGTCGCCGGCGCGGGGTTCGACATCGTCCTTCTCGAAGAGACCTTCGGCGACTTCCTCGACCATCGCACTCAGCACCTCGATCTGATCACCTTCCCCGAGGAGCTTCGTCGGCTTGGTGCTGTCGGTGCCATCCACGGCATGAGCGATGTCGTGGCGGTCCACCTCTCGCACCACAACCCGCAGGACGTCGCCGAACGCCTTGCGCCATGGGGTGCTCGCGTTGTTCCCGACGGCACGGTTCTCCGAGCCGATCACCGCCACCACTCGCCGCATGAGGTGCCGCGTCGAACCCTGGTCATCGGAGGTGCCCGCTCAGGAAAGTCGACGTACGCAGAGGGATTGTTCGCCGCCGCCCAACGCGTCACGTACGTCGCGACCGCACCACCACGTCCAGGCGACGACGAGTGGGTGTCGCGGGTTGCCCAGCACCGGGCCCGCAGACCGGCCCACTGGACAACTCTCGAGACCTCCGACGTGACGTCTGTGCTGCTCGCCGCAGCGCGCGGTGAGACGGTCCTGGTGGACTGCCTCACCCTGTGGCTTACCCAGGAGATGGACGATGCAGCAGCCTGGGACGGCGACCTCAGCCTCGTCGACAAGCAGATCGATGCACTGCTGCACGCCTGGCGGGTGACGCAGGCACAGGTTGTGGCCGTCACCAACGAGGTCGGGCAGGGGGTTGTCCCGGCGACGACGTCGGGCCGCTTGTTCCGCGACGCGCAGGGGCGACTCAACGCCAGGATTGCCCGCGAGAGCGACGACGTCGTCATGATGGTGGCCGGCCGGCCGGTGACCCTGTGATTTGTGAGAGTCGTGTGAGTCGTGACCTCGGGAGTCACCGTCGGCGCCGGGACCGTCAGCAGGAAGGGGCTGGATCGTGACCGTCGACCTTCAGCGGTTCCGTGACGAGATCACGCGCCCCGACGACGATGTACGGAAGTCTGCCGAGCAGCGCCAGCTGACCTTGACCAAACCGGCCGGGGCCCTGGGCCGACTGGAGACGCTGTCGACCTGGGTCGCGGCGACCCAGGGCGTGTGTCCGCCCCGCCCCATCGAACGGGCGCGGGTGGTGATCTTCGCCGGCGACCACGGAGTGGCTTCTGCCGGCGTCTCCGCGTACCCGCCTGAGGTCACCGCCCAGATGGTGCACAACTTCATCTCGGGCGGCGCTGCCGTGAACGCACTCGCCCACAACGCCGGCGCGAGCGTCCGGGTCGTCGACATGGCGGTCGCCAGCGACCTGCACGGCGTTCCCGACGACGTCATCAAACACAAGGTGCGCCACGGATCGGGCAACATCGCCATCGAAGACGCTCTGACGCGAGAAGAAGCCGAGCAGGCCTTCACGGCCGGCATCGCGATCGCTGACGAAGAGATCGACGCCGGCGCCGACCTGCTGATCCCCGGCGACATGGGCATTGGCAACACCACCCCCGCCGCGGCCCTGATCGGACTGCTCTCCTCACGAGACGCCGCAGCCGTCACCGGACGCGGAACCGGCGTCGACGACGACGGATGGATCCGTAAGACAGCGGCAGTGCGTGACGCCATGCGACGCGGACGGTCGGTGAAGGCCGACCAGATTGCACTGCTGGCGACGGTCGGCGGTGCGGACTTCGCCGCCATGACCGGGTTCTTGCTGCAGGCAGCAGTGCGCCGCCGACCCGTCATCTTGGACGGTCTCGTGTCAGGCGCCTGCGCGATGGTGGCGCACCGCGTCGCCTACCGAGCCGCGAAGTGGTGGCAGGCGGGCCACCGGTCGGTCGAGCCAGCACATGAGCTCGTCTTGACCAGGCTGCAGCTCGAGCCCCTGCTCGACTACCAGCTGCGTCTCGGCGAGGGAACCGGAGCACTTCTCGCCCTGCCGATCATCCGAGCAGCACAAGCGACCCTCACCGAGATGTCCACCTTCGATGAGGCGGGCGTCTCAGAGCCACCCCACGACGAGGACAGCCAAGAGCCGTGACCGACGCCGTCCGGCTGGCGTTCGGAACCCTGAGTGTGATCCCACTCGGGCACCCCGCCACCGTCACCAGGGGCACCTGGGGTCGGGCGCTCACCCTCGCACCGTTCGTCGGCGCCGTCCTCGGCCTCGCCGGGTGGTTACTGGCTGTGGGCCTCACGCAGATCGGGGCCGCGCCGCTGCTCGCGGGCGTCGCCGGCGTCGCGACGTTGGCCCTGTTGACCCGCGGCCTGCACCTCGACGGGCTGGCCGACGTCGCGGACGGCTTGGGCAGCGGCCGGCCACCTCTCGCCGCCCGCGACGTGATGCGCCGATCGGACATCGGTCCGTTCGGCGTCGTGACCCTGGTGCTGGTCCTGCTGGCACAAGTGGCGGTGGTCACCCAGCTGCTGACGGTCCGACCCTTCACCATCTCGGCGATCGGGCTCGTAGGTGCCGCCGTGCTCAGCCGGGCCGCCCTCACGTGGTGCGGCCGGCGAGGAGTCTCCGCAGCCGACTCCGAGGGGCTCGGCGCGCAGGTCGCCGGCTCCGTCGCGACGCCGTCAGCAGTCGTGGCCGTGGGGTCGAGCATCGTGCTGCTGACGTCGTGGGCCCTCGTGGTCGACCCACGTCTCACCGTGCCGGTCGCGGCGAGCGCGCTCAGCGCACTGCTGGCCGGTGAAGCGTGGCGGCGTCATTGTTCCCGGCGGTTCGGCGGGATCACCGGTGACGTCCTGGGCTCGGTTGAGCAGGTCACGTTCACGTCCTACCTGCTTGTGCTCGCAGTTCTGCTGCCATAGGAGGCCACGCCTAGCGCGGTGAGACGTCCACGAAGGGCGGGCGCACGACCGTCATCGTGGACGGCCGGCCGCGCACGTCAACGGTGACCTCCATGCCTTCGCTCGTCGAGCTCTCCAGCAGGGCCAGTCCGATCCCCGTTCGCAGCGTGGGCGAGAACGTGCCGCTGGTGACCTCGCCGATGATCGACCCCGCCGCGTCCTTCACCTGCATATGCGGACGCGGGATGCCGCGATCGGTGGCCAGCAGCCCAAACAGCCTGCGGCGCGGGCCGGCCTCTTTCTCTGCCAGCAGCGTTGACCGCCCGGGGAACTCCGGCTTGTTCCACCCCACGGCCCAGCCCGCACGCGCCTGCACTGGCGAGATCGTCGACGACAGATCCTGTCCGTGCAGTGGGTACCCCATCTCGGTTCGCAGCGTGTCGCGCGCACCCAGCCCCACTGGCCGCCCCCCCTCGGCGGCAACCACCTCCATCACGGCGTCCCAGAGTGCGGGGGTCGACTCCCACGTCGGCAACAGCTCATACCCGCGCTCGCCCGTGTAGCCCGTGCGGCAGACGATGACCGGAGCTCCCTGGAAGTCGGTCTCGACGAACCCCATGTACTCGTGGCCATAGGGAAGACCGAGCGACTGCATGACCGCGTCGGCGCGGGGACCCTGCACGGCCAGCACGCCAAAGCGGGTGTGCTGGTCTTCGACCGTCACGCCGTCGGGCGCCGCAGCGGTCAGCTGCTCGACGACGGCGGCGGTGTTGGCGGCGTTGGGCACGACGAAGACGTCGCTGTCGGTGCGCAGGTAGACGATCAGATCGTCGACGACACCGCCCGATACGTCACAGAGCATGGAGTACTGAGCCTGACCAGGGTCGATCCGTGACAGGTCGTTGGTGAACTGCCGATTGACGAACTCGCGTGCCCCGGGCCCACTGACCTGCATCTTGCCCAGGTGTGAGACGTCGAACAGGCCGACACGTTCCCTGACCGCAGCATGCTCCTTGAGCACCCCGCCGTCGGGATATTCGATCGGCATCTCCCAACCGCCGAAGTCGGCCATCTTGGCGCCAAGTGCCTGGTGACGATCGTGGATCGGCGTGTGCCGGAGAGAGGAACTCATAGACGGGAGGCTACCCGTCGGCGACTCGCACTAGGGTGTGTCAACCGCCCCTTGACCTGGAGTGAGATCTCGTGACCTCGATCGACCTGAGCAGCAGCAACCCCGCCCGGATTCGCGCCAGCGCCGTCGTGATCGGCGTCCTGAAGAAGGACGAGACGATCAAGATTGCCCCCGGCTCCACACCCGTCGGGGCCGCCTACGGCCGCACTCTGGTGCGTGCGCTGACGTCGCTCGGTGCCACCGGCGACGCCGGCCAGGTGACGCGCATCCCGAAGGCGGGGTCCGTCGCGTCCCCGGTCGTGATCGCCGTTGGCCTGGGCGAGACGGTCCCGGCGTCCGAAGGTCTGCGTCGCGCCGCAGGCAGCGCGGTTCGGGCTGCCGCTGGGATGGAGAGCGTGGCGCTCGCACTTCCGGCCATCACCGAAGACGAGCTCCGGGCAGTCCTCGAGGGCGCACTCTTTGGCGCGTACGCGTTCTCGACCTACCGCAAGAAGTCGGCGAAGGCGCACAAGGCGCCGGTGAAGGCCGTCACGGTGGCCACGCCGCTGGCCAAGGACAAGGACGCAGCAGCCGCCGTGTCTGAGGTCAAGGCCCTCACCAAGAGCCTGCACCTGGTGCGCGACCTGATCAACACCGCGCCGTCCGACCTGGCCCCTGCCGACTTCGCCGACACCGCCGTCTCGGCCTGTCGCACCCTCAAGCTCGACGTCGAGGTTCTCGACGAGACCGCTCTGGCCAAAGGCAAGTACGGCGGCCTGATCGGCGTGGGTATGGGGTCGGTGAACCCACCTCGCCTGGTCCGCATCGCCTACCGGCACCCCCATGCGCAACGTCACATCGCATTCGTCGGCAAGGGCATCACGTTCGACTCCGGGGGGATCTCGATCAAGCCGGCCGCCAACATGGACGCCATGAAGAGCGACATGAGTGGTGCAGCCGCCGTGCTGGGCGCGATGACCGCCATTGCCCGCCTCAAGCCTGAGGTGAACGTGACCGGATACCTGGCCCTGGCCGAGAACATGCCGTCCGGCTCGGCCCAACGTCCGAGTGACGTCATTGCGATCCGCGGTGGACGCACGGTCGAGGTGCTCAACACCGACGCCGAAGGCCGCCTGGTGCTCGCCGACGCCATCGTGCGGGCCGGCGAGGACAAGCCGGACACCATCGTCGACATCGCCACCCTCACGGGGGCGGCGGTCGTGGCTCTGGGCACCCGGACGTCCGGCATCATGTCCAACGACGACGAGTTCCGCACTCACGTGCACGAGGTCGCAACCTCGGTCGGCGAGCAGATGTGGCCCATGATGCTGCCCCCCGAGCTACGCGCCTCGATGGACTCGAAGGTGGCCGACATCGCCAACATCGGCGACCGATGGGGCGGCATGCTCGTCGCAGGGCTCTTCCTCAAGGACTTCGTCCCCGACGGCGTCACCTGGGCTCATCTCGACATCGCGGGGCCTGCGTTCAACGAGGGTGAGCCGTTCGGCTACACGCCGAAGGGCGGCACGGGGGCGGCCATGCGCACGCTCGTCGCGCTGGCCACGCAGGCAGCCGACGCTGAGCCCGGCGAGGACCAGCCGCCGGCTTAGCCCGCCAGAGTGGAGATAGCCCGCAAGGACTAGTCCGTTCGGGCGAATGTTTCTTGCAGAGGGTAACGACGCGACTACCTTCAGAGACGAACGGGTATCGCACCCGATCACCTCGGAGGAATCGTGTCTTCGTCGCTGCACCCCACCATCGCCGCCGTACTCGGCAAGGCGAAGATCGGCGGGTTCGTCCTCGCCGCCACCGTGCTGTTGGCGGGTACCGCCCAAGCGGCCACCAGCACCACCCTCTTCTCCGATGACCCGGCCCCCGTGGCCGAGAACGAGCCGATCAGCACCCCTGTTGACTGCCCGACCGAGGAGCCGGTGTCCGACCCCTCGATCGACCCCACGGACGGGCCGACGGACGACCCCACCGAGGAGGTGACCCCAGAGCCCGAGGCGACCGACGAGCCAGTGGTCGAACCGACCGACGGGGACGTAACCACAGAACCTGAGGCGACCGACGAGCCAGTGGTCGAACCGACCGACTGCGCCGACCCGACCGACGACCCCTCAGACGACCCCACCGATGACCCCACCGATGACCCGTCGGACGACCCCACGACCGACCCGACGGCGGACCCGACGGCGGAGGCATGCGCGGCTGCTGTGAACCACGGGCAGTACGTCTCCCAGATCGCCAAGGACACACCCCCCGGTCCCGGACACGGAGCGGCCGTCTCCGAAGCCGCACACAGCGACTGCGGAAAGAAGCCGTCGGACGGCGGTGACGACGGCGACCGTCAGAAAGGCACCAAAGACGACACCACGAAGGGCGGAGGCACCACCGCTCCTCCCGGCCAGGTGAAGAAGGACGACACGGCCCCGTCCGGCAGCACCCCGCCCGGGCAGGCCAAGAAGGACGACGCCACCGGTTCCTCCGACGGCGCCAGCTCCGCCCCTGGAAACAGCGGCAACGCTCCAGGCCACAACAAGTAGCCCCACACCCGACATCAACCCTTGAGAGGCCCCCTTCCCTCCTCCCGGCGCACCCCCCGCCCCCCTTGGACGCGCCGGCCCGGTGCACCCCGCACCCCCCGCAGTGGCACTTCCCTCGTCACTGCATCGAAGGCCCCTTCCTCACCGAGGAAGGGGCCTTCGATCGTGCTGGGCCGGCTAGACGCCCCCGTTCCACTCCGTCATGCGCTTCGGGTAGCCCATCAGGTTGACGTCGTAGCAGGGGATCCCCTGCTTATGAGCCCACGAGAAGGCGGTGGCGGCATCCGGGACGGGGCGTCGGGTCCATTCCCCGTCGGCGGCCACCAGGACAACGGTGGTGGCGCTGACCGCGGTCTGGGGCTCGACAAAGGCCTCGACGCCGCGGCGGGTCGCCACGAACTCCTCAAGATACTTTCGGTCGGCGGACTTGCTGCTTTTGCCGCCCTGGCCAGCCGATCCGGACGACTTCGACCCCCGACGTCGCAGCCACTTCATGGCCACCCCCAGTTCCGTCGGTCAGGCGTCGCCATGACCGTGATGAGCACCCACGGTAGCGCCGACGAACCGGTCGCGAGCGGAGGACGCGGGTGTCGCGCCGAACGCGAAGGGTGACAAGATGACAACAGTTATCTCTGCGCAGAGGAGTCGCCCGTGTCCGAGCATTCCGCGAGCACCGTTCACGACATCGTGATCCTCGGCGGCGGCAGTGGTGGCTACGCGTGTGCGCTGCGTGCCGCCCAGCTCGGTCTCGACGTCGTCCTGGTCGAGAAGGACAAGCTCGGAGGCACCTGCCTGCACCAGGGCTGCATCCCCACCAAGGCCCTGCTGCACTCGGCCGAGGTTGCGGACACCGCGCGCGAAGGCGAGCAGTTCGGCGTCAAGTCGACCTTCGACGGCATCGACATGGTCGCCGTGAACGCCTACAAGGACGGAGTCGTCGGCCGCCTCTACAAAGGGTTGTCCGGCCTGGTCAAGAGCCGCGGGGTGACCCTCGTCGAGGGCGAGGGGCGCCTCATCCGCCCCGACACCGTGGCGGTGGGCGAGAGCACGTACACCGGGCGCAACGTCGTCCTGGCGACCGGTTCCGTGCCCAAGTCGCTGCCCGGTCTCGAGATCGACGGGTCTCGGGTCATCACCAGCGACCACGCACTGACCCTCGACTACGTGCCGCGTTCGGTCGTCGTGCTGGGTGGCGGCGTCATCGGAGTCGAGTTCGCGAGCGTGTGGCGCTCCTTCGGTGCCGACGTGACCATCGTCGAGGCGCTCCCCCATCTGCTGCCACTCGAGGACGAAGACCTGTCGAAACAGCTCGAGCGTCAGTTTCGCAAGCGCGGGATCGCCTACGAGCTGGGCGCACGGTTCAGCAAGGTTGAGGAGTCTGCCACCGGCGTCGTCGTCCACCTCGAGAACGGCAAGGCGCTTGAGGCCGACCTGTTGTTGGTGGCGGTCGGTCGGGGGCCCGTCTCGTCCGACCTCGGCTACGACGAGGTCGGGGTGGCGATGGACCGTGGTTATGTCGTCGTCGACGAGCACTGCCGTACCTCTGTGCCCAACATCTTTGCGGTCGGTGACCTCATTCCCACGCTGCAGCTGGCACACGTCGGGTTCGGCGAGGGGATCTTGGTTGCCGAACAGATCGCTGGGCTCGCCCCGCGTCCCATCGACTACGACGGCGTCCCCCGCGTCACCTACTCCGAGCCAGAGGTCGCGTCCGTGGGACTCACCGAGGCGGCCGCCCGCGAGATCCATGGCGACGGCGTCACCACCGTCAAGTACGACCTCGCCGGCAACGGCAAGAGCCAGATTCTCAAGACGGCGGGTTTCGTCAAGCTGGTCGCCCTCACAGATGGCCCGGTCCTCGGCGTCCACATCATCGGCAGCCGCGCCGGCGAGCTCCTGGCCGAAGGGCAGCTGATCTACAACTGGGAGGCCTACGCCGACGACGTAGCGACCCTGATCCACGCCCATCCGACCCAGAGCGAAGCCATGGGCGAAGCCCACCTTGCGCTGGCCGGCAAGCCACTGCACGCCCACTCCTGACCACTCGCACTGCCGAAGGGAACGACATGTCGGTCTCAGTGAAGATGCCGTTGCTCGGTGAGAGCGTCACCGAGGGCACCGTCACGCGGTGGTTGAAGAAGGAGGGCGACGAGGTCAGCACCGACGAGCCCCTGCTCGAGGTGTCCACGGACAAGGTCGACACCGAGATCCCGGCACCTGCCACCGGCGTCTTGATCCGGATCCTGGCCCAGGAGGACGAGACGGTGGTCGTCGGCGCAGAGCTGGCCGTGATCGGTGAGGCCGGCGAGGCTCCCCTGCGTAGCGTCGCCGACGCTGACCCCGCTCCTGCCTCCAGCTCAGGCGAGCCGGAGCCCGCAGCTGCCGAGGTGCCGGCTGCTCCTGCCGCGACTCCCAGCGAACCGACGCCTCCCCCACCTCCCGCTGCGCCGTCGTCGGCCCCGTCGTCCGGGCAGCAGACCCCCGTTGTGCTTCCGGCTCTGGGCGAGAGCGTCACCGAGGGAACGGTGACGAGGTGGCTCAAGCAGGTCGGCGAGTCGGTTGCCGTCGACGAGCCACTCGTCGAGGTCTCCACCGACAAGGTCGACACCGAGATCCCGTCTCCGGTGGCTGGTGTGCTGGTCGCCATCACCGTCGCCGAAGATCAGGTGGTCGAGGTGGGCGCTGAGATCGGCATCGTCGGGGCAGCCGGTTCCGCGGCGCCCGCGGCCGCCGAGCCAGCTCCCATCGACTCCACTCCCGCGGCGGCTGCCGCCCCGGCGCCCCCGGTAACCACTTCGGCACCCGCACCGACCCCACCTGCGCCACCGGCCGCCGCCCGCCAGGCTGGCTCCGCACCAGCGGGCGATGTCGGCTACGTCACTCCACTGGTGCGAAAGCTGGCTGCTGAGTACGCCGTCGACCTGTCATCGGTGACTGGCACTGGCGTCGGCGGAAGAATCCGTAAACAGGACGTTCTCGACGCGGCCAAACTGGTGGCGCAGCGTTCCGCACAAGCGTCCGTAGCCTCCCCTGCCGCACCTCCTCGCAAGGACGCGGCACCATCACCACTCCGCGGACGCACCGAGCCGATGTCCCGTCTTCGCAAGGTGATCGCCGAGCGACTGGTGTCGTCACTGCAGGGATCGGCCCAGCTCACCACCGTGATCGAGGTGGACGTCACCCGCATCGCCATGCTCCGCAACCGCGCCAAGAGCGACTTCGCCGAGCGCGAGGGCGTCAAACTGAGCTTCCTGCCCTTCTTCGCCAAGGCCACGGTCGAGGCGCTGAAGGTGCACCCCTCTCTCAACGCCAGCATCGACGCAGATGCCGGAACGGTCACCTACCACGACGTCGAGAACCTTGGCGTGGCCGTCGACACCGAAAGAGGACTGCTCGTTCCGGTGATCCAGAACGCGGGTGACCTCAACATCGCCGGACTTGCCAAGCGGATCGCCGACATCGCGGGGCGCACCAGGTCGAGCACGATCTCACCCGACGAGCTGTCAGGTGGCACCTTCACCCTGACCAACACCGGCAGCCGTGGAGCGCTCTTCGACACCCCGATCATCAACCAGCCGCAGGTGGCCATCCTGGGAACAGGTGGGGTCGTGAAGCGTCC
>JAHEKZ010000072.1 GCA_024644435.1 Actinomycetes bacterium | reverse complement strand
CGATGGGTCAGGTTGCTGATGTGTCGCGGCAGTATGCGGCGGGGTCTAAGCAGGCGGCGGCTGCTGCTACCGAGCTGAACTCGTTGGCCGGTGACCTCCGCGCCTCCATCGCCCAATTCAAGACCACAGACCATGAACTTTCGAAGGCACGGATGAATGAGGAGCAGGTGGACGTATGAGCAGCTGGGCCAACGACCCTGAGCTGGTGGCGACCTTTCGGCAGGAGGTTGAGGACCGCCTGGCGTCGCTGTGTGACGGGCTGCTGAAGCTCGAGCACCATCCGCAGCCACGACAGCTGGTCGCAGCGCTCTTCCGCGACGCCCACACGGTCAAGGGCTCGGCACGGATGTTGGGCCTCGACGGTGTCGTTGACGCCGCTCACCGCGCCGAGGACCTCCTCGGTGCCATCCGAGACGGACGGTTCGACCCCCGCAGTGACCTTGTGGATCTGCTGCTGGCTGCGGCCGAGGGCATTCGACGCGGCCTGCCGGGAGCCAGCCGACCGATCAGCGACGACGATCTGGCTCACCTGATCGCAGCCCTGGACGCTGCCCTGGAAGGGCAGAACCCGGTCGATGTTCCTCGTCTGGCCGTGAGCGAAGACGAAATAGAAGGTGATGACGCGAACCGGACGAAGACCGGAGAGTCGGTGCGGGTGCCTGTGCGCCGCGTTCACGGACTGCTTGATGTCGTGGGCGAGGCCGAGCTGGAGACGCGCCGCGTCGAACGCGGCGTCCTCGAGCTGACCGGATTGGCGACCGAGCACGTACGGATCGTGCGCGCCATTCGTCAAGCGACGGCAACCGACATCACCATTCCCCCGGAGGTCTCAGAAAACCTTCACGGCCTCATCGCGCTCGGCGACCAGTTCATGGCCGCCGTGCGCGAGATGCGTGGGTCGATGGAGGACGCCCAGAACAGACTCGGACAGGTGCGTGACGGGGCGATGGGGCTGGCAATGGTCCCGGCCCGACGTGTCGTGGCCGCATTCCCGCAGCTGGTCCGCGAGGTAGCGGGTGAGACGAACAAGGACGTTCGTCTTCGGTTGGTCGGGGAAGAGATCGAGCTGGACACCCGAGTTCTCGATGGGGTGGCGGATGCTCTTCGCCACCTTGTCACCAACGCCGTCGACCACGGCTGCGAGACACCCTCCGAGCGGCTCACGGTCGGCAAGCCGGCCCAGGCCACCGTCACGGTCTCTGCTCGAGCAGCCGGCTCGACCATCGTGATCGAGGTTGCTGACGATGGCTACGGCATCGACGAGGAAGCGCTGCGGCTGACTGCCATCGAGCGCGGACTCCTGACGGCCGACACCCAGGCCACGGGCCAGGCGCTGATGTCCGTCCTCTTCCAGCCGGGGTTCAGCACGCGCGACGAGGTGACGTCGACCTCGGGTCGCGGGGTTGGACTCGACGTCGTGCGGACAGCTGTCGAGGATCTCGGGGGAACGATTGAGATCCACAGCGAGCTGGGGGCAGGTACCAGCTTCGTCATGACGCTACCGGTGACTCTCGGAGTCATGCGGTGCCTTGTCGCCCGGTTGGGGAACGAGCGCTATGCGGTCCCTGTCACCAATGTGGTGGAAACCATCAGCCTCACCGACGTCGAGACATCCACTGTGGCCGGTGCGCCGGTCCTCGTGCGGCACGGCTCCACGATTCCGTTGGCCGATCTCGGTCGGGCACTCGGTGTCGTCGGAGACCGTGAAAGCCGGGTAGGTGTCGTCGTCCGCTACGGCGGCGCGTCCGAACAGCTGGCCTGGGCCGTCGACGCCTTGGAGGGCGAGCTGGAAGTCGTCGTCAAGGACCTCGGCGGTTTCCTTGGACGTCCGCCGTTCATCGGCGGTGGCACGATCGACAGCGACGGCAGCGTCATGCTGCTGCTGGACGTCCGTGAGATGGCTGTCGAGCAGTTCACCCGAGGGATCGCATTCGAACCCCCGACCGTCCCACAGTCAGCTGAGCACTCGGCCGATGCGGCTGCCCCGAAGCGCGCGATGCGCAGCACGTCCGGGCGGGCGAAGGTGATGGTGGTGGAGGACTCGATCGGCGTGCGTGAGCTGCAGCGCGTCATTCTCGAAGGGGCCGGCTACGACGTCGTGACAGCTGTGGACGGCACTGACGGTGCTGCCCGGCTCAGCGGCGACCCGGTGGACCTGGTGCTTTCCGACGTCGAGATGCCGGGCATGGACGGCTTCACGCTGACGCGGACGATCCGACGGACGCGTGGCTGGGAGAGTGTCCCGGTCGTGATCATGACCTCTCGGGGCGACGAGGCCGACAAGCGGGCTGGGCTGGATGCGGGGGCCAACGCCTACCTGCTGAAGAGCGAGTTCGACCAGGCGCAGCTCGTGGACACTGTCCGACGGCTCGTCGGTCGCTAGACGAGGTCGACGAGGTGCCGGGCGTTAAGTCGGAGGACCTTTCCGCCGAAGTCCTCGGAGAGTGAAAGAGAGAGGACGTCAGATGCCGACGGTGGTCATTGCCGACGACAGCCCTACGCTGCGCAGGATCGTCTCGACGGTCCTTGAGCGTGAGGGCTACACCGTCGTTCAGGGCGAGGATGGGGTCCAGGCGGTGCAGCTGGTCTTTCGCCACATGCCCGATGCCGTCGTGCTCGACGTCCAGATGCCCAGAGTGTCCGGATACGTCACGGCTCGCCTGCTGAAGGACGACTGGCGGACGGCCGACATCCCGATCCTTCTGCTGACCTCGCTCGACGCCGCGAGTGACCGGTACTGGGGAGCCCAGGCCGGTGCGGACCGCTTCCTCACCAAGGACTTCGAGGCCCCCCAGCTGGTGGAGGCCGTACACGAGGTGTTGAGCGCAGCTGACGCCGCCCGCGGTGGGCGGCCTCCTCTTCGTCCCGATCCCGTCGACATGCAGGACGACGACGTCTTCGGCAGCGTGAGCGATCTGCTCGACCGCAAGCTTTTCGAGTCGTCCATCGCGGCTGAGGTGACCCAGATCGCGTCCGGCGTTCATGGTTTCGAAGAGACCATCGCCGAGGTGCTCGACGTGCTCAGCCGCGTGGTCGACTACGACCTGGCATCGGTGCTGATGCTCGACGACCGATCAACCTACATCCGCGTTTCGCGCGAGACATCCCAGCAGCAGTACGCCGAGTTCTTCGAGGCACTGGCCGATGCCGCTACCGACAGCACGGGCGCAAGCGTTGCCGTGGGTGATCTTCAGGCTCGTGTCGCGGACCCTGAGGGGTACCTGGGGGCCGAGGACGAGGGCGAGATGGCCACCTTCCTCTCCATGCCGCTCAAGGCGGGTGGTCGGGTGATCGGTGTTCTGGCCCTGTCCAGCGCCCGGGCCAATGCCTTCGGTGAGACCTCGCTGAACACGCTTCGTCTGGTCAGCTCGCCAGCCGGGATCGTGGTGGCGAACGCTCGCTACGCTGGAGCCCAGACGCACTGATCGGACCGCCGGGTTAGGGTCATCTGGTGCGCCCAACCCCTGACGACTTCCGTGAGGCAGTCAGCCGTTTCGCCACCGGCATCACGGTCGTCACCTGCGTGGTAGACGGAGTCGACCACGCCATGACGGCCAATGCCTTCGCGTCCGTCTCGCTCGATCCTTTGCTTGTTCTTGTCTGCGTCGAGCGCGAGTCACGCTTCCATGAGGCGATCGGGGCCACACACTCATGGGGAGTCTCGGTCCTTCCCTCAGATGCTGAGCAGACTTCCCGTTGGTTCGCGACCAAGGGGCGCCCCTTGGAGGGGCAACTCGAGCGGTCAGGCCACCATCGCTCTCCGCGACACGGGGTTGCCTGGATCGACGGAGCCCTTGCAGCCATGGAATGCCACACCCACGACATCCATCGGGCGGGCGACCACGACATCGTCATCGGTGAGGTGGTCGAGCTGAAGACCGCTGTGCCTGAGAGCCTCGAGCCGCTCCTGTACTACCGCAGAAACTACCGTTCGCTTCGCCTCAGGGACGCCGAGTGACTGACGCAACATCCCCGCAGGGCGCAAACCGACGGTGGACGGATCGTCGGTTTGTCGCGATCACTGCTGGGGTTCTCGTACTTGTCCTGATGCTTGCCTACGCCGCAGCCTTCGTCTGGGTAGGCGGAGCCATTCCCCGAGGAACCACCGTGGCGGGTGTCGACATCGGAGGGATGGATGACGACGAGGCTGTCCAGCACCTCAACGAGGCACTCGGCGACCGGGCGGACGCCGTCTCGGTCGAGCTGGATGGTCCTGATGGTTCGGTGCGTGTCTACCCCGCAGAACGGCTCGGACTCAGTTTTGATGCCGCGGCAACCGTGGCGGCGGCGCCCCGCCGTGACGCAGCACCTCAGGCGTTGGTGGCGCAGATCGGTGGCCAGGTCGTCGAGCCCGACGTCACGGTCGACCAGGCGCGACTCGACCGGGTGGTGCGGAGCCTCGCCCGCCGAGTCGACGACCCAGTGCGTCAGCCGCGGATCGAGTACGACGGGCTCTCGCCGGTCGTCGTCGAACCCAGATCCGGCAATGAGCTTGATCGCGAAAACGCTGCTGTGGTGATTCGCGACTCCTATCTGATGACAGATGCGCCGATCCAGCTGTCGGTGGAACCCGTGGTTCCGGAGGTGTCTTCCGAAGAGGTCTCAGCGTTTGCCGAGACCGAGGCGGGGGAGGCGGTCTCCGACGACCTCACGCTGACGATCGGCGGCACCGACATCAGGGTCAGACCGCGGCAGATCGCGGCAGTCTTGTCGTACCGAGCCCGCGATGGTGCCATGCAGCCGGTGGTTGATGTTCGGCTGCTTCGCGAGCTGCTGGCAGCGCCTCTCGGACGAGTAGGGAGCCCCGCGGTCGACGCCACGTTCACCGTGGCGTCGGGCTCTCCCAAGGTGGTCAAGTCTCAGACCGGACGCGGTGTGGACGATGCGACGCTGCGGGCAGGGGTCGTGGAGGCGTTGGGCTCGCCTACACGTCAGGCTCGGCTCGGCCTCGAGCGACTCGAGCCTGACCTGACCACGGCCGAAGCCAGGCAGCTCGGCGTGAGAGAAGTTGTCTCGACCTTCACCCAGGCCTTCCCCTACGCCGCGTACCGCGTGACGAACATTGGTGTGGCCGCGCGCAAGATCAACGGCACCTTGCTGGAACCGGGGGAGACGTTCAGCATGAACGGGGTCGTAGGCGAGCGGACGCCCGAGAACGGCTTCGTCGAGGGATTCGTGATCCAGGACGGCCGGCTCGTTGAGGACTACGGCGGCGCTGTGTCGACCATTACGACTGCCATGTGGCACACCGCGTTCTATGCCGGAATGACCAGGCTTGAGCAGCGGGCCCACAGCTACTGGATCTCGCGCTACACCGCTGGGCTCGAGGCCACGGTGTCCTGGGGCACGCTCGATCTCAAGTACCGCAATGACACGCCATACGGCGTCTACATCACGTCGTCCGTCACGGACACGTCGGTGACGACCACGATGTGGAGCACGAAGTACTGGGATATCGACGCGGTGTTCGGCCCCCGAACGAACCCACGGTCGCCGGGAACGTTCTACGACGACTCCAACGCATGCGTTGCCCAGGTGGGGGTTGCGGGATTCGACATCACCGTCGTCCGGGTGTGGAAGCAAGACGGTGAGGTGCAACGGCGTGAGCCACTGCGGACGTCTTACGACGCTGCCGACAATGTGATCTGCGCCCCTGATCCGGCCGACCAGAAGGACCCGAAGAAGCCCAACACGTCTGACAAGCCCAGCAAGCCCAACGACAAGCCGGGCAGTGGATCGGGCGGCGGCAACAACAACTAGGCACTGGGGCCAGCGCCGAGGACCGGTCGTGGCCCGCTCAGGGTCGACGCAGGTGTTGCAGTGAGGCAGCCGTCGACGCATCTGTCCCGTCGGGAACGATCCCACCGGCGACTGCCGGAAGAAGATCGCTGGCCAGCTCTTTGCCCCGCTCGACCCCCCACTGGTCGAACGGGTTGACTCCCCAGGCGAACCCGGCCACCGCGGTGGCGTGCTCGTAGAGCGCCACGAGGGCACCCACACTGAACGGACTGAGGTCTGGCAGCCAGATCAGGGTGCTGGGGCGGTTGCCCGGCATCTCCTTGTGCGGGATGAGCGACTCGTCGGCTCCCGATGCACGCAGGTCGGCCGCCGTTCTGCCCAGCGACAGAGCGGCCGCCTGCGCCAGCAGGTTGGCCTGCAGCAGGTCAGCGCGCTCACTACCGGAGATTGAGGGGACGCCAATGAAGTCGACGGGAACGAGGTTCGTCCCCTGATGCAGAAGCTGGAAGAACGCATGCTGGCCATTGGTGCCCGGGGCTCCCCACACAATCGGTGACGTCGGCCAGGAGACGGGCTGCCCGTCAACAGTGACGGACTTGCCGTTGCTCTCCATCTGCAGCTGCTGGAGGTGACTGGGCAGCAGGGCGAGGTCTTGGGCGTAGGGGATCACAGCTTTGGTCTTGGTGCCGAAGTACTGGGTGTACCAGATGTCGAGCATGCCGAGCAGCACGGCGGCGTTCGGCTGACCTGGATCGGCGAGAAGCGCGTCGTCGACTGACCGCATGCCGTCACGCAGCGAGCGCATGCCGGACGGCCCGACGGCGAACTCGATTCCGATCCCCACAGCAGAGGAGAGCGAGAAGCGCCCCCCGACCCAGTCGCGGAACCCGAACACCGCATCCGCCGGAACCCCGAAAGCTGCGGCAGCGTCGACCGCCGTCGTGACGGCGCACAGATGGTTCGGCAGGCCGGTCTCTCCGACCGAGTCAAGCAGCCACGAGCGGGCCGCAGCCGCGTTGGCGAGCGTCTCCACCGTGGTGAAGGTCTTCGAGATGACCACCACGAGCGTGGACGTCGGATCAAGAGGCGCCAGGGCGGCATCGAGCTCGGCCGGGTCGACGTTGGCAACAAAGTGCAGACGTACACGACCGGTGTGGTGGGAGCGGGTCGCTGCCGTGACCATGCGAGGACCGAGATCTGAGCCACCGATACCGATGACGACGACGTCGGTGAGACGATCGTCAGTGGCGCCCCGGCGGGCTCCCGACGTCACGGCCTCGACGTAGGCGCTGACGGCGTTCGCAGTGTGTGTGACGTCGGACATGACATCCGCGCCATCGACGCTGAGCTGGGTTTCGCGATTGGCGCGCAAGGCGGTGTGCAGGGCCGCCCGCTGCTCCGTGGCGTTGACGACATCGCCGGACACCATTGCCCTGAGTTTCTGGGGGACTCCGAGCGAAGCGGCGAGCGACTCGAGCAGGTCCAGTGTCGTGGTGTCGCCGAGCATGCGGGAGAAGTCGATGGTGAGTGGCCCCGCCGTGAAGGTCATCGAGCCAGGGCGGCTTGGATCGACCAGCAGATCTCGGAGGTGGAGTCGCGCGATCGCCGTCTGGTGAGTGCGGAGCGCCTGCGCCTCTGGTGTCTGGAATCGATCGTCGGCCACAGCCTGACCCTATCGACGAGGCTGGTGGGGCCGTCGGTAGACGTAGTGATGGTGCTCGGCGAAGCCGAGGCGTTCGTAGAGGGCGCGTGCTGGCTCGTTGTCGCCGGCAACTTGCAGCCAGGCGTATCGGCAGCGTTGAACGGCCGCGTACTCGGCGAGCGCACTGACAATGCGTCGCCCCAGGCCCTGACGTCGGTGGTCCTTCTGCACTTCGAGGGCAGTCAATCCCCACCATTTGCCCTCAATGGCTCCCCGCCCGATCGCCACGGTCGCGTTGTTGTGGTCGCGC
>JAHEKZ010000071.1 GCA_024644435.1 Actinomycetes bacterium | reverse complement strand
CCCAGCGCGCCAACCACCCACCACCAGTCAGGCCACCGACGAGCCAGGCCGATCAGCACGGTGAGCGCCACCAACGTCAGTGCGGCGCTGATACCGAAGCCCTTGGCGACATCGACCCCCCAGCTCGGCCAGCTGCGGGTCGACAACCCGTTCGACTGCCGCACCGACTCGGCCCATGCCCCGAACGGCAGCGTGGCCAAGCGCACGATCAGCAGCAACACCAGCCCCCCGAGCGTGGCCTGCCAGAACCACCCCCCGCCAAGGGGCCGGGCAACAGCCTCGACAACTTTGGCTCCGACCGGGGTAAATCCCAGCAGCATGGTCAGCCCCAGACTGACGCCCATTGATGTGAGGCCCGGCACGACGAGCAACCGGGACAACCGGTCACCAAGGGCGATCTCAGCCGTCGTGAAGTCGATCGAGGCATCAGGAGTGACCGATCCCGTGGCATCTCGCGCAGTGCCCCACGGCACCAGCAGCCCCAGCGCGATGACGAGGGCGGACACCACCAGAAGCAGCACCACGACCGCGGTTGTCCGGGGCGTCACGCGTTCGCCCGCAACCACGCCTGCCACTGCGACTCGAGGGCGTCGAACGAGACACCCAGCACTTTCTGTGCGGCGTCATCCAACCGCTGCTGCGTCGAGCCGTCGCCGCGCGAGACGGCGACGTAGAAGGGCACCAGGTCGTCCTCGCCGTACTTGTCGACGACCATCCGGCAGAACGCCCAGCCGGCCTGGTACGAAACCCGTCGTTCGTCACCGGCTCGGTCGAGGTCGAAGTCTGACTCCGATGGCAGCCCGGTCGGCACGCCCGACGCGCGCACCTGCTCGAAGAGCTCAGCCCCGACCAGGAAGTCAGGGATACCCGACCCGCGGTACCCGCTGTAGTCGGCCATGCCCTCGGTGAGCCAGGTCGGCACGTTCTCGCGGGGCAGCGCGTCCTGGGCCACATGCGTGATCTCGTGACGCAGCACGATCTCGCGGGCCAAGGGTGCCATCTGGTCGTACACCGACGGGTTCATCATGACCCGGATCACGGGGCCCTCTGAGCCCGTCGTCCACAGCGTCACCGCCACCTGGTCGCTGCCGGCGCGACTGCCCACCAGCGGGTCGAGCAGCTGTGCGTCCGAGGGCATCACCACGACGGCGGTCTTCGGCCACTTAGCCGTCCAGAAGCGGGCAACATCGCTACGCGCCTGCTCGGCCACTGACCCGAGGCCAGCGACCCGGGCGTCTCCGCGCGGCCCAATGACAAGGACCCGTCCGTTCTCGGTGACCTGTACCGGCTCGTGGTCCCACAGGTCGCGACCCGACGCGTCCAAGCGGACCAGACGCCACCCGCGTGGCCCGAGCCGGAAGGTGGCGTCCGCAGTCCGGCCCACGAGCACCTCATCGAGGGGCAGTCGGTACTCGACGATGGCGGTGGTCTCAAACCGGCCGCTGCGGGCCTGGTCGGCATCAGGGCGATCGGAGCGCGCCAACCGCACCCGGAACGACTCGAAGGGAACGCCGGCGAGCGAGCCGTTGGAGGCGTTGAGCGAGGACTTTCCGCGACTGCTCAGCTGCTGGCTCGCCATGATGGCGGCACCGTCTGCCCAGACCGTGTCAGCCGCTTCGTCGGCCCACCGGTCGAACCATCCGGTGCCGGTCGGCTGCACGGACGCCGGCTGCGCCAGCCCGACGGCGAAGCCGGCACCTGCGCTGGCCACCAGTGCCATGGCGACAAACGGGGCGACGACCAATCCCGCCGATCGCCGCGCTCGAGGTGTGCTCACCCGTCGATGGTAGGCAGGCGCGTGTCCGTGCGGGACACGACCCGGACTTGGCCAGCGAGCCGACGTCGTCCAGCGGTGGGACTAGACCCGACCGCCGCTGACGAAGACCGACATCCAGTAGCCGGAGAGCGACTCACGGACGACGCCGGTACCGGGGTTGGACGCGTGCACGAACTGGCCGCCCCCGACGTAGATGCCCACGTGCGAGATGCCGCTGTAGAAGAAGACCAGGTCGCCAGGGACCAGGCTGCCGGCAGAGACCCGCGAGGTGACGCCGTACTGAGCTGATGCGGAGTGCGGCAGTGCCACTCCGGCCTGCGCCCATGAGGCCATGGTCAGACCTGAGCAGTCGTAGGCGCTGGGCCCGGACGCGCCGAAGACGTAGGCCTTGCCGACCTGTGCGTTGGCGAACGCCACGGCAGAGCCCCCGCGGCCGGACGGAGCCGGTGCGGAGGAGGACGAGGGCGACGCTACGGGTGCAGGAGCGGTACGCGCTGCGGCGGCGGCCTGCTGCGCCCGGCGATCGGCGATCGCGGCCAGGCGCTGACGCTCTTCAGCCTTCAGCCGGGAGAGCAGCTCTTGCGCCTGCGCCAGCTTGGCGTTGGCGGCGTCGCGCTCTTTCTTTGCCTCGGCCTGCAGGTCGCGGAGCCGGACGAGATCTTGGTCGGCCTTGGTCTTGGCCTGGGCCAGCTCGAGCTGCGCAACCTCGGCGCGCCGGAGGTCGGCGTCCTGGCTGCGGAGGACCTGGTCGAGCGACTGCGCCTGGAGCAGGAAGTCGTCGGGGTTGGACGAGAGCATCATCTGCATCGAGGGGTCGATGCCGCCGCTGGCGTACATGTCGGACGCCGCGTTGGCGAGCACCTCACGCAGCTTGGCGAACTCGCGCTCCTGCTTGGCGATGTCTGCACGCAGCCGGGCCAGCTGACGCCTGGCGTCCTGGACCTGGAGGTTGATGTCGTGCGCCCGCTCAGTGGCTTGCTCACCCTCGTGGTACAGGGCGTCTACGCGCTGCTGGACCTCTTCGAGGGTGACGTTCGGGTCGGCGGAGCCAGTGCCCGGCACCAGAGCAATCGTGGTGATGCTGAGCGCGGCTGCGATCGCCAGGGACAGGGCACGCGTAAAACGGCGGGTCGCCACTACGGCGGCTCTCCTTCTTCCTCAACCGTCTACCGGGTGAGCTGACGGGCTCGGGCGGGGAAGACGCCCTACCGCACATCAGGGCCCGGACTAGCCGGACCCCCACGTGCTGATTCGCCCCAGGGAACATGGTTCCCCGGCTCCAGGTGTCACACGAGGCTCCGATGGCTGCGAAGCACCTCGTGATCCGCCTGAACTCGACGGGAGCCCACGTCGACGTCGGTGGACGGCTGTGGCCGCAGGCTCGGCCCACACACTAGTAACGAAACGGCAACGGATCAAACAGCCTCCGTGCTCGAACCGGGTGTGTCGTCAGTCACACCCCTCGGGGAGCGCCTGGCGGGATCGGGGCTGCCCAGCCCTTCCACCAGGCGCAGCGGAGGCACCAGCCCGGCCTCCGCCAGGACGCCCAGGGCGCGCTGCTCATCGGCCTGGAGGTCGGGTGGGGCCCCCAGAAGTACGGCGACGACGCAGTCGCCGCAGGCGTCCCCTCGGACGCCGCACCCGTCACAGTCGATGATCATGGTCGTCTCCTCATTTGATGGCACGGGAGACGTTAGAGGCGACCACCGACAAGCCGGCCCGAGAACGTGGCTCAGTCGTCAGCCGGCTCGCCCACCGGGCGGTCCACCAGCTCCACCGATCCCCCGCCAGCACACCATCGGCAGGCCACCGACTCGAGCTCGCCCTCGAGCACCTGCGACTCCTCCACCATGGGCGCCCCCGAGAGCTCCTGGTGCCAGAACTCGCGGGTCCGGCTGACGCGGACCACGTCGAACCGGGTGAGGTTGCCGCACTGGGCGCACCGCCAGCGCGTGGTCTCGCCGGGTGCCGGGATCGCCACGGTTCCTCCTGAGCTGCTGGTCTGGTGGCCCTGACGGGGCGTCAGACGCGCACCAGGGTACGAGTCGGCGCGCCTGCCCTGGTTGTCGGTGGGTCGCCCTACGGTCGATCCATGAGCACGAACGTCGGCGCTGTCGGCCCCCGGGTCAGTCCGGTCAGCCAGATCACCCAGCCGACCTTTGATGACCTCGGAACGCCGCTGTCCGACGTCACCTTCGTGGTCGTCGACCTCGAGACCACGGGTGGCTCCCCCGCTACCTGCGCGATCACCGAGATCGGCGCGGTCAAGGTGTGCGGGGGCGAGGTGGTGGGTGAGTTCCACACCCTGGTGAACCCAGGGGTCGCCATTCCGGCGTTCATCTCGGTCCTGACGGGGATCACCGATGCCGCTGTGGCGCAGGCTCCCCGCATTGCGGCGGTGCTCCCGGCGTTCCTCGAGTTCGCGTCCGGCGCCACCCTCGTCGCGCACAACGCACCCTTCGACATGGGGTTCCTCAAGGCGGCAGCGGCCGAGCAGGGCATCGAGTGGCCGGCGTTCGGCGTCCTCGACACCGCTCGGCTGGCCCGTCGCACCCTCGATCGCGACGAGGCACCGAACTGCAAGCTCAGCACGCTGGCTCGTCTCTTTCACGCCACCACCACTCCCTCCCACCGGGCCCTCGACGACGCACGCGCCACGGTCGACGTGCTGCACGGCCTCTTCGAACGGGTCGGATGCTTCGGCGTCACGACGATCGACGAGCTGAGCACGTTCTCCACCCGGGTCCACCCAGCCCAGCAGCGCAAACGCCACCTCGCCGACGCGGTGCCGCGTGGCCCGGGGGTCTACCTCTTCCGAGACGCCCGGCAGCGGGTCCTCTATGTCGGAAAGTCGGTCGACATGCGTTCGCGTGTCCGGCAGTACTTCACCGCCGCCGAGGGCCGGCGTCGGATGGCCGAGATGGTCGCCGCGGCAGAAGAGGTGATCACCCAGCCGAGCACCACCCTGCTCGAGGCCGAGGTGCGCGAGCTGCGACTGATCGCCGAGTACAAGCCTCCGTACAACCGGCGCTCGCGATTCCCAGAGAAGGTCTCGTACCTCAAGCTCACCACCGGCCCCTTCCCCCGCCTCTCCATCGTGCGCGACGTCAAGGACGACGGGTGCACCTACCTCGGCCCGTTCGGGTCCCGCCGACAGGCCGAGCACGCGCGCGACGCGCTGCACGAGACGTACCAGCTTCGCCAGTGCACCCAGCCGTTGTCGCTGCGATCGACCAAGGCAGCCTGCATCCTCGCCGAGATGCAGCGATGCGGCGCGCCGTGTGAGGGGCGCCAGAGCGTCGATGAGTACGCGCAGATCGTTGGCGCGGCCGCCGACGCCATGCTTTCTGACGCCCGCCCCGTCCTCGACGCCCTGACGCGGCGCATGTCACCGCTGATCGACGACGAGCGCTTCGAAGAGGCCGTGGTCCATCGCGACCGCCTCCGCGCCCTGCTCTCGGGCTCTGCCCGTTCCCAGCGCCTGCGCGCCCTGGGGGGCGCCGCCGAGCTGGTGGCAGCTCGACCGACACCGGATGCCGGCTGGGAGATCGCCGTGATCCGGCACGGACGTCTAGCCGCTGCCGGGCTCGCTGAGCGTGGCGTCTCTCCCCAGCCCTTCATCGCCTCGCTCCGCTCCGGCGCCGACCTCGTCCCCCCGGCCGTCGGTGGCTTCCCGGCATCATCGGCCGAGGAGGCCGAGCTGCTGTTGCGCTGGCTCGACTCGACCGACGTGCGGCTGGTCCATCTCGACGGAGTCTGGGCCAGCCCCCGCTACGCCTCCCGCGGACTAGAGTCGGCGATAGGCCAATAGGCACTGCCGTGTTGTCTGAGAGAGGTGACCGATCGTGATCACTGCCATCGTCTTCGTCCAGTGCGACGTCGACCAGATCCCCTCCGTGGCCGAGAGCATCGTCGAGATCCCCGAGGTGAGCGAGGTCTACTCCGTCACCGGCGGGGTCGACCTCATCGCGATGATCCGGGTGCGCGCCCATGACGAGCTCGCTGAGGTCATCACCGGTCGGTTGGCCAAGATCCCCGGGATCGTGCACACCGAGACCCACATCGCCTTCCGCGCCTACAGCCGGCACGATCTCGAGTCGGCGTTCTCACTCGGCCTCGAGTAGGCAGCGTCCCTCAACCGGCGAGCTCTTGCGTCCGCTCGACCCAACGATCCAGCAGCGTCGCCGCCGCTCCGCTGTCAACGGCCGACGCAGCGCGCTCGAGACCGGCAACCATGGCGTCCTCAAGACCTGCCACCGAGCGTCCAACCGCTGCGTCGAGCGCCGCTAGCGCCGCTGCAGCGTTGAGCAGAACCGCATCGCGGATCGGGCCGCGCTCCTGCCCCGAGAGCAGTGACCGCACCACGGCCGCGTTGTGGGCGCGATCACCACCGCGCAACGACTCCAACGGCGCCTGAGCCAGGCCGAGGCGGGTCGGGTCGAGCGTGGTGGGCGCCACCTCACCGCCGCTGACCCGCCACACCGAGGACGTCGTCGAGATCGTCAGCTCGTCGAGGCCATCGTCACCGCGGAAGACCAGTGCCGATGCGCCGCGATCGGCGAACACCTGCGCCATGACCGGCGCCATGGCCAGATCAGCGCACCCGATCGCCTGCGCCACCGGCTGGGCGGGGTTGGTCAGAGGTCCGAGAAAGTTGAAGGACGTCGGGATGCCGATTTCCCGACGCGGGCCGGCCGCGTGACGCATCGCCGGGTGGAAGACCTGTGCAAAGCAGAACGTGATGCCGACGTCGGCGGCAACCTGAGCCACGCGTTCAGGGGGAAGGGTGAGCACAACACCCAGCTCTTCGAGTACATCAGCGGTGCCGCAGGCCGACGAGGCGGCGCGGTTTCCGTGCTTGACGACGCGGACGCCGGCTCCGGCCACCACCAGGGCCGCCATGGTCGAGATGTTGACCGAGTGCGAGCGGTCTCCCCCGGTTCCGACGATGTCGACGGCCGGGCCGGGAACCTCGATCCGGTGAGCCGCGGCCAACATGCCACCGGCCAGCCCGGACATCTCCGCAGCCGTTTCACCCTTCGCCCGCAGAGCCACCGCGAAGGCGGCGATCTGGGCTGGGGTGGCGTTTCCGGCCATCACCTCGCCCATGGCCCACTGCGCCGCCACCCCGTCGAGGTCTTCGCGTCGCACCAAGGTGCCCAGCACCGTGGGCCAGTCCGGCGTCTGCATCCCTAGGTGATCAGGAGCTGGTGGCGACGTCGCCGGCCGAGACCCGGCTGCGAAGCAGCTGGGCGGCGGCCGCGGCCGTCGTGATCGGGTCGAGAGGGTGCGAGACGACCCCGTCAGCCCGAGACCAGGAGGCGAGCCACCCGTCTTGGGCGCGCGCCACCAGCAGAAGGACGGGCGGAGACTGGAAGACCTCTTGCTTGATAGTGCGACACACCCCGAGGCCACCGGCGGGCACCGCCTCACCGTCGAGGATGGCGAGGTCGATGTCACCCTGGCTCAGTCGGTCCATGACGGCCCAGTCGGTGGCGACGTCGACGAACTGCACAGGCGGCAGATCGGCCGCGGGGCGACGCCCCAACGCCATCCGCACCTGCTCGCGGGTGTTGCGGTCGTCGCTGTAGACCAGGACGGTGAGTTCGTCGTCGGCCATGCCGCTCCCCGCTTCGGAACTGGCCACCGACCTCGCGCCGGTGACTCAAGGGACGCCCTGATCGTAGCCAGGCGCCGTGTCGTGGCGCCTCCGGGGCGCCGGCACCGGCCGACCACGACGACGTCGGCCTGCATGGAGGTCACAGAACGGCAACGTCGGCGTCGGAGTCGGCGTCGGAATCGGCCGCTGGAAAGCGGCGTCGACCCATTCGATCATGGCCATCGGGCAACACCCCGAGAATAAAGTGCGCCCCCTCGCACCATGAGGTCACCGGAGTCGGCATAATCGGGCGCGTGTCGACAGCATCCGTGGCCGAGCCAACCCAGATTCAGGCGCCCAACCGGCCCAACCTCGTCAGTGTGGGAACCATCGTCTGGCTCTCGTCAGAGTTG
>JAHEKZ010000070.1:4669-7808 GCA_024644435.1 Actinomycetes bacterium | reverse complement strand
GACGCCAACGGACGCGTCGAGCACCACCTCGACCTGGTCGACGACGGCACCTGCGTGCTGGCGCACATCGAGCCCGGCACCACCGACGCGCTGATGGACTACCTGCAGAAGATGGTGTTCTGGAGCAAGGTCGAGCTGCGCGTGCGCGACGACCTCGGCGTCGTCTGGCGTCCGGGACCGGTGGGCATGGACGGCGAAGACGGCTTCTCGTTCGTGGCGCGAGCCGATGTTGCGGCGTTGACCGATCCGGCTGCCGGGACGTGGGCGTACGAGGCGCTGCGCGTTGCCGCCGGGCGCGCCCGGCTCGGGTTCGACACCGACCACCGGACGATCCCGGCCGAGGTCAACTGGATCGGCCCGGCGGTGCACCTCGAGAAGGGCTGCTACCGGGGGCAAGAGACGGTGGCGCGGGTGCACAACCTCGGCAAGCCGCCGCGGCGTCTGGTGCGGCTGCACCTCGACGGCAGCGCCGACGTCCTGCCGTCGCGCGGCGACGCGCTCACGCTCGACGACCGCACGGTCGGCTTCGTCGGAACGGTGGTGCAGCACCACGAGCTGGGGCCGGTGGCTCTGGGTCTGCTGAAGCGTCAGGTACCCGACGACGCGGCGGTACTGGCCGCGTCCGGCGACGGCGAAGGCGAACCGATGCCGGTGAGTGTCGAGACGGTCCTGCCGCAGCGCCACTGACGGCTGCGGCTACGTCGGACGACGGGTGAGCCGAAACACCCAGGCCGCGCCGAGCAAGGTGAGGCCCGCAGCCACTCCGAACATCCACGGGATGTCAAAGGCCTCGGCGAGGGCGCCGAGTAGCAGCGGCCCGATGCCGAGGCCGACGTCGAGCAGGATGCTGGCGGTGGCAGACGCCGCACCCCGCTGCCTCGGGCCAGCGGTCTCGAACATCGCCGCGAAGAACGCCGGCGTGCTGAAGGCGACGCCGACACCGATGACGACGGCTCCGACCAGCAGACCGGCCGGTGCGTGCCACACGGCGGCGATGGCGAGGCCGGACGCCGTCGCGACCAGGGACGAAGCGGCCAGTGGAAGCGAGGGAACGCGGTCCATCGCCTTGGCGAACGCGAGACGGCACAGCACAACCGTGGCTCCATAGGCGACCAGCGGCAGGCTGGCGTTGGACATGTCGAGCTCTCGCGCACGCAATGCGGCGAAAGCGAGGAACGCCGCCATTGCCACCACGGCCGCGAGGAACCCAAGACCCACCGGCACAGCGGGCCAGTGGATGAGTCCGCTGCGAGGCCCGGCCGTCGTCGTCTTGGACGCGACCAGGGTCTCGCCAACACCGGCTACGGCACCGACGGCCAGCAGGGCGAGTGCCGCCGCGGCGTACCAGGCAGCCTCGATGCTCAACTCGTTGGCGACGGTGTTGCCGATCAGCGGTCCGAGTACGAGGCCCAGGTAGAGGCTGAGCGAGTTGTAGCTGAGAGCTTCACCCATCCGGTCGGACGGAGCGAGGTCGGCGAGTGCAGCGAAGGCAGCCACGAAGAAGGCTGCTTCGCCAACTCCGAAGAGGACCCGTAGCCCCACGACTGCTGTCAGAGTGTCGACGTGTGCGGTGAAGAACATCGCCGGGACGGTCAGTCCGGCACCGATGACCATCAGGGGACGCCGCCCGGCGGTGTCAGCGAGTCGGCCGGCGATCGGCCGCAGCGCGAGCGCGGTGAGCGCGAAGGCGCCGAAGGCCAGACCGGCCCCGGCCTGACCTGATCCCACCGGGCCGGTCACGTACAGCGGCAGCGCGAAGATCGCGAGCCCGTCGGCAGTGAAGTATCCGAGCTCGGCCAGACTCAGCATGACGAAGGGACGCGTGAACAGCCGGGTAGCTGGCGGTGGACGCGTCATGGTTGCGTTCCGAGCTATCCGAGTGGTGTGACCGTCACGTAGGTCGCCACGCCCAACCCGGCGGTGCAGCCGAGCACGGCGACCCCGTTCCCCGCATCGACGACGGCAGTCCCGTGATCGAGTCCGGCGACGTCGACGCCGGTGGAGTACTGGATTGCATCTCGCGGATCGCCGGGGCCGCGTCCGTACACCGAGCCGGTGCTGTAGCCGAGGACGTACGAGCCGTTCTGGCTGATCCGGCCCGCCGTCAACGCGTTCGGTGCGTCGAGCACGACGCCACCCTTGGGGTTCATGACGAGGACGTCGTTGGGAAGAGTTCCCGGGCCGGTCTGTCCCAACACCCATCGACCGGCGACGTCGACGAAGGTGGTGCCGGCTGGCAGTGCGACGAGCGTCGGCTGGTCGGTCGTGTTCGTCCAGCGGGCCAGGTAGCGCGACCCGGCATGGTTGTCGACGACTGCGGACACCAGGCCGTCGCTCCGTACGTCGATGAGGGAGCGCCCGCGATAGTTGATGACGTAGTAGCCGTTGGGCAGAGGGAGCGGTATCGGGCCGTCAGCCAGGGTCGGCCAGGTGACGGCCGTGGCGATGTAGTTGGTCAGTGACGGCGAGTAGGTACGGGCGTTCGTCTTGACACCCACCGCGGTACCCGCGCCGTTGAGCGCGGAGGCGACGTAGTCGAGGCCGTCGTCGGGGATGGACAGGGTCGAGTAGGTGTGGCGCTGGAAGGCCCAGGGAACGTACGGGGCGTTGGTGCCCTGACCGACGTTCGACGTGCCCAGCACGGCCCCGTGTCCGTTGACGTCAGTGGGGCCGCCCGGACCCGTTGAGCCGCCGGCGGTGACGGCTTCGACTGTGCCGTTCGGCCGGTGCAGCCACAGTCCGGCGAGGGCGCCGGCGTCCGCCTCGCTGGTCAGGACGTGTCCGCGCGGGCCGATCAGCAGCGGGTCGGCGTTCTCCTTGGTAACGAGGTTCTGCCACGTCGGGGTACACGTTGCACCGAGGGCCACCGGTGCCGGGGAGGAAACCGCCACCGCGGCTACGGCAAGGGTGGGGACGGCGAGTCGCGCGAGCCTGCTGAAGGTGGTCCGTGACATGCGAACTCCTTGGTCATTCCGATCTGTTGAAGGTAAGGCCTGCGTCGGGTGGACGCAGGCGAACCGCAGACTCGGACGCGAGAACCTGGCACGCCGGTGGCACGTCCATTGCCGTGGGGCTGTCACCATGGGACGTGTGACCCGCCGCTCCCGCATCCTGCTCGTTGTCGCGGTCGTGGTGGCAG
>JAHEKZ010000070.1:2607-4569 GCA_024644435.1 Actinomycetes bacterium | reverse complement strand
TGCAGACCGAGCTGGACGACGCCCTGGCCGAGACGCAGTCGGCGGCGCAGGGGGCGGCGCTGATTCCGCCGATGCTGGGCGCTGACGGTGCGCGGCGGTACTTCCTGGCGCTGCAGTCGAACAACGAGGCCCGCGGAACCGGTGGGTTCTTCGGCTCGTTCGGCATCATCAACGCCACGGACGGCAGGGTGCAGGTGCGCCAGCTGGGGCCGCGCTCCACGCTCGACAACCAGGTCTACGACGAGGTGCCGCTCGACTTCGGCCCCGACTACGCCGCCCTCTACGGCAACAACCCGACCACCTGGGTGGGGGCCAACATCTCGCCGCACTACCCCTACGCGGCCCAGCTGTGGCTGAAGATGTGGCAGGACCGCACCGGCGAGAAGCTGGATGGGGCCATCACCACCGACCCTGTGGCGCTGTCGTACCTGCTCGAGGCCACCGGGCCGGTGACATTGCCCGATGGGCGGGTGATCTCGGCCGACAACGTCGTCTCGTTCACCGAGAACGAGATCTACTTCCTGATCGACGACGACGCCGCCCGCGACGCGTACCTGCAGACGGTCGCCGAGGCGGCGCTTGACGCGGTGTTCTCGGGAGAGGCAGACCCCAGAGCGCTGATCGACGCCCTCGGCAAGGCGGCCGGTGAGCGGAGGCTCTTGGTGTACTCCGATCGGGTGAACGAGCAGAAGCAGCTGGCGGCGTCCTCGGTGGGGGGAGCCCTGCCGGGTGACGGGGCGCCGTTCGCGGGGCTGGCCACGATCAATGGGGGCGGCAACAAGCTCGACTACTACTTGGGGCAGTCGCTGACGTACGAGCTGCTCGGGTGCACTCCTGACGGTGGCCGCCGAGGGCAGATCACCGTGACGTACAAGAACACCGCCCCGAGCGATGGAACCCTGCCGCTGTACATCGGCGCCAGGGGTGACCGCCCGCTAGGCCCGGACGAGCAGCTCCAGAACGGCAACGGCGACACCTTCTTCTTCTCGCAGGTGTACGCCACGGCCGGATCGTCCCTGGTCAGCGCGGTGCAGGACGGTAAACCGGTCGACGTCGAGCAGGGCAGGGAGCAAGGCCACACGGTCTTCCGGGCCGGAATCGAGCTGCCGGCGGGGGCGTCCACCACGCTGGTGTTCGAGGTGGCCGAGCCACCGGCAGCGGGAGATCTGAGCACGTTCGTGACTCCGCTGGTCAAGCCGATCACTGTTGATGCCGACACCAGGAAGTGCGGAGTCGACTAGCGTCAATCTGCCCATATGCCGCTACGCTGGGCGAGTCGATGCACGAGGTCGGTCTTTCGACTGGTCTCGCGCGAACGTCATGAGTGCTCGGGGTCAAACGTCTCGGGACTGTCACACGATGGGGGTGCGGGGTGTTCGGCACCAAGACACTGCGTCGCGGTATGGCATTTGTGGCCGCTGCCGCTGTTCTGGCGATGCCGATCGGAATGGCCCCGGCGAACGCTGAGCCCGGCCCGTACCCGCCGGTCTTCTACAAGATCACCGCGACCTCGTTCACCGCGAAGGTTGGCCAGTCGGTCAAGTTCACCGCGCAGACCTTCCGTGCTGGTTCGGCTGTGGCCGTTGACGTCAGCGTCGATGGTTCGTCCGTCGGATCCTCTGGTGCATCGGCCAACGGCAAGGGCGTCGCCACGACCTCGGTGAAGTTCACCGTCGTCGGCGTCAACCGCGTGACGATGTCTGGCACGTCCGACACCGGCGAAGACCTTGCTCTCTCGGCCGACATCACCGTCACCGAAGCGAACGTCGACGTCGTCCCCGTGGATAACGGCGGCGGCAACGGCGGCGGCTCTGGCGATGGGTCAGGTGGCAACGCTGCCGACGACACCAACGCCGGCGGCGTCCCGATCATCAATGGTGCGCTTCCGCGCACCGGTGGTGAGATCGCTGGGACTGTTCTGGTGGCAGCGGTTCTGATCGGCGCCGGCTTCGTGCTGGTAGC
>JAHEKZ010000070.1:0-2507 GCA_024644435.1 Actinomycetes bacterium | reverse complement strand
GCTGACCTCGTCCTCCAGGTGCTGGGACGACGTGAAGACGTCCGCCTTCCGGTAGACCTTGACCGTCCAGCCGCGGTCGCTGATCCATGCGCGGCGGCGTGAGTCGTGCTCGGCGTCGTCTTCGGTGTGGAACTCCTCCCCGTCGTACTCCAGCGCCAGTCGCCACCGGGACCAGCCGAGGTCGAGGTAGAACCGGACCTTCCCGAAGAGGTCGTGGACCGGGATCTGACACTCGGGACGCGGCAGGCCCATGTCGAGCACCCGCAGCCTGAGCCGAGACTCACCGCCTGACTGGCTTCCGGCGTCCGCGAGGCCGGCGATCTCGTATGCCTGCCGGACCCCACGTCGCCCCTGCCAGCGCACGAGGTTCTTGGTGAGCCGTTCGTGCGTCATGAGCTTCTTGTTCAGGAAGGCGTCGACGGCGACGAGGGCATCGGCGCGTGGCGCGAAGCGAGCGAGGTCGGCAGCGGTACGGAGCGGCGTGGTGACCTGGATCAAGTATCGACTAACGGAGGTGTGTGGCTCTGGGAGCAAGGCGGAATCTCCGGTGATGCGTCATGTCCCGAATTCGCGGACAGGGGTGTCATGAACGGCTACCGTTCATACGCAGCCCTCGTCGCTATCCCGAGACGACCAGTCTGCCCGACGAGGAGTTGCCAGCAGTTCTTTGAGAGGTGGCCATGAATAGTCAGGCAAAGGCCCTTGTCACCACGGTGCTGCTGGTGGTGTTCCTGGTTCCCCCCGCGCAGGCCCGCCCTGCGGAGTCGCTGAGGGCTGGGTCATTCACGGTTACCGCGTCGATCCAGCCAACCGAGGTTCTTGTCGGAGAGACGGCTGAGCTTTCGGGAACGGTGAGCCCGGTACGGACCGGTACCAAGGTGAGAATTCAACAGAAGCAGCCCACTGGGTGGGTCACCATTGCCAAGACTGCAATGAGTCCAGAGGGAATTTACGGGTACTCACTTAGTCCCTCCGGAGTCGGCACCTATGCGTATCGGGCGAAGATGCCAAAGGTCCGAAAAATCGCCGCCGCCACAAGCCCCCGCCGCAAGCTCTCAGTGGTGGAGCACCATGTCATCGTTTTCACCATCCCGCCTGGAACGGGTACTGATGGCCAATTCAACACCAGCGATAACCCAGTCGTGGGGCAGGTTGGCGACGTCTTGCGACTAGTTAATGGCGACTCGATACCGCACCGGTTGCACACCGACGGCAGCCCATTCGGCCACCCAGCTGCAGACTTGGGTCCGGGTCAGGCAGAGGAATACCTCTTGCTGTCGGAGTTCTCAGGTTCGCTCTACTGCCACGATCACTCGGTTGACCAGAAGTTTTGGATCACCGTCACCATGCCCAACGCCTGACGGCCGGGCCTTCGGAGTCGCCACCCTCACATCCGCTGTCGCGGCCAGAGGTTGCCTCGTGTTACAGCCGAATTCTACTGTCGGGGAATGAGCGCACCCGGGTGGCGACTAGAGTTCATCGACGACCACAGTGCGTGGCTCTACGTCAGACCGCACGCCGTTGACTGGTGCCAGGCGGCAACCGACGTGGCCGCTCGCGGGTTCGCAGTCACGGAGAAACGTCAAGAAACATGTCGACGACGAGACGCGGGCGCACATCAGGTATCTGGTGCACCTCTGATCCGGCAAACCTCCGACGGCCCGTCGTTGTCGCGCGTAGCCTGGGTCGATGCCGCTCCGCGCTGCACTCGCGATCACGGTGTCAACCGTGATGTTGGCCGGCTGCACCAATCAGACCGGGCGCGTCGCCGGATGCGGCCCCTAAATCGTCTGGGGGCCGCTGCAAGACGTAACTCAGATCGACTGTCGGCTCGTCAGTGACGATCTTGACCGACTACTTCGCAAAGCCCAGGCACAGCAACTAGCCTCCCGCCCGCCACGTGCAGCGATCGACATGATCCCAACCGTGGCAATGCTCTACCACGCAGGCTGCTACTAGCCGGGCCCCTCAATGAGCAACGCCCGGGGCTGTGCCCTTGTCAGGGCCGGCGTCTACCGACCGAACGCGTCCGGGTGCCAACCAACTGGGAACTCGGACACGCGCCGAGGCCAACAGCGCTCGGCTTCGGGCCACCACGAAACTGCACAGGCCAGGGGCGGCCCTACGTGCCCACTCCGTATGCACACATTGCGCGGGCGAGTGAGTCCCGCTTCGGAAAGTCATGTCTGAAGTCGGGCCAGGTCCGGCGACGCCGACCCGACCGCCCACGGAGAACACGAGATTGCGGTCGAACAAGACTGGACGCCACCAATCTCGGTGACGTCGCTCGGCAGCAGGTCGTCGGCGACGTGCGGCGTCATCAGCCGGTTCCGCGGCCGATCGGCTCTCTGACGGGTTGCCACGTCGATGGGTGGTGTCGCGGGGGACCCTCGGTAGTCGAGGACGTCCAGGCCCTGCAGCCAGGCCGCCGCACGACGGGCAACGACGACGTCCGGCTCGATCACGCGCCGGACGATCGCCAGCCGCAGCTCGAGGGTGTCGGGCAC
>JAHEKZ010000027.1:21467-30584 GCA_024644435.1 Actinomycetes bacterium | reverse complement strand
GCGGGTGCGGTGCCCGTGACCTCACGTGAGCTGGTCGCCATGCTGAACGCGGCCGGGCTGCGCAGGCGGCGTCCGCGTAGCGCCAAGGGCACGTGACCGCGTAGTTGTCGCCCCACCTCGAAGGAGGCGAACCTACAGCTCCCGCGGCGGAAGCAGGCAGAACTCGTTGCCCTCCGGGTCGCGCAGCACCTGCCATCGCCCGCCGTCGTATACGTCGTCCGCGAGGGACGCACCGAGTGCCAATGCCTCTTGGGTCGCGGCGGCGAGGTCGGTGACCGCCACATCGAGGTGCAAGCGGTTCTTGATCCCCTTGGTCTCAGGAACCTTCAAGAAGTCCAGCCGTGGGCAGCCGTCGACCTCGACCCAGGCGTCGCCGTCCTCGTCGACGACGACGCCGCGTCCGTTCAGCAGCGCTGCCCAGAACCGGGCCAGGACAGGTGGGTCGTTGGCGTCGAACGCCACCATGCTGACACCCGCGACGTGCGGGGCTTCGCCGATGACTGCCTCTTCCCGTTCGCTGCTCACGTTGCCGGGTGTGCCTGGAGCTGGGCGATCTCGGCAGCGAGATTGGCGCGCGCGGGTGCTTCCCAGTGCTCGCGTCCGTACGACGTCCGGAAGATCGATGTCCGATCGAGGAAAGTCTGCAGCACCTTCGCGCGTCCGACGCAGTACTCCGCCTGCGGTACTTGCACGTACTCCTGCCGGATCGCGTGCGCGTACTGCTCGTAGCGGTCGCGGGGCGCAGCCAGGATCGCCAGGTCGGCGTCAGAGAGCACCTGGCCAGCGATGTCGTCCGCCGCCGGGTCGTGCGATGACGTCAGGCGCACCAGTCGGACCACCTCGGCGATGAGCTCGGGGTCGGCGCCGATCTGTTCGAGCGCGTCGTAGGCGACGTAGGCGCTGCGGTCCTCGTTGTCGTCCTTGCCCGGCTGGTAGACCGCGTCGTGGAACCACGCGGCCAAGGCCAGCGTCAGCTCGTGCTCTGGAGGTGGTTCGAGCTCTTCGACGCGCAGCAGCACGTCTTCGATGTGCATCAGGTTGTGGTACGCGCGGTGCGACTGGGTGTACCGCGGGCCGAGGCCCCCGGTCACGACGGCCGCGTCGAGCAGGCGGGTCTCTCGTTCCGTGGGCTCACGCATGAGCCCAGTGTGGCGTGAAGCGGGCTCAGAGTCCGCCGATCGGCGCGACAACGGCTGCACAGTCTTCACAAATCCAGTGCGGGTCGTCGCCGAGGTCGGGCTCGACGTGCAGGGTGTGTTCGCCGCTCACCCGGCACTGCGGCCACGGCCCAACCGATCTGGTCAGGGCCTCTTGCACGTCCTGCGCCACCAGGCAGGTGACGAAGTCGGCCCCCTCGGGCCAAGGTTCGGCCCACACTCTGCGGTCGCGGACGGCCACGTCGAGCACGTCGATCACCACGGGAGTGGTGGGGAGGGTGGCGGAGAGGTCGTGCAGGACGCGGGCACGTGCCTCGGCGAGAGCGGCCTCCAGGTCAGTGGTCATCGGGTGACCCGAGCTCAGCTGTCGGAAGGTCGTCCGCGTCGGTAATCGTGTAGCTGTACCCCTGCTCGGCAAGGAACCGCTGCCGGTGCTGGGCGAAGTCTTGGTCAACGGTGTCGCGAGCGACCACGGCGTAGAACCGCGCTGAGCGGCCGTCTGCCTTGGGGCGCAGGATCCGGCCCAGCCGCTGAGCCTCTTCCTGCCGCGACCCGAACGCACCTGACACCTGGATCGCCACGCTGGCCTCGGGCAGGTCGATCGAGAAGTTGGCGACCTTGCTGACCACCAAAGTGGTGATCTCGCCCGACCGGAAGGCGTTGAAGAGGCGCTCGCGCTCCTTGACCGTGGTCTCTCCCTTGATCAGTGGCACATCGAGGCGTCCGGCGAGCTCGTCCAGCTGGTCGATGTACTGACCGATGACCAGCATCGGCTGGCCCTGGTGTCGGGCCACGAGCTGCTCGACGATGCGCGACTTCTCCTGCGACGTGGAGCAGAGGCGGTACTTGTCCTCGGGCTCGGCCGTGGCGTACGCGAGGCGCTCACGCTCGGGCAGGGTGACCCGCACCTCGATGCACTCGGCGGGCGCGATGTACCCCTGCGCCTCGATCTCTTTCCAGGGGGCGTCGAATCGCTTCGGGCCGATCAGTGAGAAGACGTCACCCTCGCGGCCGTCCTCGCGCACGAGCGTGGCGGTCAGCCCCAGCCGGCGTCGCGCCTGGATGTCGGCGGTGAAGCGGAAGATCGGCGCCGGCAGAAGGTGCACCTCGTCGTAGAGGATCAGCCCCCAGTCGCGGGCATCGAAGAGCTCGAGGTGGGCATACGTGCCCTTCCGCTTGGTGGTCATCACCTGGTAGGTCGCGATCGTGACCGGTCGGATCTCCTTCTTCGCTCCTGAGTACTCCCCGATCTCGTCCTCGGTGAGAGAGGTGCGGTGAAGCAGCTCGTCGCGCCACTGGCGAGCCGCGACGGTGTTGGTGACCAGGATCAGCGTGGTGGCCTTCGCCATCGCCATCGCTGCTGCGCCAACCAGGGTCTTGCCGGCACCGCAGGGCAGCACGACGACCCCAGAGCCCCCATGGAAGAAGTTCTCGGCGGCATGCCGCTGGTACTCACGCAGCGTCCAGTCGCTTTCGTCGAGCTCGATCGGATGGGCCTCGCCGTCGACATAGCCGGCCAGGTCTTCGGCCGGCCAGCCGAGCTTCAGCAGCACCTGCTTGATGTGGCCGCGTTCAGAGGGATGCACGACGACCGAGTCCTGGTCGATCCTGGCCCCGACGAGCGGTTGGATCTTCTTCGACCGCAGTACCTCTTCGAGAACGGGGCGGTCGTTGGTGTGAAGGACCAACCCGTGCACGGGGTGCATGGTCAGCTGCAGCCGTCCGTAGCGCGCCATCGTCTCGGCGATATCCACGAGCAGTGCATGGGGAACGGCGTAACGGCTGTAGCGCAGCAGTGTGTCGACCACCAGCTCGGCGTCGTGTCCGGCCGCCCTGGCATTCCAGAGGCCGAGCGGAGTGACCCGGTAGGTGTGGACGTGCTCGGGGGCCCGTTCGAGCTCGGCAAAGGGAGCGATCGCTCGCCGACACTCGTCGGCGAGCGAGTGATCAACCTCCAGAAGCAGCGTCTTGTCGCTCTGGACGATCAGCGGACCGTCGCTCACAGGGTTCCTCTCGCTGGCTGGGTGGCCGAGACAACGGCCACACCCACCAGTGTCCAACATCGGGGTTGCCTGTCATCTTCCGGCAGTAGGGTTCCGGGATGATCGCCGAGCAGCTGGCACAGCCCGTGGGCTTGACCAAGACCACCGACTCAGTCCTCGACGTGGCCAGACGGATGGTCAATGAGGGGCTGCCCGCCGTGGCCGTCGTGGCCGACGATGGCCAACCCCTCGCGGTGCTCCCTGTGTGGCAGGTGGTCGGCCTGGCAGTTCCCACGTATATCAAGGACGACCCCTCGCTCGCCCGCGTGGTCGACGAGGCATCAGCAGACCGGCTGATCGAGGGCCTGGCGACCCTGACCGTCCAGGGGGTGCTCGACGACGCAGAGCCCGACCTGCTCGGCACGGTGCCCTACAACGCCACGCTCCTCCAAGTGGCGAGCCGCATGTCCGAGCTACGGGTGTCCTTCCTCGTCGTCGCCGGGCCGGACGGCAAGGCGCTGGGCACCATCACCGCTCAGGCGGTCCTCGGCGCCAGCATGTCGCAGGCGTGATCCGGGCATGACCACAGCGCTCGCCGTTGGAATCTTTCTCGTTGTCTACGTTCTGATCGCGACCGAGCGGGTCCCACGGGTCGTAGCGGTGCTCGGCGGCGTCGCTGGGGTCTTTGCCGTTGGCATCGTGGGCGCGCAAGAGTCGTTCTACTCAGAAGAGACCGGGATCGACTGGAACGTCATCTTCCTGCTCCTCGGAATGATGCTGGTGGTTGCCGGGCTCCGACGAACCGGGCTCTTCGAGTTCATGGCTATCTGGAGCGCCAAACGGACGCGCGGCCGGCCGTACCCACTGCTGGTCCTGTTGACGACCCTGACCGCTGTGGCGTCAGCAATGCTCGACAACGTGACGACCGTGCTGCTCGTCGCACCAGTGACGCTCCTGGTCTGCAGCCGGCTCAAGCTCAACCCGATCCCGTTTCTGATCGCTGAGGTTCTTGCATCGAACATCGGTGGCGCGTCGACCCTTGTGGGTGACCCGCCCAACATCATCATCGGCAGCCGCGCAGATCTTTCCTTCGTCGACTTCCTGGTGAATCTCGGCCCGATCATCCTGATCGCGATGGTGGCCTTCCTGCTGTTGTCCAGGTGGGTTTTTCGCGACGCCTTTACCTATGACGCTGACGCGGCTCACTCGGTCATGCAGCTCGATGAGCGCGAAGCCATTGCCGACCCCAAGCTCCTCGTGCGTGGGCTCGTGGTGCTGGTATTCGTGCTCATCGGGTTCGTGCTGCAGCGCACGCTGGGGATCGACCCGTCCATCGTGGCCCTCCTGGGTGGCGGGGCGATGATGCTTGCGGTGCCGGGCCCCACCGAGGAGTACATGAAGCACGTCGAGTGGGAGACCCTGGTCTTCTTCATGGGGCTGTTCGTGCTCGTCGGAGCCCTCGTACAGGTAGGGGCGATCGACACGCTGGCTACCGCTCTCACTGACGCCGTTGACGGCGACCCGGTAGCCGCGACGTTCGGCATCCTCTTCGGCTCTGCCGCGCTCTCGGCGATCGTCGACAACATCCCCTATGTGGCGACGATGTCGCCGGTTGTCGAACAGCTGGCCGCCAATGACCCCTCACTCAACCCAGGCAATGTCCTGTGGTGGTCGTTGGCGCTCGGGGCAGACCTCGGCGGGAACGCCACAGCGATCGGCGCGAGCGCAAACGTGGTCGTGATCGGAATCGCCAAGCGCTATGGCTACCCGATCTCGTTCTGGCAGTTCACCCGCTACGGGCTACTGGTCACCGTGGTGACTGTGGTGATGTGCGTTCCGTATCTCTGGCTGCGGTACCTGGCGTAGGCGCTAGCGCCACTCCGATCCCGTGCGCATCGACTTCTGCTCGACATGGACGAGGTACGGGGTCCGTGAGCCGAGCAGCCGGTCGCCCCATGACTGACGGAGTGGGTGGAAGGCGGTCCCGATCATCCCTAGCGCCCAGACCGGCATCAGGAAGAAGCTGAGAGATGCGCGGATCACGGACCGGACGATCCGCAGCTGTCCGTCGTCCGCCCTGACGACTGCGTACCCGGCAACGGCTCCGCCGATAGTCCGCCCTACGGCTCGCCATGCCACCGCCAGGTAGAGCGGGCCGAGCCAGGCGAACATGAGCGTGAGACTGGCAACCACCCATGTCGGGATCGGGTCGACGACCGATCCGATGAGGGAGAGTGCAGTGGCCAGCCCCTGGGCGGCGACCAGGGAGATGATCAACAGGTCGATGCCCGATCCGGCCGAACGCGACACGATTCCGGCGTGCGACCGCTCGCGCTTCGGCGGCAGCAGATCGGCCGACAGCCCATCCTGCGCGGGGTCGCGGCGCAGGATCGTCCGGAGAATGTGTTCCACGATGTCGTCGGCTTTGGCCAGTCCGGCTCTCGCCGCCTCGACCGCGTCCCACAGCAGGCCGAGGCTCTGCTCGCGGATCAGGTCGCGTACTCGCGGATCGTCGACGAACTCGTCGAGGATCTCGGGCACGACCTCCGCCTGGATGTAGGGCATCAGCCCGGCCACGATCTGGGGACCGGCCTTCTCGATGATGTGCGGTGTGACACCGTCAACGACCGCGGGAACAAGCTCGGCTTCCAGGTAGGGCCGCATCCGCTCGAGCAGCACCGGCACCAGCTCGTCCGCCAGCTGTGGCGTCATCCCCTCAACGATCGCGGGCCCCGTCTCGACTGCCAGTCGCTCCGTGAGCCCGGCGATCACCTCGGGCACCACCTGGTCGACCAGGTACGGGATCAGCTCGTCGATGATCCGGGGCACCGTCTCTTCGGCGAGATAGGGCTCGAGGTCGTCGATGACACCTTTGGTCGACGAGACCACCCGGTCTTCGACCCGGCCGACGGTGGCATCCATGGCCCCGGAGACTGCGCGCTGCAGGAATGAGGACTGCGGGTCTTCGGTCACAGACCAGAGGCTATCTGCCACGTCACGTCAGCGGTGCCACTCCAGTTACGCGGTGCACCGCGAAACGCCGCACCCCGTCCGACCGGTGGTCGTAGGCGGTGAGCTGCCCCGCGCTGAGCGCCACCGGGTCGACCACCCGCTCGGCCGAGACGCCATCGTTGTCGACATAGCCGAGCCAGATCGACGACCCCGATGCGACGGCCTCGCGGAGCACCTCGAGCGTCTGGCTCATGGCCGTTCGAGGCACGTGCGACCCGAGCCCCGGCCCCTGCGTCTGAGGTCCGCGTGACGCGCCCCGCTCAGCCGATCTCATGGCTTTCACGATGGACGCGGCAACTGTTGGGGACGGAGGCGGAGGGTCGTTGGTCAGATGGGTCGGCACCGGACGCGGTCCGGTCCGCCGCTCGTCGGGGCGCGACACGACAACGCTGCCGTCGCCTCCCTCGAGGGCCGGTGCCAGACCCTGTTCGCGCAGCCGGTCGAGCAACACGTCGGGAGCGGTCGGCGTCACCGCAACCGTTGGTGCGAGTCGGCGGAGCCGCAGCACCTCAGACGCCCGCCCGGCCATCAGCTCGTCCAGGATCGCTGGATCGTCACAACGAAGGTAGGCGCCTGCGGTTCCGATCCGTAGCAGGCCATGGCGGCGTGCAACGTCGTCGATCAGGTAGCTGAGTGGTTGTGGCACTGGTGTGCTGCTCACACTGCTGAGGAACGACTGACACTCTGACGCCGACCGTCCAGCGTCCAGGGCGCGCCGCACCGAGCGCTCGCTGAACCGGTACACCGTCGCACCGCCGGACGACTCGACGTCAGCCAGCAGGCCCAGGGACCGCGCGACGTCGTCTCGCAGAGGACCTGGCGCAACGGCGGTGAGATCAGCCTGCAGGACGATGTGGTCGACGGGTGCGGGGAGCTGTTCGGCCAGCGCGTCCGCTGCTGCGGCGGCGTCACCTGCGAGCAACAGTCGCCCGGCCTTACCGACGGCACCCCGTGCACAGATGCCGATGGCATTCGCCTCGTGCAGTGACCAGCGCACGAGGTCGTCGCGCAGACGTCCGCCACGTCTGGGGCGTCGCCATTCGTGGCGATGGACCAACGAGTCGACGGTGGCCGCGGTGCCGGGCCCGAGGGAGGCAAGATCGTCCAGTGCCCACCGTCGGAGGTCGGGCGCGACGATGCGCTCAGCCTCGGGCGTGAGGGCGTTCACCCGTGAGTCGCCGTCGCCAGCTGTACCGACGAGGCTCGGCACCCGCGACGTGGTCAGCCAGGCCTCGGCCAGCTGGGTCCACCGCTCGGCGATCGATCGGGTGCGCCACAGGTCGTAGGCGGGCGTGGGCAGCCACTCGTCAGGTGTCTCTCCACTGGTGGCGAGCAGCGCAGATGCTCTGGCCAGCTCTACGACCAAGGCCGCCAGCTGCTCGTCAACGTCGAGCAGCGTGGCGGCCGCGCGGAGATCGCGAACCCCCAGGCCGCCGGAGCGGAGCACGCCGGGAGGCGCCACGGCCCACTGGTCGAGCAGGGTCGCGACCCTGCGCACCAGCTCGTCGGCGGTTCCGCTGGCCAGCCGGTCGACCACGGCTGGGTCGTGGTGGTGCAGGTCAGGCTCTGGGGCCTCGGTCGTCACCTCGCGGTGCAGACGTCCGTTGCGCAGCGTCAGCGCGACCTCGCGAGGCAGAACCACGGTGCCCTTGTCGAGTGGACGCAGCACGCCCCGCGCCAGCAGCCACTCGACGGGGGTGGTGGCCGACTCCGGCGTCACGACGCGGTCGGCGTTTCGTACCCGGCCGGTCGGGTGCGTCCAGGTGAGCGCGTCGACGACCTCACGAACGTCATCTGGCGCATCGGCGAGAGCTGCAAGAAGGGGCGCCACGTCGCCTCCGCCGAGAACGCCCAGGGACGGGCCGAGCCCCGCAGGAAACCGGCCAACGGTCTCGCGCACGGCGATGGTCGGGTGCCACGCTTCGGGTTCACCCCAGACCAGCGCGAGCTCGACCAGGTGGGCGAGCTGCTCGCTGACGTCAGCACCAGGGGTGTCGGGAAGCAGGGCACACAGCTCGTCAGGGGTGAAGGGCTCGTCGCAGACCACCGCCGCTTCGAGCACCTGCAAGCCGAATCGCGTCAGGTGGTCGAGCGCCCGGGCCGTGGACGCCGCCGTCACCGACCGGCCGGCGAGCTGGGCGAGGTCTCCAGGGGTCGGAACCGCCAGGTCGGGGCGTCGCCGAACGAGGGACTGCAGTGCTGAGTCATCGCGACCACGCAGGTCGTCGGCGAGGCTTCGTGGCGTGGTCATCAGACCCACGCTAGGTCATTGCCCCGCGCCCCTCCGACCAAGGAGGGGTGCGGGGCAATGATTGGCTAGTTGACCGACACCAGGGTGAGGCCGACGGTCTCGCCGGCCTTGCGGTAGCCGACCCAGCCGAGGTAGCTGCGGCTGTTGTCGAGGCCGGACCACGCGAAGGTGAACGTGGTCTGCTCGGCAATGCTCACAGCGACCGAGCTCGGCGACACGGTGAGGTTGCCGTCATCCGTGCTGCCCACGACGTAGGTGGTCAAGGTGTAGTCCGCCGGTGACGGGCCACCCCAACCGTGCACGTACGCCGTGTACTCGCCGGCAGGGACGCCGGCCCAGGTGATCTGCTCGTCGCCAGACCCGGTCGCCGAGTACGCCACGAGCTCACCTGCGCTGTTGTACAGGTAGAGATCGAGGTCGCTGGCGTCGTTGATGGCGTCCAGGTCGACCCGGAGGGCCGTTGACCCTTCGGCCACCGTCACCGGGTACGCCTTGACGGCTGGCCCCGTGACGGGGTTGGCGTCGTTGAACGCTCCGGCGTCGATGGCCACCGAGCCGGAGCTGGCGTCACCGGCAACGAGTCCGTAGACCGCCGTGTTCATGGTCCCGGCGAAGCCGGACGTCACGTCGACGTCGACCGAGCCGTCCGCGCCTGAGCCACTGACCTCACCCGGTGCGCTGACGCCCACCGGCTTGACAGCCAGCGCGCTGCGGA
>JAHEKZ010000027.1:0-21367 GCA_024644435.1 Actinomycetes bacterium | reverse complement strand
GTGTTCATGGTCCCGGCGAAGCCGGACGTCACGTCGACGTCGACCGAGCCGTCCGCGCCTGAGCCACTGACCTCACCCGGTGCGCTGACGCCCACCGGCTTGACAGCCAGCGCGCTGCGGACCGCTGTTGAGCCGCTCGTCCAGGTGAACGAGCCGGTGCTCCACTCGTCGAGGGTAGCGGCGTCGTTGGCGGTGAACGTCACCGTGAACGATGCCGACTCGCCCTGTGCCAGAGACAGCACGGACGGCTGGACGCTGACGTCCACGCCGGGCATGCCCTGGACGGACGCCTGGTAGGTGCCGGCCGCTCCGACGTTGGTCACGGTCCTGGTCACCGTCTGCTCGCCCGCGAGCTGACCGATGCCGATCGTGGCCTGGTTGAGGTCGGAGGCGTCGATCGGGTCGACACCGGCGAGGTCGAGGCCCTGGCCGTCGATGAAGGCGAGCCAGTCGTTCCATCCGGCGTCGTACACCAGGCCGGGGTTGCCGGCCGGTGCTGGCTGCACGAGACCAGCGCCCTGCTCGAACGGACTCGTCGTGGTCACGTGGTCAGTAGCAGTCGTCTGCAGAGCAGACTTCACCATGGCCGGTGACCAGTCCGGGTGCTGCTGCTGGATCAGCAGCGAGATACCCGCGATGTGCGGTGACGCCATCGAGGTTCCCGAGAGCAGGTCCCACATCCGTCCGGCGTCGGTTACCGGCGAGATACCGGCGAGGACGTCGACACCGGGTGCGGCGATGTCTGGCTTGAGGATGTCGCCTCCGGTGGTGGTCGACGGTCCGCGCGACGAGAACTCGGCAACGTCGGGTACCTCGGTCGTCGACTCGCCGGCGTTCACCGGCACGATCGCGATCGTCGGGTTCGCGGCGTTCGCCACGTAGTCCTTTATCTCGGCGCCCTTCACGTCGTCGACGTGAACGCTCGGCACGAAGTGCAGGTCGGCATTGAGCGAGTTGGGTGAGGTGTTGACCAGCACCATGCCGGCGCCGCCCGCTGCCTTCACTGCCTTGCTCTTGTCGACGCGGGCAATCACTCCGCGGTCGCACACGACGACCTTGCCGGCTGCCGCCGAGCCGAGGGAGCCGGGGTAGCAGAGGGCCGCCTCGGCGGGGTCGGCACCTGCGGCGCCAACGTCACTGGAGAGCACGGCCGGGGTTGCCGGCAGTGATGCCGTGCTGGACGCACCGACGTAGCGCTTGCCGTTGCCGAGCAGGGCGACCTGCTCGCTCACCTTGAAGGTGCTGGCAGCGACAGAGGTCAGCCAGGGGCTCACGTGGTCGGTGCTGCTGGCGCCTGGGCCTTCGTTGCCAGCGGAAGCTGCAACGGAGACACCCGCGTCGGCCGCGAACAGGAAGGCGATCTCATCGGGGTCGAGCACGCTGCTCTCGCTGCCGGCACCGATCGAGAAGTTGATGGCGTCGACACCGTCGGCCACGGCGGCGTCGATGGCGGCCACCGTGTCGATCGAGTAGCAGCCGTTGTCACCTGAGCGGTCGGTCCAGCAGGCCTTGTAGGCCGCCACATAGGCAGCCGGGGCCATGCCGCTCACCGTTCCGTACGACGTGCCGTCGACAACGGCCTCGGCAGGACTGCCGCCGGCGGTCGTCAGGGTGTGCGTCCCGTGGCCGTCGAAGTCGCGGGGCGACTTGTACTCGTACGGAGCGATGTTCTTGCGGCCGATTCCACTGTTGAAGTAGCGGGCACCGATCAGCTTGTCGGTGCAGTCCTGCTGCGAGAAGTTCTCACCGGACTCGCAGATCCCGGCCCAGCCGGGTACGCGCTTCTTCGGTGAGTCCGCGAAGCGCACCTGTGGGTTCTCTGGCCAGATGCCGGTGTCGACCACGCCGACGACGAGCCCCGCCCCGGCGCCTCTGCGCCCGGTGCCCCCGAGGGAGTCCCACACCCCGCCGTTACCCGAGAGTCCGAGGAATGCAGGGCTCTCGTTGGTCGTCAGCTCTTGGCGCTCGTTGGCAAACATGCCGGAGACAGCCTTGTTCTTCGCCAGCGACTGCGCCTGCACGGCAGTCAGCTTGGCGGCGACGCCGTTGAACGCCACCGTGTAGTCGTAGAGGCGCTTCTTGTTCGGCACGCCCACCGTGTCGAGGACGCGTTTGTGCCCCTTCTCCAGGTAGCTGCGGTACTTCACGACTGCGGTGCGGTTCGGGCGCATGCGCTCGCCGTCGGCCGGTCGCGTGGCGCTGTACCCGGCGATTCCTCCGCGGTAGGACGCGGCTGGCAGGCCGTCGAACATCACGATGTACTTACCGGCCTTGAAAGCCTGGCCGTTCGCGGTGGGTGCGGTCTTCGGAACGTCCGATGGACGGGCGCCTGCTGCCGGTGCCGCGATGGTGATGGTCGCGGCTACGACGGCGAAGGACGCGGCGGCGGCGAGTGCGGCCTTCCTGCGTCGGGTGGAGGGGGTAGACCAGGACACGCGTGGTCCCTTCCGGCGCGGGTAGCGCCTTGACGACTCGGCCGGCTGACGACGCGATTGGTCACCGCTGGCGCTTCACAGAGCAGACCCCGCGGGTCACGGGGCTAGCGACACGGTTGTCGTCGGGAGGGGGGCCGTCAAGTGGTTCAGCGATATTGGTGACCGAGGCGCCGTGTTCGGCCTAACCAATAACTCTAGGTCATCTTCTGACTACAGAGTGCGATCCTCAGTGAACGACCGCAGGCGGCGGGAGCGGGATCTGGCTCGGCGCCACAGAGCGACCAGGATGACGCCGAGCCCCAGGGGCGCCAGAAAGCAGAGCAGGTAGACGCCGACGGGAAGGGCGTCCCGGCCGATCGCGAGAGGTAACAAAGTGGCGATCGATGCCAGTGTTCCGACGGCGACAAGAGCCACGCCCACCCGGAACGCCAGGTCGGTGCGACGGTCAGTCACGTCGGTCGGTGGGGCCATTCATCAAGGGTAGACAGGCCGGCGAAGGAAACCGGTTGGGGGATCGGGGGGTGAGGTCACTACCCTGGAACTCCCCACGGCCGTGGGGTGACGCCGGTCGCGGGGTCAGATCGTTCGACGAGACGTGCGAGGTGTGCCGTGCCCACGGGCAAGGTCAAGTGGTTCGACACCGAAAAAGGGTTTGGGTTCCTCAGCCGCGACGACGGCGGTGAGGTCTTCGTCCACCAGTCCGCCCTCCCCGAGGGCATGGAGGCGCTCAAGCCAGGTTCGCGCGTCGAGTTCGGTGTCGCCGAAGGACGCCGGGGAGAGCAAGCGCTCTCGGTGCGAGTGCTCGACGTGCCGGTGGGCGTCGCAGCAGCACGCAAGCCACCCGAGGACATGGCGATCATCGTCGAAGACCTGATCAAGCTGCTCGACAAGCTCGGCAACGGCCTGCGCCGCGGCAAGACACCGCCGGCCGCGGAGTCGGAGAAGATCGCCATGCTGCTGCGCGCGGTGGCCGACGACCTCGACTAGTCGCCGTTCTTGTGAGCCTCGCTGAGGCCGAAGATCCATGACCCGCGGACCGCAGACCCGTCCTGCGTCACGGCCTGCACCACGAGCTGGGCGTCTCCGTCGCGAAGTGGTTTCGGCGGCATCGTGAAGCGGAAGTACTTCTCGGTCACGGGTGTCCGGGTGAGGGGTGCCCCGTTGATCGACACCAGCCACCCGTTGTCGGCCACCTCGGGGTCGACACTGATGCCGACGGTCTCGCCCGGGGTCGTGGGGATGACCGCGATCTCGTTGAGCAGCGCATTGGCCACGTCACCGGCGGGCTGAGCCTCGAGGTCGAGCGAGCAGTCGCCCTTCTCTACCGCCCGGTCGGCCTCGAACGACCAGCAGATCGCCTCACGGTTGGCCGAGGTCGTTCCGGAGAAGACGGTGATGGCCGGCGCCGGCTTCTCGCACGCGGCGAGCGCCAGGAGCGCCGCCGACACGGCGAGCAGCGTCACAGCAGGGCGACGAAACGGCATACGGACACGACTCCGATTCGGTCTCTGGCTCGGATCACGAGGGCGCGGCGATCACGCACCGGGGCACGAGGCTACCCTGCTTACCGTGACTCTTCTGTCCGGCAAGCGACCTGCGATCGACCCCACCTGTGCCGACGCCATCGACCTCGCGCGAGAGGCTGTGGTGGAGGTGGCCCCGGCCGGCACGGTTGGCGAACACCTCGGCGTCGAGCCTGAGCTGGAGCGCATGGTGCTGCACTCCTTCTCGACCACGCTGCCCGGCTACCGCGGCTGGCGATGGGCAGTCACCGTCATGCGTGCCTCACGGGGCAAGAGCGTGAGCGTCGGTGAGGTTGTTCTGCTGCCAGGCCCCGACTCGCTGCTGTCGCCACCTTGGGTGCCCTGGACAGAGCGGCTACGTCCCGGAGATCTTGGTGTGGGCGATCTGCTGCCCACCGATGAGGATGACCCCCGACTCGAGCCGGGCTGGAACGCCCTGGAGGACGACACGATCGACGACCCGATCGGCGAGGTCGGGACCGAGGTGGAGGGCGAGAGTCCCGCCGAGCGGGATGTCGAGGTCGAGGACGGCTGGGTGGACAACGACGCCCTGCTGGCCGTCGCGATCGAGCTCGACCTGCTGCGGCCCCGGGTCCTGAGCCCCATCGGGCTCGACGACGCCATCGACCGGTGGGTTGCCGGAGACCAGGGTCCGTCCGCCCCGATCGCCCAGACGGCGCCGGCTCACTGCGACACCTGTGGGTTCCGCATCCAGCTGCGTGGCAGTCTGAGCCACGCCTTCGGCATCTGCGCGAACGAGATCTCGCCGAGCGACGGCCGTATCGTCAGCCTCGACCATGGTTGCGGTGCCCACTCTGAAGCGGTTGTCGTCCCGACCATGGCCGAACGCCCCGAGCCCGTCATCGATGAGGTCGGTTTCGAGCCGGTCGCCCGCGAGACCGTGATCGCTGGAGAGGACAACGGCGAGGACACGGTCGAGAACGTTGTCGCGGTCGAGGACGACGCCACCGCTGAGACTCCCGTTGAGCCCGCCGACGCCTGACCCGTTCGGCGTCGAGCAGCTGCGCGGTGCGGTGCTCGACTCCTGGCGGGCGTCGCCCACGCGGTTCCGCGAGGACGCCAACGTCGAAGAGGACTACGCTCTCGGCGCCTACCGTGACCGGCTGGTCGTCGAGCTGGCGCAGAACGCGTCCGACGCTGCGCGGGCCGCTGGGGTTCCCGGACGCCTCTTGCTCACGCTCGACGACACTGCACTCACGGCCGCCAATGTCGGTGTACCGCTCGACCGTGCCGGTGTGCAGTCGCTGGCGGCGATGCGGGCATCGAGCAAGTCAGAAGGTGCGGTAGGCCGGTTCGGGGTTGGTTTCGCCGCCGTGCTGGCGGTGTCGGACGCTCCTGAGATCCGGTCGCGGCATGGCGGCGTCCGCTTCGACCGGTCCGCGACGAGGGAGCTGCTGCTGGCCGACCCCGAGCTCTCGACGCTGGTCGAGAACCGACCGCCGCCGGTGCTCCGCCTTCCCTTCCCGGCCGAGGACGCTCCGCCCGACGGCTACGACACCGCTGTTGTGCTGCCGTGGCGCGACGAGGCCGCCCGCCAGCTGGCGGTGGCCGCCGTCGACGCGATCGACGAGGTGCTGCTGCTCGCTCTGGACCAGCTTGAATCAGTAGTGGTCGAAGTCGTCACCGACGGATCGGTGGAGCGCCGCGCCTGGTGGTGCGAACGGGAAAACGGTCTGAGCGTGATCGTCCATGACGACGCCACCTCGCGGTGGAGACAGACCACCATCACCGGGGCGGTCGATGTGGTCGAAGGCGAGGTGCTTCCCCATGAGGAGTCCCTGCGCGGTCGGTGGAGCGCATCGGTCCTGCTGCCGGTCAGCGATGGCGGTCTCCCGCTGCCCTTGCCCGCGTCGGTCGGTCGCGTCGTGCACGCTCCGACACAGACCGAAGAACCGTGGGGGCTGCCGGTGGTGGCGATCGGTGACTTCCGGCTCGACTCCTCGCGCCGGCACGTCGCCGAGGGTGCACGGAGCGACGATGTCGTAGCGGCACTGGCGACGGCCTACGTGTCGTTGGTCACCGACATCGCCCGCGAACATGGCCGAGCGGCGTTGCCGCTGATCCCGGCGGCCGACCTGGTCGGCACGATCGACCACCTCGTCCGTGAACGCGTCCGCGAGGGCCTCTTGGACGCCCGCTGGGTTCCGCGCGCATCCGGCGATGAGCTCGAGTCTCCTAGGCGCCTGGTCGCACTCGAGCCGAGCGAGCCGGGGTTGGTCCGTGTCCTGGGCGATCACCTGGTCGACCTCGCCGACCCTGACTGGGTAGGCGACGAGCTTCGCGGCCTCGGCCTGCAGACGATGCCGGTCAACGAGGTCTGGGACACCTTGGCGACGCTCGCCCTCTCGCCGGAGCAGTGGCGTGCGGTGTACGAAGCGGCCCAGAACGTCGACCGGAGGGCGCTGGAAGGGCTACCCGTCCCGCTCGCCGACGGTCGCGTGGTCCGGGGCGTCCGAACCGCCGTGCTCGCTGGTGAGCAGGGTGCTGAGCTCGCTCTGCTTGGCGTCGACGTCGTTGCCCCCGAGGCAGAGCACCCACTGCTGGAGCGGCTCGGAGCGCGTCCCTTCGAGATCGCCCGGGTGCTTGACCTCGCATTCGTACGCAGGGTCGAGGACGCCGTCGAGCACGATGAGTCCGAGGCCCTCGACCTGCTGAGGGGAGCGGCATCCCTGCTCACCCACAGCAGCGTCGATGCCGGTGAGCTCGTCCAGCTCGGTGATGTGCCCGTGCCCACGCGGAACGGCTCGTGGGCGCCGGCGTCGTCCGTGGTGCTTCCTGGATCAGCGCTCGATGCCGCCGTTGCGTCAGACGTTCCCCGGCTCGCCGACGACCTGGCAGAAGCCGCCCCCGCACATGCGTGGGCGGCGCTCGGGGTGCTGCGCTCCTTGGTACCCGTGACGCTGGTCGAGCAACCGCTCGACCCCGATCTCTGGGACGACGTGATGCTCGACGGTGGTGACTGGTGCTCGGCGGCGGCCGACACCGTCGGCGTAGGTGACCCCGGCGAGCTGTTGGCTGACGAGGTCTCCGTCGTGCGCGGCGTCGAGCTGCTGGACGGACTCAACCTCGCCGACATCGCCGACTTGCTCGGCGAGCCCGATGTGCGACGCGCGCTCGTCACGCCGACGACCGTGGTGACCGCTGACGGACGACACGTCCAGGTGCCGTCCCCGAGTGCATGGTGGCTCAGTGAGGCCTCGGTGGTCGACGGGCGGAGTCCGGTGGAGGTCCGGATCCCAGGTGACGACCGCCTCGCCCCGTTCTTTCCCACGATCGACCCCCCGGCTGGGCTCGACGGCGAGCTGCTCAAGGCGATCGGGGTGCACAGCACGCTGGAACGCTGGATCTCCTCACCTGACGGCGTCGACGAGCTGCTGGAGGCCATGGGCGATACCGGCGTCGAGCTCGCACCAGCGCTCATGGGCGATCTGTATGACCGGCTGGCCGTAGAGGTCGAAGGAGATCTGCCCGACTCACCGCCACGGGTGCGTGCCCTCGTCAGAGGAGAGACAGCAGTGGTGGACGCTGACGACGCCGTTGTCGCGATCGCCCCGCACCACGCGCTCGTCCTACGGACGCCCTATGTTCCCGGCAATACGCGCCTGGCCGAGATTCTCGACCTCGCCGTCAGTGACGACGCCTCGTGCGCGGCGGCTGACATCTCCGGCACCGGCAGCGTGCGACCGGCACCGGTTGTTCCCGGCGTCACCGGGCTGCCGGAGAGCTACCGCGAGCACGACGAGCTGGTTGTCGGTGAGATCCCAGTCGACTGGTGGGTGACCGACGACGGCGAGGTGCACGCGTCGACGGTCGAGGGGCTGGCCCGCGCGTTGGCCTGGGCCGGTGGTCAGTGGCCTCGACGTTTCGAGATTGCGGCGCGGCTCGAGCACCAAGAGCCAGCCACGTCCTTCGGCGTCGAGGGTCTCTACGACCGCTGACTGGTCGACCGTGCAGCAGCGATCCGGCGGCGACGCCTCGTGGTCACCAGCAGGCCCACCAGGCCCAGCAGCACGCCGGCCACGCACGTCCAGATCCACCATGAGCGGCCGTCGTCGGTCAGGGTGTCGCGAAAGACCAAGGTCACGACGAGTGCGATGGCCCAGAGCGCGGTGCCGACCTGCACCGTGCGCACCGCATCGACGTCGAGTGGTTCGACGTGGCGATAGGAGCGGGGTTTGGGCGTCGACACGCGGGCGACGATAGACCACCGGCGTCGCCTAGGCTCGGACGCGTGAACCCGCGGACCCGTCGTTGGCTGGTGCCACTGGCGCTGCTGGTGTTCGTCGCGGTCGTCGTGGTGGCTTCGCTGCGCTGACGCCTCCGGTGTACCCGCCCTACCAGGACTACGTCTGGGGGGCCCAAGTCGGGCTCGGCGCGATGTCGTCAAAAACAGCCACGGCACGCCGACATCTGCTGGGTGCCTACCACGGTCGCGACAGCTTCGAAGTGCGTTGCCTTACGCCTTGTTGCGAGCGCGTCCTACTCGTCCACCAAACGCGGAGTCGGGAAGGAACCGCGCAAACACGAGCAGGCCGATGAACCCGAGCACCGCTATGGCGACAATCCAGCCGCCTATCCCGGACGGAAGAGCGCCGGCCCAAGCAGCGACCGCTCCGCCCAGCACCAAGACCAGGACGATGCCGAGCCATCGTGCCGAGCGGATTCGGCCTTTGCTGTCTTCTGTCATGACGTGCCCTTCGTCGCTGCTTCACCGGTCGGGTGACAATAGCCCATACGCGACCCTAGGCCCCAATGCTCATCGTTCCCATGCGGACGCGGAACTTCCGGGCCAGTGCGGCCGAGGTGTGTGCAGTCCATGGTGAGACAGTAGGTCGATGTCCACCGAGCTCGCCACCGCGCGACAGGACGTGCGTCAACGTCTGCTGGACGCCGAGCACCTCGTTCGTGCATCGGCCGGTGGAGTGGTCCGTGGTGAGCGGCCCCGCTGGCGGCGGGTCGAGCTGCGTCCGGTCGAGCTCAAGGATGGTCCGCGCCTGCAGGTCGTGGCCTTCGACCAGACGCAGTCGTTCACGTCGAACTACGCGTGGGGCGATGACGCCGAGCAGATCGTCACTGAGCTTCTGGCCCAGGGGTTCGGGCACTGGCATGTGACCAGCACCGACTCCGAGCTCGGGTACCGGGTCAACAAGAAGGGGCGCGTCCTCGTCACCAGCACAGCGGCCAGCCACGAGCGAGCGACGGTGCATGACCGCGACAAGCAGCGGCTGGTCGAGCCGTCGGCCCCCTTCCTGCAGGCGCTCGGCATTACCGACCGGTCGGGCGCCGTCAAGAAGACCCGTGCCGACAAGTACCACCAGGTGGAGCAGTTCGTCCGACACCTGGATGCCGCTGTCGCCGACGCGCGAGCCGCAGGTCGGCTCGGGCGGCCACGCCTGCGTGTTGTCGACCTCGGGTGCGGCAACGCGTATCTGACGTTCGCGACGTACCAGCACCTCACCGTCGGTCTCGGTCTGTCGGTGGAGGTGGTCGGGGTCGACGTCAAGGAGCAGTCGCGGCGTCACAACAGCGAGGTGGCGTCCCGACTCGGCTGGGCGTCCGACGTGAACTTCATCGAGGGAACGATCTCGGATGCCGAGGTTGCAGGTCCCGTCGACATCACGCTGGCTCTGCACGCCTGCGACACGGCGACCGACGATGCCCTTGCCCGTGGCATCAGGTGGCAGAGCGAGCTCGTGCTGGCCGCGCCGTGCTGTCACCACGACATCCAGCGACAGCTGCGGGCAGCCTCGCCACCTGAGCCGTACGGCATGGTCACCCGCCACGGGCTGCTGCGTGAGCGGTGGGGGGACGTCTTCACCGACGCGATCCGGGCGCACCTGTTGCGGCGCAGCGGATACCGGACTGACGTGGTCGAGTTCGTCGACAGCCAGCACACGCCGCGGAACCTGCTGTTGCGGGCGCACCTCACGGGGTCAGGCGCGACCGCCGAGCAGGAAGCGGAGTACCAGGAGCTGGTGGCGGCCTGGAACCTTCGGCCGCATCTTGCCGGACTGCTTGGACCAGCAGACTGAGTCACGAGTTTCTTTAGCAAAGGTAATGAGGTAGGCTAACGACATGCCTGTCTCTGCCGCGCAGTCCACCGCCGCGCCCGCCGCTCCCCGAGATACCGGGTCGCCGCTCGCCGGCGACCTGCGAATCGCGGTCATGCGCCTTGCGCGTCGGCTGCGTAACGAGCGAGCCGACGTCGACCTCACGCTCACCCAGCTGTCGGCCCTCGCCGCCCTCGACCGCTGCGGTCCCACCACCCCGGGCCACCTGGCGACCGTCGAGCGGGTCCAGCCCCCGTCGATGACCAGGGTGCTCAGCGGGCTGCACGACCGCGGACTGATCGAGCGCTCGGCGCACCCCACCGATGGCCGCCAGGTGCTCGTGTCCGCCACCGACGAGGCCAGGGCACTTCTGCAGGCCGACCGGCGACGCCGCGAGGCCTGGCTGGCGCAACGGCTGGCCACCCTCGATCCCGACGAGCGCCGCGCCGTTCGCAATGTCCTTCCGATTCTGCAGTCGCTGGTCAACGAGTGAGCCCCACCTTCCGCTCTCTGCGCATCCGCAACTACCGGCTATATGCCACTGGTCAACTGCTGGCCAACACCGGCGTCTGGATGCAGCGCGTCGCCCAGGACTGGCTGGTGCTCGAGCTCACCGACGGCTCAGCCACGGCACTGGGCATCACGGTCGGGCTGCAGTTCCTGCCGATGCTCCTCTTCAGCCTGTGGGGTGGAGGGCTGGCTGACCGGTTCCGCCGGCGCCACCTGCTCTTCATCACGACAGCGCTCCTCAGCCTGGCAGCGCTGAGCCTGGGACTGCTGGTGCTCACGGGACTGGCGACGGTGCCGATCGTCATGGTGATGGCCTTCCTCGTGGGGTCGATCGCCTCCGTCGACGGACCAGCCCGGCAGGCCTTCGTGTCAGAGATGGTCGACATCGAGGACCTGCCGAACGCCGTGGCCCTCAACACCGCCTCGTTCAACCTCGGCCGCGTCTTCGGCCCGGCGGTGGCCGGTCTGCTGATCGCCGCGGTGGGTTCCGGGTGGGTCTTCATCGTCAACACCATCGGCTACCTGGCGGTGCTGATCGCGCTCTCGCGCATCCGCTCCGCCGACCTGGCCGAGCCGGTGCGCGGCGGCGCCGAATCCGGCGGGCTCCGCGAGGGCATCGCCTACGTTCGTGCGCGTCCCGACCTGGTTCTGGTCCTGATCATCGCCTTCTTCGTCGGAACATTCGGGCTCAACTTCCAGCTCACGATCGCGGCGATGGTCACCGGACAGTTCGATCTGGGGCCAGCGGCGTTCGGTGTCGCCTCGACCGTCCTGGCGGTTGGCTCACTCGCGGGATCTCTGGCTGCAGCCCGGCGTGGGGCTCCGAGGATCCGACTTGTGGTCCTGGCCGCGCTCGCGTTCGGCGCTGCCGCCGTCGTGGTGGCGCTCATGCCGACATACCTGCTGTTCCTGGCGGCGCTGCCCTTGGTGGGCATGGGTGCGCTCACCCTGATCAACGCGACCCAGTCGTTCCTGCAGCTCAACACCGAGCCTGAGCTGCGCGGACGCGTCATGGGCATCTACACGCTGCTCTTCCTCGGAGGAACCCCGATCGGCTCGCCCTTGGTCGGCTGGGTGGCTGAGACGTTCGGGCCGCGCTGGGCGATCGCACTCGGAGGAATCGTGTCGGCGATCGCTGCCCTGGTCGTCGCGATGCTGCACCTGCGACGTCGGGGCCTCGAGGTTCGCGCACACGCGCGTCCGCGTCCACACCTGCACATCACCGGGGTCGACGAGCTCGACGCCGTACGCCCTGGCTGGCGACTCTCGCCCACGCCAGGTGCACCGGTCGCGTCGAACCGGGTGGTGGCGCTCCCCGCGGTCGCGGCACTCCTTGCGTTCGCTCTGGTGTCGCCAGCGTCAGTCACCAGCGAACCGTCCCCGGGCGACGTCGACCAGCTGACGTCAACCCGGCTGGCCGACGTGCAGGATCCCCGCATCGATGAGGCCAGCGGCATGGTGGTCAGTCGAGTCCATGACGACGTGGTGTGGCTGCTCAACGACAGCAAGGGCGGCGAGCTCGTCTACGGGGTAGACGCGGATGGTCAGACAGTTGCTGAGCTCGAGCTGCAGAACATCTACAACCGAGACTGGGAGGCGATGGCACCGGGTGTCGACGACAACGGCGACCCGGCTCTCTGGATTGCCGACATCGGTGACAACGATGCGCAGTGGTCGTCCCTTCGCGTCTACCGCATCCCCGAACCGGCCGAGCTCGGCAAGCAAGACGTGCCGTGGCGTCGCGTCGAGCTGAAGTACCCCGATGGCGCGCACAATGCCGAGACGTTCATGGTCGACGCTGACGGTCGCCTCTTCGTCGTGACGAAGGAGGCTCTGGGCGCCGGCGTCTATGCCACCCCAGATGCGCCGCAGCCGGGATCGACGATCGAGCTCGAGCGCGTGGGACCGGCGCCGATGTTCCTCACCGACGGTGCGATCTCACCTGACGGCAGTCAGGTGGCCCTGCGCAGCTACACCTCGCTCTACCTCGTTGACGCCGCGCAGTTCCTGAGCCAGGGCACCGACGGCGATGCCGGAGTCGTCTACCCGTTGCCGCTGCAGCCGCAGGGAGAGACGCTCGCCTACGCGCTCGACGGGGCATCGGTTCTCGTCGGCAGTGAGGGAGTGGAGCAACCGATCTACCAGATCGGGCTGCCCGCACCGGCTGATGCGGCGGTGGACCGGTCGGCCGACGCGGCGCAAGACGATGAGTCGAGCGGGGCGCCGTGGGCGGTGGGCCTCGCGATCATCGTGCTCGTCAGTGGCGCCACGGCCCTCGTCATGCGCAAGCGTGGTCGCGTGCGTCAGCCGAGCTCGCCCACCACGTAGTCGATACAGGCGGTCAGCGCCTCGACGTCACTCGGCTCGATCGCCGGGAACATCGCGATCCGCAGCTGGTTCCGCCCCAGCTTTCGGTAGGGCTCGGTGTCGACGATCCCGTTGGCGCGCAACACCTTCGCGAGCTCCGCAGCGTCGATCGACTCGGCGAAGTCGATCGTGCCGATGACCGCCGATCGCTTGTCGGCATCGACGACGTAGGGCGACGCGTAGTCGACCTTGTCGGCCCACCCGTACAAGTTCGCGGCTGATGCGGCCGACCGACCGGTGGCGAACGACAGCCCGCCGTTGGCGTTGAACCAGTCGACCTGCTCGGCCATCATCACGATGGTGGCCAGTGCCGGGGTGTTGTAGGTCTGGTCTTTCACTGAGTTGTCGATGGCGGTCTGCAGGTCGAGGAACGGGGGAATGTACCGGCCGCTCTCCTTGATCTCGCTCGCCCGCTGCAGGGCTGTTGGCGACATCAGCGCAATCCAGAGACCGCCGTCGGAGCCGAACGACTTCTGCGGCGCAAAGTAGTAGGTGTCGAAGTCTGCTGCGTCGACGGGCAGCCCGCCCGCGCCCGAGGTGGCGTCGATCACAGTGAGGGCACCGTCATCGCCTGCGACCCGGCGCACCGGAATGGAGACACCGGTCGACGTCTCGTTCTGTGGCGTGGCATAGACGTCGATGCCCCCCTGGGGGGCGAAGTCGGGCGCGTCACCTGGGTCGCTGGTGATGACGTCCGGCTCACCGAGGTGTGGTGCCTTCTTGACCGATGTCACGAACTTCGACCCGAACTCGCCGAACGACAGGTGCTGGCTGCGCTCACGGATCAGGCCGAACGCTGCGACCTCCCAGAACGCGGTCGCGCCACCGTTGCCGAGGACGACCTCGTAGCCCTCTGGCAGGGCGAACAGGTCGGAGAGGCCGCGGCGCAGGCGTCCGACCTCGTCCTTGACGGTGGCCTGGCGGTGCGACGTTCCGAGCAGCGACTGCCAGCGCGCGGCGACGGCGTCGGTCTGCTCTTTACGCACCTTGCTCGGGCCGGCGCCGAAGCGCCCATCGGCGGGTTTGAGGGAGTCTGGGATCGTGACGTCTGCTGCCATGGGCGTCAGCCTATGAGGCTGACGCATGAGTTGGCCTAGGGGGAGTCGCAGGTTTCCGCCAGGTGAAACATCTTCGCGTCAAGCGAACCCATCACCATCGCGGAAGGTTGGTGGGGTCAGAGCCCCAGTGAGCTTCCGCGATGTGAGCGGGGTGGGGGTCAGATGGCGTAGGAGGGCTTGACCTCACGGTCCCAGCCCTCGACGGCTTCCGGCTTGCGCGTGCCGGGGCCGACGTACCGAGCGGACGGGCGGATCAGACGCCCGGTCTCTTTCTGCTCGAGGATGTGCGCGCTCCAGCCGGCCGTGCGCGCGCAGGTGAACAGCGGGGTGAACATGTGGGCCGGTACTTGGGCGAAGTCGAGCACGACCGCTGACCAGAACTCGACGTTCGTGGCGATCACGCGGTCGGGTTTGCGTTCGGCGAGGATCTTCAGGGCAGCTGCCTCAAGGGCTTCGGCAACCTCGAAACGCGGCGCGTTCAGGTCGCGAGCGGTACGGCGCAGCACGCGGGCGCGAGGATCCTCGGCGCGGTAGACGCGGTGACCGAACCCCATGAGGCGCTGCTTGGTGTCGAGGATGTTGCGGACGAACCCCTCGGCGTCGCCGGTGCGCTCGACCTCCTCGAGCATGTGCAGGACGCGGGAGGGTGCACCGCCATGCAGCGGACCAGACATCGCACCGACCGCGCCCGACAGCGCGGCGGCAACGTCGGCGCCGGTGGATGCGATGACGCGAGCGGTGAAGGTGGAGGCGTTCATGCCGTGCTCGGCCGCGCTGACGAAGTAGGCGTCGACCGCCTTGACGTGCTTGGGGTCTGGTTCTCCGCGCCAGCGGACCATGAACCGCTCGACGACGCTGGTGGACTTGTCGATCTCGCTCTGCGGAACCATCGGATGACCGAGGCCGCGGGCAGACTGCGCCACATACGAGAGGGCCATCACACTCGCCCGAGCGAGGTCATCGCGGGCTTGGTCGTGGTCGATGTCCAGCAGCGGACGAAGACCCCATGACGGGGAGAGCATCGCGAGGGCGCTCTGCACGTCGACCCGGACGTCGCCGGAGTGGACCGGAAGTGGGAACGGCTCGGCCGGGGGCAGCCCCGGGTTGAACTCGTTGTCGACCAGCAGTCCCCAGACGTTGCCGAAGGTCACGCGTCCGACGAGGTCTTCGATGTCGACGCCGCGGTAGCGCAGCGAGCCGCCGTCCTTGTCGGGCTCGGCGATCTTGGTCTCGAACGCAATAACGCCTTCAAGGCCGGGCACGAAGTCCGAGTTCGCCATGTGGGGCACTCCTCGACGCTGTGGGTCTGGGTCGGCAGGGTCACTGCACCCGTCTATCTAACCGGACACGCACGCCCGCGGTGTGCCGGGCCCTGGCAGAGCGTCAGAATGGCCTCATGGATCCCTCCGCACTCGCCGCCCTGCGCCGCAGCTATGAGCTTGCCGGTCTCGATGTCGCAGACGTTGATCCCGATCCTGTCGCCCAGTTTCTCAGGTGGCTCGGGGATGCGGCCGCAGCCGAGCTGGTCGAGCCCAATGCCATGGTGTTAGCGACTGCTGACGGCGCCGGTCGGCCCCGGGCACGCACCCTGCTGCTCAAGGTGGCCGACCAGCGGGGCTTCACCTTCTTCACCAACTACACCTCGACCAAGGCTCAGCACCTGTCCGACAACCCGCAGGCGTCCCTGTGCTTTCCGTGGCTCGAGCTCGAGCGCCAGGTCACGGTCACCGGTGGTGTCAGCAAGGTCAGTCCGGACGAGACTGCCGAGTACTTCCGCTCGCGCCCCCATGGCAGCCAGCTGGGGGCGTGGACCTCGCGGCAGAGCGAGGTGATCGCGTCACGTCAGGTGCTGGCCGAGCGCCATGCCGAGCTCAGCGGCCGCTTTCCTGAGGGCTCCGATGTTCCAACCCCTGACTTCTGGGGTGGGTACCGCCTGGTCCCCGACGAGGTGGAGTTCTGGCAGGGCCGACCGAACCGCCTGCACGACCGCGTCCGCTATCGGCGGTCCGGCCAGGGATGGACGATCGAACGCCTCTCCCCGTAGCACCCACACCTAGAGGGAAAGGTTGGGTCGCGATGGGCGAGCGGACCTACCCCAAAGGTCAGCGGTGGGTGCGGGCGGCCTGTTCGACGCGGTCGTAGTAGCTGGCCCACCACGCCTCATCGTTGTCGGGCAGGTTGGTGCCGCTGGCTCGCAGGCCCACCTCTCCGTCGATCAGCTCACGCACGATGTCGGCGTGGCCAGCATGGCGATGGGTCTCGGTCGCCATGTGCACCAGCAACGTGTGCAGCGTGGGGCGGTCGTGACCCTCGGGCCACCACGGCACCCGGGCGCGGGCCTCCAGCGGCAGCTCGGTGATCGTCGCGTCCGCGTGCGCCCAGGCCCGTTCGTAGAGCCCGACGATGAACTCACGAGACTCCTCGGGCGTCGCCCACATGTCGGCGTTGTCCTCGGTGCCCTCTTCGAACCACGGCAGTGGCTCGGGGAAGGGTCGGTCGTAGCACTCACCGAAGTAGCCGGCGGCGACGCTGCCGACGTGCTTGACCAGGCCGAGCAGGTTGGTGCCGGTCGGGACGACGGGTCGACGCACGTCGTACTCCGAGAGCCCGTCGAGCTTCCACAGCAGCGCATCTCGTCCAGTGCGGAGGTATCCGTGCAAGGTGGCCTTCTCCGGTGACTCGTTCATGGCATCCACTCTGGCAGCGTTCGTGCCGGCGCGACAGGTAGCCGTCGCGCGCATCTGCAACGTGAGCAGGCAGGATGTGCCGGGTGCCCCGCCGTGTGATGGTCGACCTGCGCCCGTTGCGGGTCAGCCGTGACTTTCGGCGGATGTGGGGCGGGTGGGCGCTCGCGCAGGTCGGCCAGTCGATGGCTGCGGTCGCCGTCGGGATCCAGGTCTACGACATCACCGGGTCGAGCTTCGCCGTGGGAATGATCGGTCTTGCCGCGTTCTTCCCCCTCGTGTTCTTCGGCCTCTACGGAGGGTCGATCTCCGACACCCACGACCGGCGCAAGGTGGCGCTCTGGTCAGCGATTGGGCTCTGGGCGTGCACACTCATGCTTGTCGTGCAGGCGCTGACGTCCCTGAACCAGGTCTGGCTGCTCTATCTGGTCATCGCTGCGCAATCGGCCTTCTTCGCGGTGAACAACCCGGCACGCTCGGCAATCGTTCCGCGCCTGATCGAGCCGGCGCTGCTTCCGGCAGCCAATGCGCTCAGCTCACTCACCTTCGGGATCGGCTTCATGGTCGGTCCCGTCCTCAGCGGTCTGGTCATCGACGCCTTCGGCCTGACCGCGACTTACTCGATCGACGCGATCCTGTTCACCGCCGCGATCTATGGGGTGGTTCGTCTCCCCTCGATCGCTCCTGAGGCCGAACCGCATCGAGCGGGCTGGGCAGCCGTGTGGGACGGCCTCAGGTTCCTGTCGTCGCGCCGGAACCTGCTCATGACCTTCATCGTCGACCTCTGCGCGATGGTGCTTGCGCAGCCGCGGGCGCTCTTCCCCGCGCTGGCGGCCACCACCTTCGGTGGGGGAGCGCGGACCGTCGGGATCCTGGCGGCAGCACCGGCCCTGGGGTCGGTCCTCGCCGGGGTCCTCTCGGGGTGGCTCGGCACCGTTCGGCGCCAAGGGCTGATGGTGGTCCTGATGGTGTGCGGGTACGGCGCATCCGTCGCGCTCTTCGGGCTCACCCATATCCTCACCTGGGCGGTGCTCTTCCTCGCTCTCACAGGAGCGTTCGACATGGTGAGCGCGGTCTTCCGCTCGACGATCCTTCAGGTGGCTACCCCCGACGAGCTGAGGGGTCGACTGCAGGGGGTCTTCCTCGTGGTCGTGGCCGGCGGACCGCGTCTGGGCGATGCCGTGGTCGGTACCACCGCTGGGCTCTTCGGCGAGCAGGCAGCGATCGTGATCGGCGGGGTCGCCTGCATCGTCGCCACCGTGGCCTTCACGCTGCGGAACCGTGGATTTGCTCGTTACGACGCTCGCCACCCCGTGGCCTGAGCGGCGAGCGCCGGACGCCATAGCGTGGGCGCATGACGCAGACGCTGCTGACGCTGGAGCGCTACCTCGAGGTGCTGCAGCACGACACCGAGGCCCTGGCCGTGGTGCTCGACCAGGCTGACGGCTCGCTGCCCGTGCGGTCCTGCCCCGGCTGGACGTTGTCCGACCTTGGATATCACGTCGGCGAGGTTCACCGCTTCTGGCACTGGGTCGTCCGCGAGGGCGTGCGAGAGGTGACCGATGCCAACTCCCCGCAGTTCGCACGACCCGATGATGCCGACCTCGCCGGCTGGCTGCGGCACGGGCTGGCGGACTTCCTGCCTGTGCTGCGGGCAGTAGACCCCGCGGCTCCCGCGTGGTCGTGGACGCCACAGCGCGACATGGCATTCATCCAACGGCGGATGCCGCACGAGACGTCGGTGCATCGGTGGGACGCCGAGGACGCGGCCGCCGTCGGGGTCGCCGGAACGAAGGCCCCCTCACCCATCGCCCCGGATCTGGCGGCCGATGGAGTATCGGAGTTCTTCCTGCTCGCGTCCGCCGGTCGCTACGAGTCACACGCCCCGGTCGCGTTCCGTGCGGTCGACACCGGACATGCCTGGACGGCATCGGTGGACGATGGCCGGATGCGGGTGGTCGATGGAGTGGCCCAGGCTTCCGTCGTGCTGACCGGATGCGCGTCCGATCTGCTCCTGACACTGTGGCGCCGACTGCTCCTGCTGGGTGACCCTCGCCAAGGTGAAGACTGCGCGGAGGGCGCTGGGTCCGGCGTCCTAGTCGACGGTGATGAGGGTCTGGCCCAGACCTTTCTTGGCTTGGTCGACCTCACCTAGCGCGGCCTGCCTGTGGCAGGGGGCAGCGGGAATCCGCATCCGGATCGACCAATCGGTGACTCAGGGCCGCCTGTGGCCATAGCCTGTGCACGTGCACATCCCGTTTCAGCCGTCTGAGCGGTCGAGCCTTGGCATCGAGTGGGAGCTCGAGCTGATCGACCGCGACTCGCGCGAGCTGACCAGCGGCGCGTCCGAGATCCTGGCTGAGATCACGCCGGTGCCCGGCGAGGAGCACCCGAAGGCCAAGCACGAACTTCTCGAGTCGACGATCGAGATCATCACGGGCATCTGCTCGACGGTGGCTGAGGCCCGCGAAGACCTTGCGGGCACGCTCAAGGAAGTCCAGGTGGCGGCCGCCAAGCGCAATCTCGGCGTGATGTGCTCGGGCACGCATCCGTTCACCGACTGGGCCACGCAGCAGATCAGCCCCAACCCGCGGTACGAGGCCCTGGTCGAGCAGATGCAGTGGCTCGCCAGACGGCTGCAGATCTTCGGTGTCCACGTCCACGTCGGAGTGCGCGCGCCCGAGAAAGCGATCCCGATCAACAACGCGTTGATGATGTACATCCCACACTTCCTCGCGCTGTCGGCGTCGTCCCCTTACTGGGTCGGGTCCGACACCGGGTTGGCGTCGGCGCGCAGCAAGGTGTTCGAGGGGCTGCCGACTGCGGGGCTGCCCTACTCGCTCTCGGGTTGGGATGCCTTCGAGGAGTACATGGACACGCTGATCACGTCCAAGACGATCGAGTCGATCCGCGAGGTGTGGTGGGACATCCGGCCGCACCCGAACTTCGGCACGGTCGAGCTGCGCATCTGCGACGGCATCCCGACGCTCGACGAGATCTCGGTCATTGCGGCGATGGCGCAGTCATTGGTCGAGTCGTTCGATCGGCAGCTCGACAAGGGCTACACGCTGCCTCAGCCGCGCATGTGGTTGGTGCGTGAGAACAAGTGGCGAGCCGCTCGCTACGGACTCGATGCCGAGATCATCGTCGACGACCTCGGAAACGACGTGAAGCCGATCAAGGAGGCCATCCTTGACCTGGCCGAAGACCTCGAGCCGATCGCCCGCAAGCTCGGCTGCGCTGAGGAGCTGATGCAGGTCGAGCGGTTGATGGATGTCGGGGCCAGCTACCAGCGTCAGCGGGCCGCGGCGGCGGCCGCCGATGGTGACCTGCGCGCCGTGGTTGACGGCTTGTTGCGCGAGATGGACCAGGGCGTCTTCTAGGAGCGCTAGGTCAGGAGCGCTGGGTCAGGAGCGCTGGGTCAGGTGCGCTGGGCGATCAGGTGAGCCAGCGCCTCGGCCACGACGTCGTCAACGGACGCCCCTTCTTTGTCGGCCAGCTTCCGGGTCTTCTTGCGCAGGTCCTTGGGCACGGTGACTGTCAGCTCGACCGGCTTCCCGCTGAAGGTGGGAACGGGTGGAACACGGGTCACGTCGTGCAGCGCTGGGCCGCTGTCTGCGGCGCGGTCGATCTTCTTGGCGCCCTTCCCCTTCTTCGCCTCCGGCGGAACGGCGGACGGCGCGTGGGGTGCGGGGTGAATGTGCTGTTCGGTGGCCACTCGTGGGGCCGCAGGGTGCACGGCACCGTCGCCAGACCGTTGGAGTGCTGGGCGTGGCTCAGGACGACTCATGGTTCGGTCCTCTCCGCCAGGGGGCTGACGCATTGCACTACGACACCGGTCGCAGTGGCTTGGGCTCGACCTGCGCCGCGAGGACGAGTTCGAGATAGGTGTCGAAAATGCGGGCGACCTCACGTCCGGCTTGGGTCCGCCAGGCGTGGACCGGCGTGCAAGCGCCGGCAGCCTGCTGCAGGACGGCGCGGTCGGGCAGCGGCGGCTGCCAGAGCATGTCGCCGTAGGCCAGGGCCAGCTCAGCCATCCGGTAGCGATGCTCTGACGACGTGGGCCGGACGCGGTTGACGACGATCCCGGCCACCTGCAGCCGCAGGTTGGTGTCGCGGATGATGCTCATGGCGTCCAGGGCCTGCTGGGCGCCCTGCAGTGCGAACAGGCTCGGCTCGGTGACGACGAGCCCCTGATCACTGGCGGTCAGGGCGTTCCTGGTCAGCTCACCAAGCGCGGGCGGGGTGTCGATGAGGATGAGGTCGTAGCCCTCCAGCCCCTGCATGGTCACCCGCAGTCGGACGTTGCCGTCTCCTTCGGGCACCGCTCGGTGTTCGAGGGCGCGCTCGCTGGCGACCAGGCTGATGTTGTCGCCCCAGCCACTGCGCACGATCGCCTGCTCCATGATTCCCGAGCGGCCGTCGGCCAGGACGTCGTTGCTGGTGAACTGGACTCGCTGCGGGTCGAGCACAACAGTGCTGTTGGCCTGGGGGTCGAGGTCGATCACCAGCGTGCGAAGACCGCTGGCATGCGCCGCGCTGGCCAGCCCGAGGGTGACCGACGTCTTGCCGACCCCGCCCTTCAGGCTCAGCACGCTAAGAACTCGCATGGGGTGAGGGTACGTGGGCGTCGGTGGCATGGTGGCGGGACTGTCCTGCTTGACGCCGTTCGGCAGATGCTTGGTCACTCATCGTGAGCGAGATGTGACGCCGGGCATC
>JAHEKZ010000026.1:15673-30607 GCA_024644435.1 Actinomycetes bacterium | reverse complement strand
AGTAGACATCGCTGCGCAGCAGCCGGCGGGGAAGGAGCGGGCGCACCAGTGGGTGCTGCACGCCCAATGCACCGGAGCACCAGAACCAGTCGGTGTCCCATCTCCACAGGTAGTCACGAGTAGTCAGGTAGTCGCTGCTGCGCTGTTCCAGCGACCGGTAGTAGACCTTCGAGCGCGTGTAGTCGGACACGTACGGTGCCTCGTCGACGAACCGGCCAACGGTGACGATGACCCGATCGCGGCTGAAGACCACGCCGTCGAGGAAGTCGACCGGGCGTCCCCTGTGCTCACCCGACGTGGCGATCTCATCGATCGTCTCGGCTGCATCCGTGTGTGAGGCGCACGGAAAGTGCTCGAGGGCGACAAATGGCTTCACGGGCTGAAGCTCGATGCGCAGCCGCAGCGCGTACCCGAGCGTGCCGTAGGAGTTCGGGAACCCAGTGAACAGGTGGGCATGAGGCCCGTCGCGCGTGACGGTGATCACGCGCCCATCGCCGGTCAGGACGTCGAAGTCGATCACTGACTCGTGGGGACAGCCATTCTTGAACGACGTGGACTCAATCCCAAGACCCGTGACGGCGCCCCCCAGCGTGATGGTCTTCAGCTCAGGCACCACCAGCGGCATCAGTCCATGGCGCAGTGTGGCGTCCACCAGATCTTCGTACGTGGTCATGCCAAGCACGTCAGCGGTGCGATCTACCGGGTCGATCTCGATGACACCGGAGAAGGCCGAGACGTCCAAGCCAGCCGAGCTGCTGGCCTCGCGCATCCGGAAAAGGTTGGAAGTGCTCTTCGCAAGCCGCACGGCTGCGTCAGCCGGGAGGTCGCGGTACTGCGCTCGAAGTCGTTCTACAGACTCCCGGTAAGCAGTTCGCGCGGCCACCGAGCTAGGTGCCGCCGGGCGCTGGGTCACAGGTCGAGCCTAGGAAGACAACGAGCCGAGCGCGAGGGCTTTGGCGAAGATCGTTATGCAGCTAGATGCGGAACCTGGAGATCGACTCGTGCAGATCAGCCGCAAGTGTCGTCAGCGACGCTGCCGCATGCGCGGCCTCGCGCGACCCAGTAGCCGTCTGCTCCGAGACGCCGACCACGTCCTTCATGGCCGCCGCAACCTCAGCTGAAGCGTTCTTCTGCTGCTTGCTCGCGTTCGAAATCTCCCGTGCAGCGGTCGTGGTCTCGTCAGCCACCTCAGAGATGCGCTCGAGCACCGTCACCACGTCGCGAGCCAGCGCCACGCCATTGAGCACTTCCTCCGCACCTTCAGCCGTCGCCGCGGTGGTGGCCCTCATCTCGAACTGGATCTCGGACACGATCGTCTGGATCTGCTTGGTGGACGCCTGCGCCCGCTCGGCCAGCTTGCGAACCTCCGCCGCGACAACGGCAAAGCCCCGGCCGTGCTCGCCTGCTCGCGCCGCCTCAATTGCGGCGTTGAGGGCCAGCAGGTTGGTCTGGTTGGCCATCTCGTCGATGACGTCAAGGATGCGGCCGATCTCGCCAGACTTGTCGGCCAGTGCAGCCGTTCGCTCAGCGACCAGCCGCGAGCGATGCGCAATGGCGTCGATGGCGTCGACCGCATTGGTCACAGCCTCTTGCCCCTCCTCGGCGAACCGGAAGGTGAGCGCCGCCTGCTCGACCACTTCAGAGCTCGAGTTGGCGATCGTCTCGGCCATGTCGGCGAGCTGCTTGAGAGTGACGGTCGACTCGGTCACCGCTCCGGTCTGTTTTGAGGAAGCCGACGCCTGGGTCTCCGCCGCAGCCTGCAGCTCTTGCGCGCTCTCTGAGATCCGCTCGCCACCGTCGCGTACCCGGTCGACAAGCATGCGCAGCGAGACCAGCGTCTCGTCGATATTGACAGCCAGTGAGTGCAGCGCAGCGTCATCGACATCGTGAGTGGGAATTCCGACGGCCAAGTCACCGTTGGCGGCCTGGCCCAGAGACACGGAGAGCTCTTCGACGCGGCGCTGGAGCCGCGTGTTGTGGCTTTCGTGGATCCCCGACTTCAGCATCTCGTCGAAGCCCACGGTCAACGGGATGATCGCAACCGCCGCGATCAGCCAGGGCAGCACCTGAAGACTCAGGGTGCCGGAGGCGAGGGCAGCCGCAAAGAGCATGGCCAGAGCCAACAACGTGAAGGTGGCCAGACCCTTGCGTTCGACTACGTCGGCGACAAAGACAGCAACCGTCACGAAGAGGACCCAGACCGGACTGCGAAGTCCCCCGGTAAGGGCCACCAGCCCAGCCACCCACACCATCTCGGTGGTGATCAAGGCGTGCGCCAGACGCCGGTTGCCCCGCTGGAGGTCGCTGACGCCAATTCGGCGCGACAGCACCGTGAGGAAAGCAGCGAAGCCCAGCCCCAGGGCACACCAGATCAGTGCCGGGATCAGGGCGACGGGGACCGACTGGTCGGCCACCTGGATGAGAAGAGTGAGGACGAGTCCGAGCCCGGCATTGACCCATGCGGCCAAGGCCCCGGTACGCGCCAACTGCTGCGGGTTGTCCATCTCACCTTTCCACGCATCGAAACGCCCCCGAGCGTCACGACCGGCGGACAGCCGGGTGGCAAGCGCCCACTCGGGCGCACCACCCGCTCCGGGCGAGACACCAATGGTTTCGGCAGCAAACCGTCTGATCTTGATCCAACCGGGTTAGTCAGGGGACGGTGGGCTGAACGGGTGACGAGGTGTAACACCAGACCCGGTCGATACGCTCCGCCCCATGGGAGGGCAGGCGGCCGTTGCCGCGGGTGACCGGCAGACCGTCGAGGCGGCAACTGCCGTCCTTCGCGCCGGCGGAAATGCTGTGGACGCCGCCCTCGGTGCGGGGTTCGCCGCCCCCGTCGCCGAACCGGGCCTCACCAGCCTCGGTGGGGGCGGATTCCTTCTCTCGCGGCCCCCCGGGGGCACGGCACAGATCCTCGACTTCTTCGTCGATGCTCCGGGCCATGGGTTGCCCGAGACCGCCCTCGCACCGCACTTCACCCCCGTGACGGTCGTGTTCTCTGACGCCGAGCAGGTCTTCCATGCCGGGTATGGGTCTGTGGCGGTTCCCGGCGTCCTCAACGGCTACCTGGCCGCCCACCGGCGCCTCGGCCGACTACCGCTGGCCGACGTCGTGGCGCCGGCCAAAGCGCGCGCTCGGCAGGGGGCAGTGCTCAGTGACACGCAGGCTGAGGTTCTGACGCTGTTGCAGGCGATCCTGGGCCTCACTCCCGAAGCCGCGCGCCTCTATCTCGACCGCGGGGTGCCTCCCAAGGCCGGCGAGGTTTTCGCGAACCCGCAGTACGCCGACTTCCTCGATCAGCTCGGAGAGCTCGATCCCAACGGCTGGACAGACCTGCCCCAGACTCCGGACACGATCGCGGACATGAGGGCACATGGGGGGCTCCTGACAGCCGAGGACTTGAGGCAGTACGAGGTGCGGGCGCGGGAGCCCCACGTCGTCAGCTACCGCGGTGCCCGCCTCACCACGAACCCACCACCATCCTTCGGGGGCTCCATTGTCTGTGCTGCCCTGAGCCGGCTCGACGGCGAGGACGACGAGGGGGGCCCCTCGTCTCGTGCGATCGTCGAGGCGCTGCACGACGCCACAGAGGCACAGAAGTCGAGGACGCCGACGTCGGTCAAGGGAACAACACACGTCAGCGTGATTGATGGCGACGGCATGGTGGCCTCGATGACGACGTCCAACGGGTCATGCTCTGGCATCGTCATCCCAGGAACAGGGGTACAGCTCAACAACATGATGGGCGAGTCAGACCTGCACCCCGACGGCTTCCACGCCGCTCAGCCGGGCACCCGGGTCGCGTCGATGATGGCTCCCAGCATCCTCGATCTGGCCGATGGGTCGACGGTGGCGATCGGCTCCGGCGGCAGCGAACGCATTCGCAGCGCCCTCCTGCAGACCGTCACGCACCTGGTGGCCGGCCGTTCCCTCGCCGCGTCGGTCGCCGCCCCCCGGGTGCACTTCGATGGCACCACCAGCCAGCTCGAGCATGACGTCAGCGAGGACGTGGCCCTGGAGCTAGCAGATGTGGGGCCGGTGAACCGGTGGAGCCGGGCCAGCATGTACTTCGGTGGCGTCAACGCGGTGCGCCGCTACCCCGATGGTCGGCTCGAGGCCGCTGGCGACGCCAGACGGCACGGCGCGGGGGCCGTCATCGACCTCTGACCGCGGGCGATGGCACGCCTGAATTCGGCCCTTTTCGGCCGCGCGTGCGACACTTTCGCGGTTACCCAGAGAGGAATTGATGGACGGCAACTCCACCTTCCGCCACTCCGGCACTTCTGTGCTCTCGATCGTGGCGATCGAAGCCCCGGTCGTGGTCACCTCCACCGAGCTCGATGACCAGCTGGCTCCCGCCTACGAACGGCTCGGAGCCCGTCCCGGTCTGCTCGAGGGGCTGGCCGGCATCCACGAGCGCCGATGGTGGTCAGAGGGCATGAACTTCGCCGACGGCGCGGCGATGGCCGGCGCCAAGGCGATAGCGCAGGCCGGCGTCGACCCGTCGCAGATCGGGCTGATGATCAACTCGTCGGTCTCTCGGGCCTACCTCGAGCCGTCGACGGCTGTCGGAATCCACCACAAGCTGGGTCTGCCCCCGTCGGCCATGAACTTCGACCTGGCCAACGCGTGCCTCGGCTTCGTCAACGGCATCCACATCGCCGCCACCATGATCGACGCCGGACACATCGACTACGCCCTCATCGTCAACGGCGAGGACGCGCAGAAGGTTCAGGAGAACACCATCCGCCGGCTGTGCGAGCCGACCGCCACCACCGCTGACTTCTTCAGCGAGTTCGCCACCCTGACGCTCGGATCTGGCGCCGCGGCCATGGTGCTGGGTCGCAGTGACCAGCACAGCGACGGCCACCGCGTCATCGGTGGCGTCTCGCGTGCCGGTACCGAGCACCACGGGCTCTGTGTCGGTGACATGGACCAGATGCACACCGACGCGAGTGGCTTGATGGACGCCGGGCTCGATCTGGCCGAGGCTGCCTGGAAGACCGGAGACTTCGACTGGTCGGACGCCGACCGTTTCATCATCCACCAGGTATCGCGCGTTCACACCAGCGCGCTCTGCGAGCGGCTTGGCATCGACCAGAAGAAGGTACCGCTCTCGTTTCCGTACTTCGGGAACATCGGCCCCGCCTCTGTGCCGTTCACACTCGCGCACGAGGTCGACAACCTCATGCCAGGCGACCGCGTGCTCTGCATGGGCATCGGGTCGGGCCTCAACACCGCATTCTGCGAAATCGTCTGGTGACCTCAGCGTCGCTTCCGCCTGCTGACCTGCCCGGCCTCGACCCGGAATGGTCGCGGATCGTCTCGGCCCCAGACGCCGCGGGCACCCCGCGCAACTGGCACGTGCTCGACACCGGGCCATCCGGGCCGGGGGAACCGGTCGGCACGGTGCTCTGCGTCCACGGCAACCCGACCTGGTCCTACACCTTTCGATCCATCGTCGCCGCGCTTGGTGACACCTGGCGAGTAGTAGCGCCAGACCACCTGGGCATGGGGTACTCCGAACGCACCGACCGCCTTCACACCCTGGCCGATCGGATCGATGAGCTGGGCTCACTGACCGACGAGCTCGACGTGAAAGGTCCGGTGCTCGTCGTCGCCCACGACTGGGGCGGTCCGATAGCCCTTGGTTGGGCCGAGCGCCACACCGACATCGTGACCGGAGTCGCCCTGCTCAACACCGCAGTCAGCCAGCCCGACGACGCATCAGTACCGCCGTTGATCGCGGCCGCTCGCGCCGGACGCATGCTCCGTACGGTGACTCAACGCACCAGAGCCTTCCTGGACGGCACGCTGCGCCTCGCACATCCAGCGCTCCCCCGCGACGTGGCCGCTGCCTACCGGGCCCCCTACCGCGAAGCCGGTCGACGTCGGGCGATCGCCGACTTCGTGGCCGACATCCCCCTCGAGACCGACCACCCGAGCCGCATCACGCTCGACCAGGTGGGCGAGGGCCTCGACGCACTGCGCAACGTTCCCGTCCTGCTGCTGTGGGGCCCACGCGACCCGGTCTTCGCCGACCGCTACCTGCGCGACCTGCAACGGCGCCTGCCACAGGCGCAGACCCATCGATTCGAAGGTGCTGGACACCTGGTCATCGAGGACGCACCGGTAGCCGCTGCCATTGCGCGGTTCGCCGACGATCTCGCCGCCGGCCGCACCCGCGAGCTCCGGGTCGTCCCCGCTCTGCTTCCCACCAGCTCAACTGAGCGGCGCACGCTGTGGTCCGGCCTCGAGGACCGAGCAGAAGACAGCTCCGTCGCCGTGGTCGAGATGGGACGCCGCGGCCCGGCACGGGCGATCACCTGGAAACAGCTTGCGTCAACGGTGCGCGACCTCTCCGCCGGGCTGACTGCGGTAGGCGTCCGCCCCGAGGATCGCGTCGCGCTGCTCGTGCCACCCGGGGCCGACCTGACCGCCGTGCTCTACGCCACCTGGCGGGCGGGTGCCGTTCCCGTCGTCGCTGACGCCGGGCTCGGCCTGCCCGGCCTGCGGCGCGCGCTGCGCGGGGCGAACGTGCAGCACGTGATCGGCGTCGCACGCGGACTGAGCGCGGCCAAGGGCATGGGCCTGAGCGGGACGTACATCTCCGTCGGGGGCTTTGCCCCCGGGCTCCGACGAGCACTCGGCGTCGACTACACCGTCGCCGAGCTGGCCCAGATCGGGCGCCAGCTGCCGACGTCCACCACCCCTTCGGTCACCGCCGAAGCCGCCGTGCTCTTCACGTCGGGGGCGACGGGTCCGGCCAAGGGTGTTGTCTACCGACACGCGCAGCTCGAGGCGCAACGCGACATCATCACCGAAACCTTTGGCATTCGACCAGAAGACCGTCTGGTCGCCGCGTTCGCGCCGTTCGCTCTTTTCGGCCCTGCGTTGGGGATCCCCTCGGCAGTCCCCGCCATGGACATCACGAAGCCCGCCACCCTTACCTCACGGGCGATGGCCGACGCCATCGCAGCCATCGACGCCACGCTCGTCTTCGCCGCACCCGCTGCGCTGCGCAACATCGTGCGCACCGCGTCGACCCTCGACCAGGCGCAACGGGAACGATGTGGGCGCGTCCGCCTGCTGTTGTCGGCGGGGGCACCTGTTCCCCGCGATACGTTGCGGGCCGCTTCCCTGGTGCTCGGCGGCTGCGAAGCGCACACCCCGTACGGCATGACAGAGGCTCTGCCGGTCGCCGACGTCACCCTCGCTGAGCTCGAGAGCGGCGGCCGAGGTAACGGTGTGCTCGTCGGGCACCCCGTGTCCGGCGTCCAGGTCGCCATCAGCCCGCTCGACCCGACGGGTGCGGCCACCGGCGCTCTCACTGACACACCGGACGTCACTGGTGAGATCTGCGTACGCGGGCCCCACGTGAAGGACCACTACGACCAGCTCTGGGCCACTCAGCGCGACAGCGCTCGCGACCACGGGTGGCATCGCACGGGTGACATCGGCCATCTCGACCCCGAGGGCCGGCTCTGGGTCGAGGGACGGATCGCTCACATCATCACGACACCAGCCGGGGTCGTCACCCCTGTCGGACCCGAGCAGCGCATCGAACGCCTCGACCCGGTGCGTCTCGCCGCCGTCGTCGGCGTGGGTCCCGCCGGCCGACAGGCCGTGGTCGCCGTCGTTGAGGCGCCACTGCAGGACAAAGGTGTGGCGTCGCTCGACCTGACCGACGCGCTGCGCCTCGCGGCTGGAGTTGAGTTTGCCGCAGTCCTCGTCGTCGACGAGCTGCCCGTCGACATCCGCCACAACTCCAAGATCGACCGGGTGCAGGTGTCACAGATGGCGTCGGAGGTATTGGCTGGTCGCGGCGGGGCGCTCTCGTGAGGGTGCTCGTGACGGGCGCTACGAGTCTGTTGGGAGCCGGCGTCGCCGAGCGGCTCGTTGCCCGGGGAGACGACGTCGTCGCGCTGCAGCGAGGGGACGCCAACCCCAGCTGGCCTCACGTGCGCGGCGACATCCGCGACGCCGGGATCGTAGACAAAGCCATGCGGAACATCGATGCGGTCGTGCACGCAGCCGCCAGGGTCTCCGTGGTGGGCGACTGGGACGAGTTCGAGTCGGTGAACGTCGGAGGCACACAGAACGTGGTCGACGCCGCCCGCGCCCATGGCATCCCCCGTCTGGTGCAGGTGTCGTCGCCGTCCGTCGCGCACTTCGGCGAGCCGCTCATGGCCGCGGACGCCGACCCGGCAGACCCCGACAGGGCACACGGCCACTACGCCCGAAGCAAGGCGATGGCCGAACAGCTCGCGCTCGACGCCGCCGACGGTTCCCTCGACGTCGTGGCCGTGCGTCCGCATCTGGTCTGGGGTCCGGGTGACACCCAGCTCGTCGGGCGCATCGTCGAGCGCGCAGCGTCTGGTCGTCTCGTGCTCATCGATGGTGGGACGGCGCTGATCGACACGACGTACCTCGACAACGCTGCCGATGCACTCGTCGCTGCGCTCGACCGAGTTCACGAGGTGAGTGGTGAGGCGTTCGTCGTGAGCAACGGCGAGCCACGCACCGTCGCTGAGCTGCTCACCCGGATCTGCCACGCCGCAGGGGTCCCCGGACCGACGCGTTCGGTGCCGCGCTCGGTGGCGTCAGGTGCCGGCGCAGTCGTCGAGCGCACCTGGACGGCGACCCGACGTGACGGCGAGCCCCCCATGACTCGCTTCCTCGCCGAACAGCTGTCAACCGCGCACTGGTTTGACCAGGGCCGAACCCAGGAACAGCTGCAGTGGGCACCGAAGGTGCCACTGGCCGAGGGGTTCGAGCGCCTCGCCGCGTCCTACTCCCGCCACAACGTGTGAGTTTCCTGGTCCTATAGCGACAGCAAACTCACACGTTGTCGGGTTGGGTGGGGCGTACGGCAGAATGGCTGCCCCGGGAGGGTTGGCAGAGCGGCCGATTGCACTCGCCTTGAAAGCGAGCGATGCGAAAGCATCCGGGGGTTCAAATCCCTCACCCTCCGCCCCGGGCCTGCAGCCTGCGCTCCAGGCCATCGAGAATCAGGTCGAGCCCGAACTCGAAGTCCTCTGATCGACCCGTCTGCGCGATACGTCCCACGACTTCAGCCACGTGTGGGAACTGATCCATCGACATCTCGGCGAGGAAGTCGGCTGACACGTCCTGGGTCTGCTCGACCTCGAATGGCAAGTTGAGCTCTTGCAGAGTGAACCCGAAGAGATGGCTGTCAAGGGTGTTCCAGGCGTCCAAGGCGCCCTCGATGCTGAAGCCGCCCTCTCGTAGGCGGCCCAGGGTGTTGTCCAGATAGCGCGTCATCCCTGGACCGATGTTGAAGCGCGACATCATCTGAATGGCAGCCCATGGGTGAGCCAGCAGCACCTCATGGGCCGACCGTGCCCGTTCACGCATCGCAGTCCGCCATTGCGTCCCCGTCGGGGGAACCACGATGTCGCTCACCACCAGGTCGACAATGCCGTCGAGCACGTCGTCCTTGTTCCGTACGTGGTTGTAGAGCGACATCGCCTCGACCCCGAGCTCCTGGCCGAGCCGCCGCATCGTGAGGGCCCGGATGCCCTCGCTGTCGGCCACCGCGATCGCCGCTCGCAGCACCCGCTCGCGGTTGAGTGGCGCACGGCGGGGGGGGCTGGGCGACATGGAACCTCCTGGGCGGAGCAAAGGTACGCGCGGACTTGACGGCGCGCCTGTCTGGGTCTAACTTACAGCGTAAGTACCACCGACTAGGAGCTGATTTCGATGCAGGCAGTTACCCAGGATTCCTACGGCCCCGCCGACGTGCTCGAGCTGCGCGAGGTCGCCGACCCCACCGTTGGCGACGACGAGGTGCTGATCGCTGTGCGTGCCGCTGGCGTCGACCGGGGCGTCGTACACCTGATGACCGGGCTCCCCTACGTCGTCCGGCTGGCCGGCTACGGCGTGCGGGCACCCAAGAATCCCGTTCCCGGCATGGACGTCGCTGGAGTCGTCGTGGCGACCGGGCGCGACGTCACGCGGTTCGCCGTTGGCGACGAGGTGCTGGGCATCGGACGCGGTACGTTCGCCGAGGCCGCCGTCGCCCCCGAGACCAAGCTGGTCCACAAACCCGCCGACCTGTCCTTCCCGCAGGCCGCCGCGCTCGCCATCTCGGGGCTCACCGCACTCCAGGCGGTCCGCGACCACGCAATGGTCGAGCCGGGCGACAAGGTGCTGGTCCTCGGAGCCTCCGGCGGTGTGGGGTCGTTCGCGGTTCAGATCGCCAAGGCCTTCGGCGCCCACGTCACCGGCGTCAGCAGCGCCCGCAAGGCGTCACTCGTGGCCGACCTCGGCGCCGACGAGGTGATCGACTACGCGACAACCGACTTCTCCGCTACCGGCATCCGCTACGACGCCATCATCGACATCGGCGGCAACTCCTCGCTCTCCCGCCTGCGGCGGGCACTTGCCCCCCAGGGCCACTTGGTCATCACGGGCGGTGAGAACGGAGGTCGCTGGATCGGGGGTACCGACCGCCAGCTTCGGGCCCTGGCGCTCTCACCGTTCGTGTCGCAGTCACTGGGCACGTTCATCTCCTCCGAGAACTCTGACGACCTTGCAGAGCTGGTCGGCCTCGTCGAGCAAGGACACGTCCGACCTCACATCGACCGCACCTACCCCTTGACCGATACCGCCGAGGCCGTGCAGTACGTCGCTGACGGACGTGCCATCGGCAAGGTGGTCGTCGTCCCCACCCAGACCGCCGCCTGACCTGACAAGGAGCACACATGTCATCGTCCATCTCGTCGAACGTCACTGAGCGCCGAGCCGCGCTGATCGCCGGCTCCGGCTACCTGGCGCTGTTCTTCCTGGCGATCTTCGCCAACTTCTTTGTCCGCACCGGGCTCATCGACCCCGACGACGTAACCGCGACCTACGCGAACATCAGCGACTCCGAGGGCCTGTTCCGTGCAGGACTCGTGGCCTTCCTGGTGGTCTTCGTGCTCGACGTCGCCATCGCCTGGGCCCTCTACCTTCTCTTTCGGCGCCAACGGCCGGAACTGTCGCTGCTCACAGCATGGTTCCGGCTGGTCTACACGGTCATGCTGGGGGTAGCGCTCATCTTCTTCTTCGTGGTGCTCGAGTTCGTCAGCGGCTCGTCGAGCATCGAGGCCTTCGACCTCGCCCAGCGCGAGGTACAGGTGAGCCTGCTGCTGGACGCGTTCAACTTCTCCTGGCTCATCGGGCTCGTCGCCTTCGGCATCCACGTGATCCTGCTCGGGTACCTCGTGCTCAGCACCCGCGTCGCCCCTCGAGCACTCGGCGTCGTCCTCGTCATCGCCGGAGGTGCCTACATCGTCGACACGATGGCCAACGCCTTGTTAGCCAGCTACGACGAGTACGCCAACGCCTTCCTCGCCATGGTGGCTCTCCCTGCGGTCATCGCCGAGCTCTGGTTCACCTTCTGGCTGCTGCTAAAGGCCGGCAAACCTGCCGGTGAAGCGGCTCCGGTCGGATAGCGCCTCTGCGATACTGCCGCGATGGGCACCGAGGGTGGATCTCGCACCGCGGCTGTCTTCACGGTGCTGACTGGCGGGTTCTCGATGCTGACAGCCTGGGGTATGGCCGTCACGTCGACGTACTCCGAGAGCGCCACCTTCTGCCCGTCTCTTCTCGGACGCGACCTGATGGATGAGACGTTCGAAGGCTTCTGCTCCTCGATCGTGAGAGAGCGGGCGATGGTGGTCGCCGGGCTGGTCGTGCTCGGATCGGCACTGACCATCGTGGGGGCCGCACGTGGACGCCGTGATCTGCGCCGGCCGAGCCCCCTACCCGAAGGTCGGGTCAGCGTGGGCTCGACGATCGCGATCGCGGCACTGGGCCTGGCTACGTTCGCCGTCGCCTTTCCACTGGTCGCAGCGGCTGCTCTCGTCGGGTCCAGCCGAGAGGTGAACACCGTCATCAACTCCCTGGTGCCTGTCCTCGTCGCGATGGCCGCCCTCCTGGTCGCACTCATCTGTACCTGGATCGGTCGCAGAGACAACCGGCTGACGTTCGACCACGCCGTCACCGCGGTGAGCCTGGGCACACCGCTTCTTGTTCTCTTCCTCATCGACCTCGACGGCCTAGGGGTCACGCGTCGCGGACTGATAGACCCGGAGCTCACGTTCGACGGGCCAGCCATCTTCCTCACCGGTGTCCCCGTGGCGCTCACGCTGGTCGCCCTCGTGCGCCACCAGAACCGAGGGCGTCCAGCACCCCCGGCCATCATGAGCGGTCTTGCCCTGCTGCTGTCTGCCGCCGCCCTGTTCCTCGCCATGACGCCGGAGGCGTTCAGCGGCGGTTGGGGGTCAGACACCGATCAGTCGGTGGCGCGATTCTTCACCTTCGTCACGATTGCCGTCGTGGCGCCATGGGTCTCGGTGGCGCTTTGGGCGCCCAGCCAGATGGGGCGCGAAGAGGCGAGCTCACGTCAGAGCGCCTTGGCGTAGCAGCGGTTCTGCGGCTCGTTGCGGTAGTGACCGAACCCGGGAATCCGCTCGTAGCCGCTGGTCTCGTACAGGTGCATGGCTTCCGGCTGGGCAAGGCCGCTCTCCATCAGCACGCGGGAGAAGCCCAGAGTCCGAGCCTCATCCTCGACGAGGGCCAGCAAGTCGCGTGAGTAGCCGCGCCCGCGGAATGGCCGGCGCACGAACATGCGCTTCACCTCGACGTCCTCGGCCGATCTGCGACGCATCCCCGCGCACCCCACGACGTCACCGTCGCGGTGCACGAGGAAGAAGGATCCCTGGGGTGGTACGAAGTCGTCGGGGTCGACCGGGGTTTCATCGCGGCCCCCGTATCGCACGATGTACTCCTCCTGGAGCTCTTCGATGAGCTGATGGGCAGCCGGCGAGTCGTAGCGGACGCGCTCCAGCGTGAAGGTCACGACGGTCACGGTAGCCAGCCGGGCGCCGAACCACTCAGCACCCCCTACGCTCGACGCCTGTGGCACCGCAACCGTTGACCGAGCTCGTCGATGCCTCGTGGCTGCCGGCGTTGCAGCCCGAGGCCGCGACGATCACCCGTCTTGGGGAGTTCCTGCGCAGCGAGGTGTCAGCCGGGCGCGGCTACTTGCCCGCAGGGGACCGGATCTTGCGCGCGTTCTCGCTGCCGCTGGACGCGGTGCGCGTGCTGATCGTGGGACAAGACCCGTACCCGACGCCGGGGCACGCCGTCGGGTTGTCGTTCTCCGTCGAAGCCGACGTGCGCCCGCTGCCCAAGAGTCTCACGAACATCTTCACCGAGTACTCCGACGATCTCGGCGTGCCGCGTCCCACCACGGGCGATCTCTCACCCTGGACGTCACACGGGGTCATGTTGCTCAATCGGGTGCTCACGGTGCAGCCCGGTGCGCCCGCGTCGCATCGCGGCAAGGGCTGGGAGCACGTCACGGAGGCCGCCATCCGTGCACTCGCGGCCCGTGGTGGGCCCCTGGTCGCCGTCCTCTGGGGGCGAGACGCCCAGTCGGCAGCTCCGCTGCTGCGGGGTGTGCCGCAGATCTCGAGCGCACACCCCAGCCCACTGTCGGCCTCCCGAGGATTCTTCGGGTCAAGGCCGTTCAGCCGATCCAACGCGGCCTTGATCGAACAGGGCGGCGAACCGGTCGACTGGCGACTGCCCTGAGAGCCAGGTCCCACCACGAGGCACGCCCGATGTGAGGCCTACTCTTCGTGAATGCTCAGGAACGACATGACGACCCGGGTGGTGATCCTCAACGGCGTCGGCAGCGCCGGAAAGTCGTCGATCGCTCGCGAGCTCCAGCAGATCGCCACGCTCCCCATGCTGCATGTGTCGATGGATGCCTTCCTCGAGATGCTCCCCTCACGCACGTTCGGCACACCGGAGGGCATCCGATTCGAGCAACGGACCGTCGAAGGTCGAGCCATCGTCCAGATCCACTCCGGACCAACGTCCGAGCGCGCACTGACCGGCATGCGCCTCGCCGTTGCCGCAATGGCGACAGCCGGTAACCACCTGATCGTCGATGAGGTCGCCACTGGCCGCGAGATTCAGGAGTACCGCGAGCTGTTGGTCGGCTGTGACGTGACCCTCGTCAAGGTGGATGCGTCACTCGATGCACTGGAGCGGAGGGAACGCGAGCGTGGCGACCGCCTGATCGGATTGGCACGAGGACAGTTCGGAGCCCTGCACGAAGGGATCGAGTACGACGTCGTCGTAGACGCCGAGCACCGGTCGCCCGCCGACTGTGCGCAGCTGCTCAGGGACTCGCTCGATCTCTGACCGGTCGGTGGGGTGGCTCCACGAACGGCCACTGTGCCCAAAGCTCCCTGATCGATGGACAGAACATGAACGTCGCCTCCGGGCTCTCCCTACAGATGGGGTGCTCTCACCGGGTTCCAATGCCTGATGCCACGGTTCCCGCGCGGTCCAGCGCTCTTGAGCGTGGGAGGATGCGTTCGTGGCGGGTAGGCCAGGCGGGACGAGCTCGGTCCGGCGTCGAGCGGTTGGCGGGCTGACTGCGGGCGCGCTGTTGTTGGGTGCCGTGTCAGGTTGCGGCGGCTTGTCTGTGGTGACCGAGGCCGATAACACGCTGTTGGTCTACAACTCGTCGCTGCTTCCGCGAGACGGTACTGACGCTCAGATCACCGGGGCTGTGGCCCTGGCCAATGGTTGCGTGGGCATGACCTCAGCGAGCAGTCCGGGCCAGGTGCGCGCTGTCATCTGGCCGAGTGGCACGGCGATCGACCGGGGTGATCCGTTCACGTTGCGTTTGCCGTCGGGGGAACTCGTCAGCGAGGGGACCCTCGTCCAGGGCGCCGGCGGTTACACCGAGGACGCCACCAGACTTGATGTCGAGATTCCCGCATCCTGTGGTTTTGACCCCGATCAGGAGATCGCGGTGTTCAACGCTGATGATGACCCGATCGTGCCGGAGTGAGTTGACGCTTCGTGAGGTCGGGGTAGGGCACGTTGGGTGTTGAACTGCCC
>JAHEKZ010000026.1:0-15573 GCA_024644435.1 Actinomycetes bacterium | reverse complement strand
GGCTCCGAGTCGGGGCGCCGCCCTCCCTCCTGTGGTGCAATACACGGCGAGACAGCAAGCGGGAGGGCAGATGGCAAACGTGCGTGAGCGTTTCGTGGCGTCCTTCAGCGTCCTCCGCATCCACGACTTGCGACGCGTCTGGGGCTCGCAGGTGCTCAGCGAGGTGGGCGACTGGGCGGCCCGTTTCGCACTCGCCATCCTGGTCTTTGACCGCAGCGGATCGCCGTTCCTGACTGCGGCAACACTCGCCGTCACCTACCTCCCCTACCTGCTCAGTCCCGTCATCACGCCAGTCGCGCAGCGCTACTCGTTGCGGCGCATGATGATCGGCTCCGACCTTGTGCGGATGGCCCTGTTCGCACTGATCGCGCTGCCGATGCCCACCTGGTCACTGCTCGTGCTGGCCTTCGTCGCTGGGCTCGCCACACCACCGTTCGAGGCCGCGCGTACCGCTGTGATCCCGGAGGCGGCCGGCGAAGACCGCATGGCCGACGCCTACGCGCTCAGCAACGTAACCTTCCAGACCGCCCAAGCCTTCGGGCTCGCGGTCGGTGGCGCACTGCTGCTCCTCATCGGACCCGAGGCCGCCCTCATCATGAATGCCGCGACGTTCGGTGTCTCGGCGGTCCTGTTGTTCGGCATCGACGCGGGGCGTCAACCGCCTCCGCCCGAGCCACCAATCACTCGCACCAAGAACGCTTTCACGATGATGGCCCGGCGCGGACTCCTCCGTCAGATGCTCATCTTCTTCCTGCTGCTCGCCATGGCCGATGCCGCGATCAGCGGCCTGCTGCCGGTCTTTCTGCGCAGCGAAGCCGTCAACCCGTTGGTGATGGCTACCCTGATTGCTACAGCTCCACTGGTCGGGGCGTTCAGTGGAACGATCGTTCCACGGGAAGGATCCCCGACCCGACTGATGCGCATCTCGTGCACGGTGACCATTCTGGCCGCGAGCCCGGCGGCCCTGCTCTTTGCTCTGTCCGGGGCTGCCTCCGGTTGGCTCGTCGTTGTCCTGGCTCTGCTCGCCATCACGGCCTACGGCGTCACGATCGCGGCCGATATACCCACGATGACGGGCTCGATGATGATCGTCCCGCCAGACCTGCGCGCGCCCTTCGTGTCGATCATCCAGCCGGGCCTGATGGGGATCCAGGCTGTCGGCGCCCTCGCGGCCGGAGCAGTTGCCACCTTGCTGCCTACCACCTCAGCCATGGCGATCGCCCTGATCCTGCCTGTGGCCTACAGCTCGTGGGCCCTGCTCCGCACGTTGCCGCCCGCCGTCATCGACCTGCGTTCATCCGAAACCACAGCCCAGGACACCAGCATCTCCGCGGCCGAGGCCGCGACCGACCGTTCGCTGCCGTAGCCTGCATCCTGTGAAGGCACTGGTGATCGCCAACCGGGGCGACGACGACGCCGGCAATGTCGGCGAGCGGCTCATCCAGCGTGGTTTCGACCTGGAGATCGTCCACCGCGACGGAGACGATGTCATCGACCCAGCGGGTGCCGACCTCGTGGTGATGCTCGGCTCTGACTGGTCGGTCTACTGGGACAAAGTCGCCAACCACGTCGAGCGTGAAGCAGAGGCAGCACGTGCGGCCGTCGCATCGGATACCCCTATGCTCGCCATCTGCTACGGCGCGCAGCTCGTCTCCCATGCGCTTGGGGGGTCGGTACAACGCGCAAGCCGCACCGAGATCGGTTGGTTCGACGTGACGTCAGAGGATCACGAGCTTGCCCCGCCCGGCCCATGGTTCGAGTTCCACGTCGACTCGTTCACGCCGCCGAGGGGCGCCGAGGTCTTCGCCACGACCGACGCCGGCCCTCAGGCCTTCTGGCTCGGTCGAACCCTGGCCGTGCAGTTCCATCCCGAGGTGTCCACCGAGATCATCCGGCGCTGGGGCGACGACAGCGCCTCTGAGGCCGAGGAGTACGGCGTCGACTTCGACGCCCTGTACGCGCAGAGTGAACAGCTCGCAGAGCAGAACCGCGAGCGCTGCTACGCCCTGGTGGACGCCTTCCTCGATCGCGTCGACCTGCTGTAGATCTCGCCGAGTGCACACCTGGGTGACGCTTTCGGACGCCGAGTGCACACCTGGGTGACGCTTTCGGGCGTCGAGTGCACGAGGTCAGACCTCGACAGTGCACCCCAGCGCGATCGCTGTGTGGAGCGAGTTCATGCCCACCGACTCGTACAACCGCGTCGCGCCAGTCGTGTTGCCGGTGTCCACACCCAGCTGCACGCCGACGCGCCCCCGCAGCTGGTAGTCGACGAAGGCGGACAGCAACAGGGCCCGAGCGACTCCGCGTCCACGAACCTGTTTCTGGACGCCGATGGCGGGTACGTAGCCAAAGCCCTGCTCAGCCCGTCGGTTGTCGCCGATCAGCAGACCGACAGGACTTCCGCCCTGCCACACGAACCACCAAGCATCGGGGTCGAATGACTCGGCGCTTCGGGAGTCCTCGGCGTAGTCAGCCAGGCTGCGCTGCTGCCCTTCGTGTCCGTGATGCTCGCTAAAGGTGTCGTGGAACAAGTGGTACGCCTGCTCGATCACGGCGTCATCGCGTGGATCTACCTTCGCGATGGCAAAGCCACCGGGAACTACCGGCTGCTCCAACACCTCGTTTGGCGTGAACAGACGCTGTAGCCGCCAGTAGACCGTCTCGACGACCAACCCCGCCCGCTCGTATGCGGCGCGCATGCGCGTTTCGGTCTCGTACAAGTTGGACGTGACATGCACCGTCTTCTCACCACGCGCCTTCGCCGACGCGACGATGCGCGCAACTGCGGCAGTGATCGCAGCGTCGGCGATCGCGTCGAACTCCTTGTCCGCAGCTGCGGGATCGATGTAGACATCCACCCAGCCGGTACCGCTGCGCTCGTCGTACCCCTGGCCGTAGGCCGTTGCACGCCCATCGGGCGCAAGCGCGATGAAGGTGTCTGCCGTCAGGTCGAAGTGCGCACCAGTGAGATCGTCACGCATCTCTGACTCGCTCACGTCCGGTTCACCCAGTACGACCGTGGTAAGCCGCTCGACGAGGTCGAGCAAGGCGGGGATGTCCTCCATGGTGACCGGTCGGACCGTGTGATCGGGGAGCACCTTGCTGATGCCGGCGAGATCCATCCGCCCACCCTTGCGTAGCACCGGTTCATCGTCCACTGGGTTTCCAGGGCAAGATAGGAGGCATGACGCAGCCTCAGGACGAGACCCCGAACCGCATCGTGATCGTCGGCCCCGACGGCCAGGCCGTCGGCGAGATCCCCGCACCGTCAATGGACGGGGATGACGACGGCCAGCCGCCGATCACCGAGCTCGTCGAACAGCCCGGCAAGGTGATGCGAATCGGGACGATGATCAAGCAGCTGCTCGAGGAGGTGCGTAGTGCACCCCTCGATGAGGCCGGACGCGCTCGCCTGAAGGAGATCCACCGTCGCTCGATCGCCGAGCTTGAGGACGGCCTGGCCCCTGAGCTCACCGAAGAGCTCGAGCGCATCTCGCTGCCCTTCACTGACGAAGGCGTGCCGAGCGAAGCCGAGCTGCGCATTGCGCAGGCTCAGCTCGTCGGATGGCTCGAAGGGCTCTTCCACGGCATCCAGACCGCTCTGTTCGCCCAACAGGTCGCCGCGCGCGCCCAGTTCGAGGAGATGCGACGACGGGCGGCCCTCCCCGCCGGACCTGATGGCGCAGGCGTCTCACCTGAGCTCGATCAGAGCCAACGCACCAGCGGCCCGTACCTCTAGGCAGCGCCAGCGGTCAGCCAGTTGGGGGAGGCGTCACCAGGTGGCACGCGGCGTCGTGGCCCAGTTCGGTTTCGCCGACCGGGATCTGCGCGGACAGGATCGTGGGGCTCACCGACTGACAGGCGGCCAGGACTCCGGCCTTCTCGGCGACACCGTCGCGCACTTCCTGGCACCGCGGGTGGAACCTGCAGCCGGCCGGGATCTTCGTGGGGTCCGGTGTCTCACCCGACAGCACGATCTGCTCGGTGCCATGCATCTCAGGAACAACCGACAGCAACGCCCGGGTGTACGGGTGCTGCGGATTGTTCAGCACCTCCTCGGTTGGCCCCTGCTCGACGACACGGCCGAGGTACATGACGACGATCCGGTCCGCGATGTTCCACGCGAGCCCGAGGTCATGCGTCACCACCAAGAGTGTGAGACCCAGCTCGTCGCGCAGCTTGAGCATGAGGGCCAAGATTTCGCCACGAACAGACGCGTCGAGGCTGCTCACTGGCTCATCGGCGATGATCACATCTGGGTCGAGGGCCAAGGCCCCGGCGATGACGACGCGCTGGCGCTGGCCGCCCGAGAGCTCGTGGGGGTAGCGGAGGAAGAACCGCTCAGGAGGTCGAAGCCCGGCCATGGCCAACGCGCGGCTGACGCGTCCGGTCTCGTCATCCATGCCATGCGTACGAGGACCCTCGGCGACGGCCTCGTAGACGGAGTGCCGGGGGTTCAGTGAGCCTGTTGGGTCTTGCAGCACCAGCTGGACGTTCTTGCGGTACGCCTTCAGGGCGCGGCCGCTGTACTGGAGCGGTTTGCCGTGGGACAGCACCGATCCAGATGCCGGCTTCTCGAGCCCCAGGATGGTCCGAGCCAGCGTGGTCTTGCCGCACCCCGACTCACCGACCATCGCGATGATCTCGCCCTTGCGCATCGCGATGTTGACGCCGTCGACGGCCCGTGCCATACCACCTTCGCGGCCTTCGAACGTGACGTGCAGATCGTCAACCTCGATTACGATCTCGGTCTCCGTGCCGACGTCCTCGACTGAGCTGCTCACGGTGCGCCCACCCCCTGGTTGACGTGAATACAGGCGGCGTCGCGGCCGGGCGCAATGGGCTCAAGGACGACGTCGACCGTGCGGCACTCGTCAGTCGCCATCGGACAGCGAGGGTGGAACGAGCACCCACTCGGCAGGTCGCCGGGGAAGGGCGGGTCGCCGGGGAGACCGGTCGGCGCGTATCGCGACTCACCGTCCCCAATCGTCGGGAAGGCACCCATCAACGCCCTGGTGTAGGGGTGTGCTGGATTCTGGAAGAGATCGAGTGCCGGGCCTTGCTCTACCACCTGGCCGGCATACATGATCGCGATGCGGTCGCAGTTGCTCGACAGCACCGACAGGTCGTGGCTGATGATCAGCATTCCCATCGCCCGCTCACGAGCGATGCCTTTGAGCAGGTCGAGGATCTGCGCCTGCACCATGACGTCGAGCGCCGTGGTCGGCTCGTCGCACAGCAGCACCTTGGGGTCGCAGGTCAGTGCCAACGCGATCATGATGCGCTGCTTCTGACCGCCAGAGAGCTGATGTGGATAGGCGTTGACGTGTCGGGTCGGAAGGCCCACCTGGTCGAGCAGCTCGCGCACCTTCTTCATGGCGGACGCCTCGGTTGCACCCTTTTCGTGCACCAGGATCGGTTCGACCAGCTGCTTGCCGATCCGCTGGATCGGGTTGAGCGAGTGCAGTGCGCCTTGGAAGACCACGGCCGCCTCGCCCCATCGCACGGCGCGCATGCGGTTCCACTTCATGTCGAAGACGTTCTCGCCGTCGACCAGCACCTCGCCGTCGACCGTCGCGCTCTTCGGGTAGAGCCGCAGGACGGTTGAGATCAGGGTCGACTTGCCACAGCCAGACTCACCCGCAACCCCAACAACCTCACCCGCGTCGACGCTGAGGTTGACGTGGCGCACGGCAGGCACGGGACCTTCAGCTGGGTGATACGTCAGTGACACGTCACGCATGTCGAGCACGGCCATGTCAGTTACTCCCCAGTCGCGGGTTGAGAACGACCTCGAGGGTACGGCCAATTAGCGTGAACGCCAGCACAACGGCGATAACGCAGAGACCAGGCGGGATCAGGAACCACCATGCTCCCTGCAACGCCGCACCAGTCGCGTCGGCGCTGTCGAGCATTCCACCCCATGAGATCAAGTTTGGGTCGAGCAGTCCGAGGAACGCCAACGTCGTCATCGACAAGATGACGATGGCAACGGTGAGAGTTGTGTTGGCGATAACCAGTGGCATGACATTCGGCAGGATGTGTCGAACCATCTGAGCCCAGTCACTGTTGCCGAGAACCTTCGCCCGCTCGATGTACGGGCGTGCCTCAACACTCAGTGTCTGTGCGCGCACCAACCGCGCCGTTCCCGGCCACGACGTGATGCCGAGCACGACAACGGTGATCCAGATCGTCGTCTCGCCAAGAACGGCCTGCAGAACAATCACCGTGGGTACGAACGGCAGCACCAGGAACCAGTCGGTCAGTCGCTCCATGGACCCGCCGAAGAAACCCCGGAAGTGGCCGCTGGCGATGCCAACCAAAGTTCCGATGATCATCGCCATGATCGATGCCAGGATTCCCACCACCAGCGACGGCCGCGCACCCCAGGCGAGCTCAGCCAGAACCGACCGACCGAGGTCGTCGGTGCCCATCCAGTAGTAGAAGTCGGCGCTCGGCGGGGCATAGACCGGATTGCTCAGGTTCGCGTTGGGGTCGAGCAGGTAGTCGGGGAAGAGCCACGGGGCCGAGATCGCGACCAGGACGAAGAAGAGCAGGATGCCGACGCCGAACAGGCCGGAGCGGTGCTTCGAGAAGGCGCGAACGAACCGGGTGGTGGCGACCTGGCGCCGCTTCCACCGGATTGCCCGAACCGACGGGATGGCGACGGCTGGTGCCGTGTCGGTGGTCATAGCCGGATCCTGGGGTCGATCGCCGCGATGACGATGTCGGCAATCATGTTGAAGACGATCACCGACACGCTGAAGAACAGGAAGAGTGCCTGCAGCAGCGGCAGGTCATCGGCTTGAATCGCGTTCCAGGTCAGCAGACCCAGGCCTGGGTAGGAGAACACCGTCTCGACCGTGATGGCGCCACCGATGATGAACCCGATGTTCAGGAAGATCAGCGTGATCGTCGGCAGCGACGCATTCGGCACCGCATGCCCGCGGCGGATCGCGCGGTCCATCAGCCCCTTCGCCCGAGCGGTCATCAGGTAGTCCTGACCGAGTTCGTCCACCATCGATGCACGCATGATCAGGGAGTAATCAGCGAGATAGACCGCCGCCAGGGACGCCGCGGGCAGCACGGTGTGCCAGGCAATGCTGATCACCCCGTCGACAGTCCACGGATCGAGGCCGGAACCGATGGCCGATCCGCTGGGGAAGATCCCGGGAAAGATCCAGAAGCCCGTGGAGAAGAAGAGGATCAGGAGCAGACCGAGCCAGAACTCGGGAGTGGCATAGAGGAAGAGGGTGATACCCGTTGAGTTCTTGTCGAACTTGCTCCCGCGGTTCCACCCTGCCCTGATGCCGATCCAGATCCCGATCACCGTCGCCAGCAGCGTCGATGTGCCCAACAGAATCAGCGTCCACGGGAGGGCGGTGGCGATGACGTCCCACACCGGCTTGCCCTGGATCGTGGAGTAGGAGTCGAGCTGGAGCGGGTCCTTGATGTAGTTGAAGAACTGCTCCCAGAGCGGCGACTCGAGCTCTTGCCGCAGGGCGGCGAGGTCTTCAGCCGAGATCTCGCGTGCGCCCTTGTACCTGGCGAGCGGGTCGCCGGGCAACATCTGAAAGAGGAAGAAGTTGAAGACCAGAACGAAGGCGAGAGTGCCCAAGCCAGTCAGCAGCCGCCGCCCCGTGAAGCGGCCGATCCCTGCTATCCGCGACGGGCGCTGGACCCGACCGTTTCCGGTCGGGTCCAGCGCACCGGCGGATGCTCCCGCTGGTTCGGGTTGTGCCACTGGCTACTCCACGTCAGCGTTGACGCCGCGGCGTCCACGCGTCGCAAACCACACGATCAATCCGACGAGAACCGCAGCTGCGGCCACACCGCCAACAATCAGCGCCGTGTTGGAGTCGCTCGAACTTCCTGTTCCCGAGTCAGCCGTTACCGGCTTGATGTTCTCGTACGAGTACGTCCCGTACTGGAAGAGGATCGCTCCGTTGTCCGACGGCTGCTCGACGAAACCGGTGAAGCGATCGTTCCGGTACGCCTGCAGGTAGTCGTAGTACTCGGTGACGATGTACGCATTGGCGTCGTACACCTTCTGCTGCGCCTGCTTGACCAGGTCGGCGCGAGCATCGCGATCGACCTCAATCGCCTGGTCCTGGTAGAGCTGGTCGTACTCCGAGTCGCAGTAGAAGCTGTCGTTCAGACCCGCATACACCTGACCGCTCTTGGTCTCGTAGCTCATCTGGTCGCAGGTGAAGACCGAGACCTGGTAGTCCGGATCAGGCTCAACCACCCAGCCCCACTCGTACATGTCGAATGTGCCGTCACCCGCAATTCCGTAGAGGCGTCCCTCAGACACCGACTCCGACTTGGAGTCGATGCCGATGTCCTTCAACCATCCTTCGAGCAGCTGGATCGTCGTCTGGGACGTCTTGGAGTTCTGCCGCGAGTAGAGCTGGTAGACCAGGGGGTCGGACCCGTCGGGCATCGTGCGGATACCGTCGCTGCCCTTCGCATACCCGGCATCGTCGAGCAGCTTGTTGGCCATGTCCGGGTCATAGGTGATCGGGTCTTCCACCGTCTGGTGGAAGTCGCCATAGATCGGCGGGATGAAGGTGTCTCCGGGGCTTCCACGACCCTGCAGCGTGCGGTCAACCAAAGCTTCCTTGTCGATCGCGTAGTGGATAGCCTCGCGCACGATCGGGTCCTTCAGCGAGGGGTGTCCAGTTCCAATAGGCGTTCCGTCCGTGAGCTGGGCGCCACCGTTGAAGGTCAGGTAGTTGAAGCCCGAGTACTGCGACGACTTCGCCGTGATGTCGGGGTTGCCTTCGAGGGTGGCGAAGAGTGACGCCTCAATGTCATCGGCGAAGTCGATCTCGCCGTTCTCGAGCGCCGTCACCAGACCGTTGTCGTTCTGGTAGATCTTGTACTCGACGCCGTCGATATTGGGCCGAGTGCCCCAGTAGTCCTCGTTGGTCTCGAACCGGTAGTACTGGCCCTTGACCGCGTCCGTCATGATGAATGGCCCACTGCCGACCATGCCGGGGGGGTCGGAGTCGGGCTCATTGGTGTACTTGCGCAGCTCATCTGCGTCGATGTTCTTCCAGATGTGCTCAGGAAGAATCGGGATCGTGAGCGTGTCCATGATCGGCGAGGGCTCTTCCACGACCATCTCGACCGTGTAGTCGTCAACCGCGGTCACCGACTCGATGTTCTTGACGTACGAACCCCAGTTGGTGCGCTCGATCGACTTGCCGTCCATGATCCGCTGGAAGGTGTAGACGACGTCGTTGGCGGTCAGGGGCTCGCCGTCGCTGAAGGTGGCGTTGTCGACCAGGTTGTACGTCCAGGTAAGGCCGTCTTCCGACGCGCCCCAGTCCTTGGCGAGTTGCGGGACCGGCTCGAAGCGATCGGCGCCGTAGCCCGTCAGGCTGTCGTAGGTCAGAGCCCACGCCTCGTACGCCGCGACGGTAATGCCCTTGAAGGGGTTCAGGTTGTCGACGTCCTGAAGCACACCGACGACGAAGATGTTCTTCCCGTCTTGCTCCAGTGCCTGTGCCTGACCTCCAGTCGTGGCCAGTGGCAGGAGTCCCGCCACCATTGCTGCACTCGCCACGGCCCCCCACCGCAAGCTCCTCCGCGTCCTCGCCATGCCAAATCCCTCCTGGCGCCGCACTCTGCGGCAACCGGCCTATCTCAGGTCATCGGCGTGGATTCTGGATTTCCTCCGGAATACGGCCCTCTAGGCCACAAATCTTCCGGTTCCCAGCAAAGAATCACCCAGCCGTGCCTGCTGCGTGCGCCGAACCTAACCGGTCACACAGCGGTGCGTCTAGCGTTGTGATCGAACCGTGTCACCACGATCTGGCCACGGGCTTCATCCCCCAGACCACTGACACGTGTGCCCTCGCTACCCTCACGGCACTACCGCACCGGCAGCACCGTTGACGAGGGGTTTCATGCCCGACCGCGCAGCTTTCGCCGCCGACACCGCTCTGCCGCGGGTTCGCGACCTGCTCGAGCTGCCCGCCATCGCGGTGGGCCTGCCACGGGTAGATGCCGGCGCCCGCGGCCTCGATGCCCGCGTCCGCTGGGTCCACGTCAGCGAGCTCCCCGACATCGCCGGGCTGCTGGCCGGCGGTGAGGTCATCCTGACCACCGGAATCGCGCTGCCGGACACCGACGACTCACTGCGGGACTATGCAGACGCGCTGGCCGCCGCCGGAGCGGTCGCGCTGGTCGTCGAGCTGGGCAGGCGCTACACCGAGCTGCCCCGAGTACTCGTCAAGGCCTGCGAGGGGCACCGGTTGCCACTCATCTCGCTGCACCGCGAACTGCGATTCGTCAAGGTGACACAGGCAGTGCACTCGCTGATCGTGGTCGAACAGATCAACGCCCTGCACGCCTCCGAGTCAGCCCATCGCGTCTTCACCCGCCTGTGCGTCGAGGGAGCATCGGCGTCATCGATCGTGCACGAGGCCGCACGGCTCTCGTCCTGTGCGGTCGTCTTCGAGAACCTGGTACACCAGGTGGTGGCCCACGCACCGGCCAACCGGTCAACCGATGAGGTGCTTCGCGACTGGAGCACCCGGTCACGGGCGGCGCGAACCTCTGAGCACAGCGACGTGTGTGGACCGGAGGGCTGGCTCGTCGCGATGGTCGAAGCACGCGGTGAGGTCTGGGGCCGCTTGGTCCTGTTGCCGGACAGCGAGCCGGACGCCCTGCATCTGATGGTGCTCGAGCGCGCCGCCACCGCCCTGACGCTCAACCGGCTGCTGGAGCAGCAGCAGGACCCCATGGAGCTGCAGGCGCATCGCACGACTCTCGCCGACATCATCGACCGACGATTCGAGTCGTCCGACGACATCCACGCGCGTACTGCTGCCCTCGGCGTCCCGACGGCTCGGCAGCAGCTCATGGCCGTCGTGGTCGAGCTCAGCGCCGACCGCGCACACCAGCCGCACGCCCGGCCTCGCGATCTTGAGGCTGAGCTGGTGGCGTCCGCCCTCCGTGCTGCTGATGTGAAGGCGCTGGTCGGGTCGCTACGACCGGGCCGGGTCGGCGTCCTGCTGCCGCTGCCCGATGGCGGCGACTCCACCAAGACGCTGACCAAGGTGGCGCAGCATGTGATCGCGAAGGCAGACTCGGCCAAGGTGAGTCGGCCGGTGATCGGCGTCGGGTCGGCCGTGCACGACCTCGATGCGGTGCGACGCTCATTCGCCGAGGCAGCCCACGCCGCCGAGGCGTCCCAGGGATCGCCCGAGGACAAGCCCTACTACGAGTTGCCTGACGTGCAGCTGCGCGGGCTGCTCTATGTGTTGGGTGGCGACCCGCGGCTGCAGGCCTTCGTCGAGCGGACCCTGGGGCCGCTGCTCGACCACGACGCGAAGAAGGGAAGCGACCTGGTCGGAGCGCTGCAGATCTACCTGACGCACGGGCGCAACAAGTCGGCGGCCGCCGACGCCGCGCACCTGTCCCGCCAAGCCTTCTACCAGCGACTGACGACGATCGAGAAGGTCCTGACCGTGGACCTGGACTCAGCCGAAGCCTGCACCTCTCTTCACGCGGCCGTCATGGCCTACGAAGCCCTCCGCGTCCAGTAGCCCCCGCCGAACCCCAAGTAGGGCCATGTCACATGGGTTCGGTCATTTCGAACCACTGCCGTCACCAGCGCCGTGATCTGACCATTGCGGTCGTCATGCAGAGGTGAATGGACGTGCCGCTGGTTCGGTCATTTCGAACCCATGTGACATGGCCCCATTACGGTGGGTGGGTGTGCACCGTGATCGTTGCCTGGAAGTGTTTTCCTGGCGCCCCTTTGGTGGTGGCGGCCAACCGCGACGAGCTGTTCGGACGCCCCAGCGAGCCGCCGATCCTGCTCTCCCCTGATCCGCCCCGCTGGGGTGGCCGTGATGTGCTCGCCGGCGGAACCTGGCTCGCGGTCGATCCCGCAGGTCGCGTCGGAGCTGTCACGAACCGCCACCCCGGCGGCCTCGTCCCCCCGCGGGACGCCTCCCGGCAGACGCGGGGCCAACTACCGCTGAGCGCTCTGGACGGAGGCGACGAAGACGCCCTCACCTGGATGCAGTCACTCAGCCCGGCCAGCTACAACCCGGTGAGCGTGCTCTATGCATCGAGCACGGCTGCCTACTGGACGGCGCTCGACGACGCACGCGGGGCCCGCACCGCCCCTCTCGCGCCCGGCGTCCATGTACTCACCGAACAAGATCTCGACGACCCGGACGACCCCAAGGCGACCCGCATCCTTGAGCAGAGCAAGGCGGCAGTGGCCGCATCGGCGACACTCGACCAGCTGACCTACGCACTGCGTCGGGTACTGCGCTCACACGAGACCAACGACGCCGGATCACCGGCCTGCATCCACTCCGAGCAGCACGGCACGGTCTCGAGCGCCACCGTGCTCGTCACCGACTCAGGGCACGTTGACTACGAGCATGCCGAAGGGCCGCCCTGCGTCACGCCCTACCTGCCAGTGCTCTGAACTCGAGGCCCGCATAGGGCCTGGGCGTGGAATGACGACGCCACTTTGCGCCGGGTGAGGCACCATGGAGGGATGGGACGCCTCGTAGACCGCCGCCGCATGATGCGCTTGCGCGATGGCGTGGCGACCGAGGTCGTCGACCACCTGGCCGTCGAAGAGCCTCTCACCATCCGGGTGAACGGCGTCGACACCGCCACCACCATGCGGACGCCTGGGCACGACATCGAGCTCGCGCTCGGCTGGCTCGTCGGCGAAGGTGTCGTTCGGCAGCCCGACGATCTCGTCGGTGCCATCGCATGCGACGAGAACACCGTGGAGGTCCGCCTGTCTGCGGCCATCGCACCTCCCGCCCCACGGCTCACCATGACGAGCAGCGCCTGCGGGATCTGCGGCTCCGACAGCATCACTGAGGTCATCGCCCGACGCGGCGCCACGACCCACCCCTCGGAAGTCGGGGACGGCGTTCACATCGCCCCCGCGGTCATCTCTGGCCTTCCCGAGCGACTCCGAGTCGGGCAGTCTGCCTTCGACCGAACAGGCGGCCTTCACGCGGCCGGGCTGTTCACGCTGGACGGCGATCCGGTCTGCATCCGCGAAGACGTCGGTCGCCACAACGCGGTCGACAAGGTGATCGGGTGGGCCCTCCAGCACGACTCGCTACCTGCGTCGCAGTGGCTGCTTCAGGTCAGTGCGAGAGCGTCGTTCGAGCTGACGCAGAAAGCGGTGATGGCCGGGCTTCCGGTACTTGCAGCGGTGTCCGCACCGTCGACTCTCGCCGTCGACCTCGCCCGAGATGCGCAGCTGACGCTGATCGGCTTCTCACGTAACGACTCGTTCAACTGCTACGCCGGGACCGAACGAATCAGGCTGGCTGAAGCTGCTGCACCGCACGCATCGCTACCTCGTTGAGCCCGGCGTCCCCTGACGCCGCTGCCGCCAGCAGGTCGGTGCGCATCGCTGGCGCCCAGAACATCGTGAGGTGCGAGGCAACGACGTCAACCGCCTCGTCCTCTGGGAGATAGGCCTGGTTCACCGCGATCTGGTTCACCATCCGGACCAGGTCCTGCGCGCTCACGTGCCCACCCCGACCCGCATGGGGTCGGCAGCGTTCGCCGGACGGATCTGGACCGCCGTCACCTTGTACTCCGGACAGTTGGTCGCCCAGTCGGAGTTCTCGGTGGTGACGACGTTGGCGCCGCTCTCGGGGTGGTGGAACGTCGTGTAGACGACACCCTGCGGGACGCGATCGGTGATGTGCGCCCTCATGTGTGTCTCACCCACGCGGCTGTTGAGTGCTACCCAGTCACCCTCACTGATGCCGCGCTCGGCAGCGTCAGCCTCGTGGATCTCGAGAAGGTCTTCGGGGTGCCATTCGACGTTCGAGGTGCGACGGGTCTGGGCGCCGACGTTGTACTGAGACAGGATGCGCCCGGTGGTCAGCAGCAACGGGAACTTGCGGTTGGCCTTCTCGTCCGTCGGTACGTAGGGCGTCGGCACGAAGTGCCCCTTCCCTCGCACGAAACCGTCGACGTGCATGATCGGCGTGCCCTCGGGCGCTGCGTCGTTGCAGGGCCACTGCAGGCTGCCTGCCTCGTCCAGGTGCGCGAACGACACCCCAGCGAACGTCGGTGTCACCTGGGCGATCTCGTCCATGATCTGCGATGCATCGTCGTAGCCCATCGGATACCCCATGGCCGTGGCGATGTCGCACGCCACCTGCCACTCGTCCTTGCCGGTCTTCGGCTCCATCACCGGCCGTACCCGGTTGATCCGTCGCTCGGCGTTCGTGAAGGTGCCGTCCTTTTCGAGAAACGACGTGCCAGGTAGGAAGACGTGCGCGAACTTCGCGGTCTCGTTGATGAAGAGGTCTTGCACCACCAGGGTGTCGAGCGCCGTCAGCGCCGCACTGACGTGAGTGATGTTGGGGTCGGACTGCGCGACGTCTTCGCCCTGGACGAACAGGCCACGGAACGTGCCGGCTACGGCTGCGTCGAACATGTTCGGAATGCGCAGTCCCGGATCGGCGCGCATCTCACGCCCCCACACGTCTTCGAACAGCACCCGCACCGTGTCGTCGGACACGTGGCGGTATCCGCTGAACTCGTGCGGGAAGGAGCCCATGTCGCACGAGCCCTGCACGTTGTTCTGACCGCGCAAGGGGTTGACCCCGACGCCGTCGCGGCCGATGTTTCCGGTTGCCATCGCCAGGTTCGCCATGCCCATGACCATCGTCGAGCCCTGGCTGTGCTCAGTGACTCCGAGGCCGTAGTAGATCGCAGCGTTGGGCACCGTCGCGTACAGGCGCGCAGCAGCGCGGATCTCGGACGCCGGCACGCCAGTCGTGTTCTCCATCGCCTCGGGGCTGTTCTCCGGACGCGCGATGAACGCCTCCCAGTCGGCGAAAGAGTCGTCTTCGCAGCGCGCTGCCACGAACTCGCGGTCGACGAGCCCCTCGGTGACAACCACGTGCGCGAGGGCGTTGACGACGGCAACGTTGGTGCCCGGCAGCAGCTGCAAGTGGTGAGCCGCCTCGATGTGTGGGCTGCGCACAAGGTCGATGCGACGTGGGTCGACGACGATCAGCCCGGCTCCGGCCCTCAACCGCTGCTTCATGCGCGACCCGAAGACCGGGTGGGCGTCGGTCGGGTTGGCGCCGATCAGCAAGATGACATCGGCGTCCTCGACCGACTTGAAGTCCTGCGTGCCGGCAGAGGTACCGAAAGTCTGCTTGAGGCCGTAGCCGGTGGGGGAGTGGCAGACGCGGGCGCAGGTGTCCACGTTGTTGTTGCCGAATGCTGCCCGCACCATCTTCTGCACCACGAAGACCTCTTCGTTGGTGCAGCGGGAAGACGTGATGCCACCGATGGAGTCGGTGCCGTACTTCTCTTGCAGTGCCGTGAACCGCTGAGCGGTGAAGGCGATCGCTTCGTCCCACGAAACCTCGCGCCACTCGTCGGTGATCGACTCGCGAACCATTGGGACCGTGACGCGTTCGCGGTGCGTCGCGTAGCCCCAGGCAAACCGACCCTTGACGCACGAGTGGCCCTCGTTGGCGCCGCCCTCTTTCGAAGGCGTCATGCGAACGAGCTCGTCGCCGCGCATCTCGGCATCGA
>JAHEKZ010000025.1 GCA_024644435.1 Actinomycetes bacterium | reverse complement strand
CCAACACCTGAGAAGCAGACACCCCAATCTGCTCCCCACCCACCCGCACCCGAGACACCAAACCCCGCAACGAACCCAACGTATGATCCAAAGAACCCGTCAACTCAGACAACGGATCATCAGTTTCGTCGTCGTCACTGGCCCACGCGCTCAGGTGACCGGCCACGGACAGATCACCCTGCGAAACAAAGAGCAGCGGCTGAGCAAGGTTGTCCACCCGCTGCTGCAGGCGGTTCCGACCCCACATGTTCGTCTCAGCCTCTTCGTACAGGCCGATGGCTGTGACCCGCGTGTACCAGTACAGGAGGGCAAGTCCAGCGGTAAGCCCCGCGGCCAGTGGAAGAGTGGAACCAGTCCACTGGCCATGCACGAGCGCCGAACCTCCCGCCGCCATCGGCACCAGGAGAAGTGGCAAGCGCCCGGTCGGCCCTGTCATCAGGTTCGCGACATATCCCACGAGGGCCGCGACGCCAAACCACAGCGGGCTCTCTGCTCCACCGACCAGAAACGTTCCGGCGATGACCAGGGAAAGGTGACTCAGCGACGTCACGTGGTCCCACGTGTCCGTCGCTTCGTAGGTGTGATGTCCCCGGACGGCGCGAAGCGCAAGAAATGTTGCAGCCAGTGCTACCGCCCACTGGGACCCGGCCAGAACCCACGCCCACAGAAGGGCCGACGCCGACGCTGCAGACGACCCATTCGTAGTGAAGAGCACCAAGATGCCAACGCTCAGGGCAGCAGCCCCGAGGTGCATGCCGCTGGTCGCGTAGAAGTCACGCTGACCGAAGTACAACGAGTAGCCCACACCACCGCGGGTGGAAGTTTTGCGATCGAGGCTCTCACTGGGCGGAGTAATCGCCACATCAGCCACAGCGCTCACTCCTAGCTCTCGACACCCACAAGGAGGTATCGGTATCAGCCGGTCGCTCGGCGAGCAGCGGGAAGCTGCTCGCGCAGCCGGAGAACAGCCTCGGTGGACAGCAAGGCAACCGGTCCGTCGACGTCGACGACTCCGCGTACGAGCGGGGCGATTCCGGTGGCGATCGTTGCCGGCACGAGTTCAAGGTCGCGCGCGTCGCAGTGCAGAAGTCCCGGCACCATGTCAGCCACGAGGCCCACCTCGATGTCGGCTTCGGAGAGAACGACCAATCTGGCGCTCGTCGGCATGGGCGACAGCGTCGCGCCGACCAGAGGCCTCAAGTCGATGATGGGCAGGACGCGCCCACGCCAGTTGACGACGCCCGACAGCCACGTTGGTCCGCCTGGGATACGTGTCAGAACCGGAACGGGGACAACCTCGGCCACGCTCGCCATGTCGACGGCATACCGAGCCCCGGCGAAGCGCAGGATGACGCCACCGATGGGCATCGCCGCATCGTCGGCGGCATCCTCGGTCAAGTCAGCAGGGCTGGTGAGTGACTCCACGGAGAGACCATCGGCCAACCGGGTGACAATCTGTAGGACTCATTCAACGGACGGGAAGGCTCACGAAACCGTGGGTGCACGGTCGCCAGCGGCGCGCAGATCGATCACCTGTTCGTCCTGGGCGGCCGAGAGCACATCCCCAATCTCGCGGCCTATGAGCTCTTCGCGGTCCAGCAGAGCGTCGCGCAGCGCCTCGACCAGATGGGTGTTCGCCTCCAACAGGCCCTTCACGATCATCTTCTGCTCTTGGAGAAGATTCTCTACCGCCGCCCGACCAGCCGGGTCGGCGAGCACCCGGCCCACAATATTGCTGTCGTTGAGCGCGCTGTTCTGCACAGCGGCGAACGAGATGAGCGAGTCGATCATCCCGCATGAGCCGACCATCTCAGCAGCGACGTTGGTGGCGTACAGCAGATCGCCGCCTGGTCCGGTAGACACGTCCCCGAAGAAGATTTCCTCTGCGCACTGACCGCCCATCGCAATCTGGATCAGCGCCAGCATCTCGGTCCGCGAGCGGGTGTAGACCTCTTCCGCATCGCCGTGCGCCAGCATCCCGAGCGCCGAACGACGCTTGACGATCGTCAGCACCTCAAGCCGTCGCTCCGGCGCAACGAGGAAGGCCGCCGTCGCGTGTCCCGCTTCATGCGTAGAGATGAGCTTTCGCTCGTGGTCGGTGTACGAGACGGGCTGACCCATCCCGACCTCTTCCACCAGTCTGGCCCGCTCGACGTCTTGCCACGTCATCTGCGAGTCCCCTCGACGCACAGCGTTCACCAGCGCTTCATCAAGCAGGTGCTCGATCATGACCGGGGTGTACCCCTGCGTCGCCGCTGCCAGGGAGTCCCTGCGGTCCTCGGTGTCGAGCTCAGCCCGGTGAGACTTGATACCGAGGTAGTGGTCGATGATCTCGCGCCGTCCGGCCTTCGCCGGCAGCTCGAAGGTGAGACGCCGGTCGAAGCGACCGGGGCGAAGGAGTGCCGGGTCCAAGTTGTCGGCCCGGTTGGTCGCGGCGATCAACAGTAGGTTCGTGGAGGGTGGTTCGGGCCGATTGAGCTGCCGGTGTGACGGCAGGTAGAGGTTCGCCCAGTCGACGAGCTTTGTATGGAGCTTCTGCAGCCCGGTCGGCTGGTCGAACGACTGCATCTGGACCAACAGCTCATTGACGACACCCCCCACACCCTCGCTCGTGATGGAGGCATTGGTCACCGGCCCTGCGGGTGAGCCGAACGTCGAGGGAAGAGACGTCATGCCGCCGCAGGCATGGACACCCAGTGACGCAAGCGATGGCGGCATCGCGCTGGCAGAGAGCCCGCCACGAGACATCGCGATGGCGTCGATCTCTTCGATGAAGCCGATAGCGCCACCTTCGGCGCGGGCAACCTTGCGCAGCTGCTTGAAGTAGGAACGGATCTTTCGTGCCGTTGCCCCGTAGTACATCGACTGGAACGACGTTGCCGATACGAAGAGGAACGGCACCCCGGCCTCTCGCGCCATGGCCTTGGCCAGGTAGGTCTTCCCCGTCCCTGGGGCGCCTTCGAACAAGATGCCTCGGCGCGGAGTCCCGCCCATGTCGTTGGCGAACGCCTTGTGCGCCAGGAAGAGGTTGAGCGAACGGACGACCTCGTCCTTGACGGGGTCGATTCCCTTTACGTCCTCAAGCCGCGTCGAGATCTGCTCGGGTCGGTACATGACGTGAGGTGAACGACCAGCGCCAACCGTCGTCCCGACGATGATGAGCAGCAGAGCGCTGAAGAAGAGGATCGGGACCAGCAGGTAGGCATCGATGGTCGGAAGCCCCCACTCCACCGGCTGCCCGATGGCGATGCGGTACCAGAGATAGGCGGCGGGTACTCCGAGCCACATCGCCATGACGCGCAGACGGTGCCGCCTCTTGGACTCACGCGAGGCTCCGACATCGGCGTCCCCAGCCCTGAGAACAGAGGTACTCGACAACGCCGTACTGGTGGCGGTGACGACCTCGGGTCCATCACGCTCTGTGTCAGCCACGCTCACTCCTCAGCTCGTGCCTGATGCCCGAACTACCGAGCGTCACGACACTGGCCACTCTGGCCCAGGAAATGGCACGGCGACAGGGGGAACCGGGGCCCGTCACCCAGTCGGCGTATCAACTCCGGCGAAGAGGTCGTTCTCCAGTCCCTCCGGTCCGGCGGGCCCCAGCGTTCCGCGAGCGAGCCGGAAGTACTCAATACCCATCGCCTCAGGGCCGACGAGCTCTGACAAGCGCATGAAGTCGTTCTCCCTCCCCACCTGCGTCAGGTGCGCGGCAAGGGCGGACATCTTGTGCGGCTCATGCTCCAGCCCGACTACTTCGGTCGTGACCAGGGCATCGTCGAGCGCCCAGGGCAAATCTTCCCCCTCGGCCAAGCCGAAGAAACCCTGTCCACCGGCCGCGACGAAAGCGTCGATCCCCCGCTTGACCGCCGACTTCGGCAGTGCAGTCCAGTAGACCTTGGCCGCGTCCCAAGGCGCGCCCAAGTCGGGGCGGAACGAGGGGGCGGCAGCCAGGACGAGCGCGTAGCTGGTGACCCGATGTGCCTGAATATGATCCGGGTGTCCGTACTGGCCGAAGTCGTCGTAGGTGACAACCACCTGAGGCCGAGTGCGACGAATCGTGGCCACAAGGTAGGTGGCAGCGTCGAGCAGGTCAGCCCGCCAGAAACACTCGGGACGGTCGTTGGACGGTGTTCCCATCATGCCCGAGTCACGGTATCGACCGGCGCCGCCCAAGTACTCGTGGTCACTGACGCCCAGCAGCGCCAAGGCCTCTGCGAGCTCGACGCGACGGTGAACGCCGAGCTCGTCCTGCTCATGCGCCGCCAGGTGCCCCAGCTCGGGAATGAGGACCTCACCCTCCTCGCCCAGGGTGCAGGTCACGAGCGTGACGTGTGCTCCTTCCGCGACGTACTTCGCCATCGTGACGCCAGTGGCGATGGTCTCGTCGTCAGGATGCGCATGCACGAGGAGGAGACGTTGATTGTTCTGCGACATGGCACTGAGCCTAGGGCTCAGCGCCATGTCTGCTGAATGATGGGGCCATGCCTCCTGCTACGCCCGACACCTTTCCGCGACAGAACGCCCGCACCCTCCGTTTCAGCCTGGGTCGCCCGCGCTCCTTCAGCGTCTCCCATGACGGCTCAACCGTGCTCTTCGTGCGCTCGGCCTCGGGGACCGACCGAGTCGGACGCCTGTGGAGGTGGACACCGGAGGACGGGGAGGTCGAGCTAGTCGATCCGTCAGACCTCTTGTCAGGCCGCGACGAGGAGCTGAGCCCTGAGGAGCGCGCGCGACGGGAGCGGGCCCGCGAATCGGCCGGCGGCATCGTGGCGTACACCGTCGACTCCGCCTTCTCGCGAGCTGCCTATGCAGTCTCCGGACGCCTCTTCATCACGACAGTTAGCGGCGGAGTGGGCACTCGTGAGCTCGAAACTCCCGGACCAGTGATCGACCCGCGGATCGACCCGACCGGACAGCGGGTCGCCTTCGTTTCAGCGGGTCGACTTCACGTGACCGACATCGAGCAAGGAGACCCGCACCCGCTTTCTCCGCCTGAAGACGATGAGCACGTGACGTGGGGGCTGGCTGACTTCATCGCGGCCGAAGAGCTCGATAGGTCGCGCGGGTTCTGGTGGTCTCCGACCGGAGCACAGCTCATCGTGCAGCGGACCGATGTGTCGCCCGTCAGCACCTGGTTCGTCAGCAGCCCCGCCACCCCCGAGGCCGCTCCCACTGCCCAGCGCTACCCGGCTGCCGGAACACCGAACGCAGACGTCAGCCTCTGGGTGGTCGACCTCGAGGGACGTACCTCCGAGGTCGATCTGCCGCAGGACACCGAGTACGTGGCCTCCGTCGACTGGAGCGATCGTGGCGACCCCGTGGTGAGCGTCCTCGACCGAGTCCAGCAGTCGATCAGCTGGCTCGCCATCGACACCGAGTCCGGCTCCACTCGAGCCCTCCGTACGGTGACCGACGAGTCCTGGGTCGACGTGGTGCCAGGCGCGGGCTGCTGGGACCATTCCGGCCGGCTGTTGACGGTCGAGGTGCGCGACGGCGACTACGCACTATGCGCCGATGGGCAGCGGCTCTCACCCCAGGGCCTTCAGGTGCGGTCGATATCAGCTGTCACTCCCTCGCACGTCACGGTGATCGCGGCCGAGCATCCCGGTGAACAGCAGGTCTGGTTGCTGACTGAGTCCTCGGCTGGCCTGGTCAGCGCGGCCGCCGGCTGGTCCGGCTCCGTCGAAGGTGGTGGGACCCGCGTGGTCGTGACCGCCGACCTCGACCGCGCCCATCCACAGGTGGTCATCAGCACGTCCACCACAGATCATGACGTCGCCTCCTTCGCCGACACCCCCTTGATCACCCCACAGGTGACCCTGCTGCCCGGCGACAGGGACCGCCCCAGGGTGGCCTTGCTCCTCCCCACCGGATGGGATCCCGATCAGGGCGCCCTACCGGTCCTCATGGATCCCTACGGCGGTCCCCACCACACGAGCGTTGCCCACCACCAAGGCGCCTTTCGCGAGTCACAGTGGTTCGCCGACCAGGGCTTTGCCGTCGTGGTCGTGGACGGGCGTGGGACACCAGGTCAACCGGCCAGCGAACGTGCCGTACGTGGGGACTTCGCCGGCCCGGTACTCGAGGACCAGGTCATGGGGCTGCACGCCGTGGCACACGCCTTCCCGTCTCTCGATCTCGAGCGCGTGGCCATCCGTGGCTGGTCGTTCGGGGGATACCTCGCCGCTCTGGCAGTGATCGACCGCCCCGATGTGTTCCACGCCGCAGTCGCTGGAGCCCCCGTCACAGACTGGCGTCTTTACGACACCGGCTACACCGAGCGCTACCTGGGCGTCCCCACTGAGCATGACGACGACGCCTACCGCCGGAGCTCACTTCTGGAGCGAGCCGCCGGACTCACTCGACCTCTGCAGCTCATTCATGGGCTGGCCGACGACAACGTCTTCGTCGCGCACTCCCTCCAGCTGTCCCGGGTGCTCACCGAGAACGGACGTCCCCATGAGGTTCTGCCTCTGACCGGGATCACTCATATGGCCACCCAGGAGGAGGTGGCCGAGAACCTTCTGACGATGCAGGTGGACTTTCTGCGGCGCGCGCTGGCAATCGATCAAGGCTGACGCTTGGCCCTGGCCCTCGTACGACCCCGGTCCGTCTGATCGAGAACTACCTTGCGCAGACGCACCGTTGCCGGGGTGACCTCAACGCACTCGTCCTCGCGACAGAACTCCAACGCCTGCTCCATCGAGAGCTGCTTGTGGGGGATGAGCGGAATGAGGATGTCGCCGGAGGACTGACGCATATTGGTGAGCTTCTTCTCCTTGGTCGGGTTGACGTCCATGTCGTCCGACCTTGAGTTCTCACCCACAATCATGCCCTCGTACACCTCGGTACCTGGGCCGACGAACATCGTGCCGCGCTCCTGCAGATTGGCGAGCGCAAAACCGGTGGTGGCTCCCCGGCGGTCAGCGACCAGAGACCCCGTGGGACGGGTGCGTAGTTCGCCGTGCCACGGCTCATACCGCTCAAAGACGTGGTGCAGAAGACCAGTTCCACGGGTCTCGGTGAGGAACTCGGTACGGAAGCCGATCATGCCCCTGGCCGGCACGAGGTACTCCATTCGGACCCAGCCGGTTCCGTGGTTGACCATCTGCTCCATGCGGCCCTTCCGCAGGGCCATGAGCTGGGTGACGACACCGAGATAGTCCTCGGGGATGTCGACCGTCAGTCGCTCCACCGGCTCGTGAATCTTGCCCTCAACCTCGCGTGTGACCACCTGTGGCTTGCCGACGGTGAGCTCGAACCCCTCGCGGCGCATGATCTCCACGAGTACCGCCAGCTGAAGCTCCCCGCGCCCCTGCACCTCCCAGGTGTCCGGACGCTCGGTCTCGGCGACGCGGATCGACACGTTTCCGATCAGCTCAGCCTCAAGGCGGGTCTTGACCATGCGAGCCGTGAGCTTCTTGCCGCTCTGGCCCGCGAGGGGCGCGGTGTTGATCCCGATCGTCATCGAGATGGACGGTTCGTCCACCGTGATCACCGGAAGCGGGCGCGGGTCCTCGGCATCGGCCAGTGTCTCGCCGATAGTGATCTCCGGAATGCCGGCAACGGCAATGATGTCGCCGGGTGAGGCCGACTCTGCCGGGACGCGATCCAGAGCCTCGGTGATCAGCAGCTCAGTCACCTTGACCCGCTCGATGCTGCCGTCGGCCCGGCACCACGACACCCACTCGCCCTTCGTGATCGTCCCGTTGTGCACGCGGCAGAGCGCAAGACGCCCGAGGTAAGGCGAAGCATCGAGGTTGGTGACGTGTGCCTGCAGCGGCATGTCGGGGTCGTACGTCGGAGCCGGGATCGTCTCGACGATCGTCGTGAAGAGCGGCTCGAGGTTCTCGCTGTCTGGCAGTCCCCCATCTACGGGCTTGTTCAGTGAAGCGCGTCCGTTCTTTGCAGACGCGTAGACGATCGGGAAGTCGATCTGGGTCTCGTCGGCGTCCAGGTCGAGAAAGAGCTCGTAGGTCTCATCAACCACTTCGCTGATCCTGGCGTCGGGGCGATCGACCTTGTTGACGACCAGGACGACGGGCAGGCGCTTCTGCAGCGCCTTCCGCAGGACGAACCGCGTCTGAGGCAGTGGACCCTCGCTCGCATCGACGAGCAGTAGAACTCCGTCGACCATCTCGAGGCCACGTTCGACCTCGCCGCCGAAGTCAGCGTGTCCTGGGGTATCGATGATGTTGAGGGTGACGTCCTCTCCATCGTCCATGTGGTGCCGGACGGCGGTGTTCTTCGCGAGGATCGTGATGCCCTTCTCACGCTCGAGGTCCATGGAGTCCATCACGCGGTCTGCGATGTCTGCGTTCTCGCGGAAGGCGCCGGACTGCCAGAGCATGGCGTCGACCAAAGTGGTCTTCCCGTGGTCGACGTGGGCCACGATGGCAACGTTGCGGAGGTCGCTCCGGCGGGCGGAGTGCTGGCCAGTGGGTGAGGCTGAAGACGCCATGGGCGCGCGGGCTCGCTCTCAAGACAGGGAAACGGCCGCCGAACGGCGACCACGCCAGTCTACGCGGCCAGTCTGGGCGTCGTTCGGACGGTGAGCCCGGCGCCGTCCTGGTCGACCTGGTAGTCGACGTCCACCTCGGCGAGGGCGGCGAGGCTGGCCACGTGCGTACCCCCGCAGGGGATGTTCGCGACCCCGTCCGGCAGGGCACAGGTCCACCGCCGTCGCGCCGTGATGTGGGCGTCACCACCATCGTTCACCCGCACGGGAGCAGCAGACGAGAGCCAGAGCACCAGCTGAGCCCGAACCTCAGCCACGATCTCCGGTAGCTGTTCACCGAAGCCGGCCGAGTCGAAACCTCGCTTTCGCAGGCTCTTTCCAAAGCGGTAGACGTCGGTCGACCCCTCTTCGTCCATGACCGACGAGACCATCGCCAGCTGGTCCAGATCGGGGCTCCCCACGCTGTCGAGCCTCACCTCTTTGCGCCAGAGCCGGGCGGCGGCCCGGTTCATGGCCAAGGCCGCCAGGTGGCAGGACGTATGAGCGGCCGACAGTCTCAACCTTCGCGCTGCGTCGACCTGCAGCGCCAGCTCCGCTCCGGCCGGGGGCAGCACCGCCCCGTCGGCAAGCTGATGGGCGACCCACCACGTCCAGCCTGGCTCTCCTCGTTTGACCGGGATCGCGGGACCGACCGTCAGCTCCCCCTCGGGGCCGCGAGCGGCCATGACCGTGTCGGCCACGGGGCTGTCCCCGCACTGTCCGCGGTCGCCCGGCTGGTCTGGCCACGTGTGGTCAACCGGATGGAAGGGAGTCCGGTCCACTACGACCAGAGGGCCCATCGCGTCCTGCTGCCAGGAGGCGACGACGACGCCTTGCCCCTCCGTAGCCCCTGAGGCGAAGGTCACCAGGGTGTCGGTCATGCCCTCAGCCAACACCAGATGACCGGAGGTGGTGGCGCCAGGGCTCGGTCTTCGACAGACTGCGGTGGTTGATGTGACGGACGTCATGCGCCCTCGGGCCCGCGTGACTCAGCAGAGGCGGAGGCTGCAGGCATGACCATTCCATCGCAGGACGTCAGCGCTGCCCGCAGAGCGGCTCGAGACCTGGTGCGTGCGGTCGAACACCTCAAGTCTCAGCACGGCGACAGCGTCGACATGCGGCGCCTGCTCGCTGACGCCCAGCGAATCAGCGAAGACCTCGACATCCTGGCCGGACCGGATGCCGCCGAACCGGGCATCGGCGACCCGATCATGATCCCCGACCACGACTACCCACCAGAGTTCTGGAGCGACGCCGACCGCGAGTGAAGCCCCGACCCGACGCCCCCGGCCGCCCGAACACGGAGAACCCATGACGCAGACCGACCACTCCGGCCCGCTCGCTGCAGGAACCGGAGCGCCCGGTCGTGCGCACATCACTCTGCGAACGCTGCGCACCGACCGATGGTGGGTGCAGCCGGCCATCACCGCCGGCGTCCTCTTCAGCTTTGTCATCTATGCCACCTGGCGGGCCTTTGAGAACGCCTACTACTACGCCACCCCGTATCTCTCACCCTTCTACTCCCCGTGTGTGGCCGAGAACTGTGCGCCAGGGTCGGACGATCTGGGTCGACTCGTCGGCGACTGGTACCCGCTGTCACCAGCGCTTCTGATCCTGGTCTTTCCGCTCGGGTTCCGGATGACCTGCTACTACTACCGGAAGGCGTACTACCGCTCGTTCTGGCTCTCTCCTCCAGCCTGTGCCGTCGCCGAGCCGCACCGCACCTACACGGGCGAGACCAGGGCCCCACTCATCCTGCAGAACTCGCACCGCTGGTTCTTCTATGCGGGTCTCGTCTTCAACGTGATCCTCACGTGGGACGCGCTCCTCGGCTTCCGTAACTCCGATGGTGACTGGGGGCACATGGGCCTCGGAACCGTCGTGCTGCTGACCAACGCCACTCTGCTCTGGCTCTACTCACTGTCGTGCCACTCGTGCCGCAACACCTTCGGCGGTCGTCTCAAGCACTTCTCCAAACATCCGATCCGCTACCGAACATGGACATTCGTCAGCCGGCTCAACACCCGGCACCCGTTGTTCGCCTGGCTCTCACTGTTCGGCGTCGCACTCACCGACTTCTACATCCGCCTGCTCGCCACGGGCACGATCTCCGATCCCACCTTCTTCTAGGTTTGACCCACTCGAAGGGCTGCTGAATGACCGACCTCGAACGCCACTCCTACGACGTCGTCGTGATCGGCGCCGGTGGTGCCGGGCTTCGGGCTGCCATCGAGGCCCGCGAGCAGGGCAAACGCACCGCCATCATCTGCAAGTCGCTCTTCGGCAAGGCGCACACCGTCATGGCCGAGGGCGGCATTGCCGCGTCCATGGGCAACGTCAACAGCAAGGACAGCTGGCAGGTCCACTTCCGCGACACCATGCGCGGCGGCAAGTTCCTCAACCTCTGGCGCATGGCCGAGCTGCATGCCAAAGAGGCTCCACAACGGGTATGGGAGCTCGAGACCTGGGGTGCACTCTTCGACCGCACGCCTGACGGGCGGATCAGCCAGCGCAACTTCGGGGGGCACGAGTACCCGCGGCTCGCCCACGTCGGCGACCGCACCGGTCTTGAGCTCATCCGCACCCTGCAGCAGAAGATCGTGTCACTCCAGCAAGAGGACGAGCGCGAGTTCGGCGACCCCGAGGCGCGCCTTCGCGTCTTCGCTGAGTGCACGATCACCGAGATCCTCAAAGAGGACGAGCGAGTGGCAGGCGCTTTCGGCTACTGGCGCGAGTCTGGTCGCTTCATTGCCTTTGACGCCCCAGCGGTGATCTTGGCCACCGGTGGGATCGGCAAGTCTTTCAAGGTCACCAGCAACTCCTGGGAGTACACCGGAGACGGTCACGCACTCGCGCTGAAGGCCGGTGGCTCGCTGGTCAACATGGAGTTCATCCAGTTCCATCCCACGGGCATGGTCTGGCCGCCCAGCGTCAAGGGGATCCTGGTCACTGAGTCCGTACGTGGCGACGGAGGCGTCCTGAAGAACGCCGGGGGCCAGCGGTTCATGTTCGACTACGTCCCCGACGTCTTCCGCGACAAGTACGCGCACGACGAGGCAGAGGGTGACCGTTGGTACACCGACCCCGACAACAACCGGCGACCCCCCGAGCTGCTGCCCAGAGATGAGGTGGCCCGCGCCATCAACTCCGAGGTCAAGGCCGGACGGGGGTCGCCGCACGGCGGGGTGTTCCTCGACGTCGCGTCACGCCTGCCGGCCGAGACGATCCGCAAGAAGCTGCCGTCGATGTACCACCAGTTCAAGGAGCTGGCCGGGGTGGACATCACGGCCGAAGCCATGGAGGTAGGGCCGACCTGTCACTACGTCATGGGTGGTGTGGAGGTTGAGCCCGACACCGGGGCGGCCGTCGGCGTCCAGGGGCTCTTCGCGGCAGGCGAGGTGGCCGGAGGCATGCACGGGTCAAACCGACTCGGTGGCAACTCGCTCTCTGACCTGCTGGTCTTCGGTCGTCGAGCCGGTCTCGGTGCATCCCAGTACCTCGATGGCCTCGACGGGACCCGACCCGCGATTGCAGGGGCTGACATCGACCAGGCCGCCGCCGCCGCGGTCGCGCCTTTCAACGGGGACGGCTCAGAGAACCCGTACACCGTGCACACCGAGCTGCAGATGACGATGAACGACCTGGTCGGCATCATCCGGCGATCCGAAGAGATGCAGGATGCTCTGGAGAAGCTCGAAGAGCTCAAGCGGCGGGCAGCCGCCGTCACCGTTGAGGGCCACCGACAGTTCAACCCGGGCTGGCACCTCGCGCTCGACCTCGACAACATGCTGCTCGTGTCGCAGTGCGTTGCCCGTGCTGCCCTCATGCGCGAAGAGTCGCGAGGAGGTCACACTCGCGAGGACTACCCCCTGATGAGTGCCGAGTGGCGGCAAGTCAATCTCATCTGCCGCGCCGACGGTGACGACGTCTCCGTCACACGGCAGCCGTTGCCGAGCATGCCCGACGAGCTGCTGCAGCTGTTCGAGCGTGAAGAGCTCAACAAGTACATGACCGATGACGAGCTGACGGTGCTGCCGGAGGGTGACGCGTAATGGGGTACACCGCAAAGTTCCGGGTATGGCGCGGGACAGACGAAGACGGAGCACTGAACGACTACGACGTTGACGTGAACGAGGGCGAAGTGGTCCTCGATGTCATTCACCGGCTACAAGCAACGCAAGCGCCCGACCTGGCCGTGCGCTGGAACTGCAAAGCCGGCAAATGTGGATCCTGCAGCGCCGAGATCAATGGCCGCCCCCGCTTGCTCTGCATGACCCGCATGAACACGTTCGACCAGAGCGAGACGGTGACCGTCACTCCCCTGCGGGCGTTCCCGGTGATCCGCGACCTCGTCACCAACGTGTCCTTCAACTACCAGAAGGCCCGAGAAGTTCCATCCTTCACCCCTCCGCCTGACCTCAAGGCCGGCGACTACCGCATGCAGCAGATCGATGTCGAACGGAGCCAGGAGTTCCGCAAGTGCATCGAGTGCTTCCTGTGCCAAGACACCTGTCACGTCATCCGCGACCATGAAGAGAACAAACCCGTCTTCGCCGGCCCACGGTTCTTCATCCGCATCGCCGAGCTCGACATGCATCCGCTCGACACCCTGGAGCGCAAGCACTCCGCCCAAGAGGACTACGGACTCGGCTACTGCAACATCACCAAGTGCTGCACCGAGGTTTGTCCCGAAGGCATTCACATCACCGACAACGCCATCATCCCGATGAAGGAGCGTGTCGTCGACGCAAAGTACGACCCGGCCTTCGGACTGTTCCGGGTTCTACGGGCGCGCTCGAAGTCGACCAAGACGATGAACGAGCAGGCAGACCGGGCTTGGTCGCTCCTTTGCTCGGTCGAGGCCGGCGACGTCGACTACGCCTCGGTCCGAAGCGATGTCGAGGACGCGATGCGTCAGGCCAAAGGGGTGGCAAGCACCGGAACCGTCCTTGCCAGTCTCGAGGCGCTAGACCACTTCGAGGCCGGACGTCTGGACGAGGCGGCCGCCGAGGCACAGGCTTCACTGAGCTGGCATCGCAGTGCGCAGGAGCGGTCGGACGCATGGGTGACACTCGCTCGGGTCTACGACGCCCAGGAACGGCCAACGGCCACGGTAGAGGCGATCGAGAATGCTCGTCGACACTGGCCGGACAACCCTCGACTTCGCCATTTCGGCGGGGACGAGAGGCGGCCATGAGCCGTCTCCTCGAGCCTGCGGAGGTGGAGCGCCAGCTGGGAGACCTGCCGGGATGGTCGACCGACGGGACGAGCCTGCACCGCAGCATCACATTCCCGAGCTTCCCCGAGGCGGTGGCTGCCGTTGCCCTCCTCGCCATCGACGCCGAGGAGATGAATCACCACCCCGACATCGATATCCGGTGGCGCACAGTGAGCTTGACCCTCTCCACCCACTCGGCGGGCGGGCTCACTCAGCTCGACATTGAGCTGGCCCACCGGATCGAGCGGCACGCCCCTGGTGATCGCGCGTCCTAGTTGACCGTCACCGTGAAGTGCATGCTCTTGACATGGGGGTCACAGACCACGGTGTAGGTTCCGCTCCGCAACCGAACCTTCCACGCCCACCGCCCCTTGCCACGCACGGTCGTCTTCTTGTCGACACCGTTGCCAAAGATGTGCCAGTTGTGACGCTTGGTGGAGTCACGAATGATGATCTTGTAGCGCCCGGCAGACACCCTGTAGTCGCTCAGTGTGAGGTCTCGGTTGTCGTTCACCTTGCCGCGAAGCTTCGTCAGGCCCGACAGCCTGTCACCGCTTCGGGCGAGGGTCGGGTCTTCACCTATGAGTCCGTGGGCGTGAGCACCCGAATGTACGACAGCGTCGTGCGGGGCAGCCTGCGCCATCCCCAGCCAACCCGCCACCAACGCCACCGAAGCGACAATGGATACCGCCATGCTCGTCTTCTGCATCGGCAGATGCTAACAAGCACCCCAGACTCGCGGCACCAAATGCGGCAACCCCTTCTGCCACTCGTCAGCCGGTGCGCTCCCAGACGACGATGGTGTTGCGGTCCTGGCTGTAGACATGAGCCATCCGGTAGCCGTTCTCAGCCCGCTCGTTCGCTACCTTCGCGAAACGACGCATGTTCACCGAGCCCTCGTTCACCTCGATGTCGTAGACCGGCCCGCCCTTGCTTCCACCACTGAATCCACCGATGCCGAGAACCATGACTCCTCCAGCCTTTCCTGCCCGTATTTTCGGGACGCTGACCGCATTGTCCTCATCCTCACACGCGATTCAAGGTGAGGCGCTGGAGTTCCGATCTTGTCGGGGAACATTCCTCTGCCGAAGGACAATCACCGTGCCCCACGAGTCAGAACTCATCCAGACCGCCCAGACCGCTCTGGGCTCCGACCACACCGTGTTGGCGGCCGGGGTCTTCGGTCTTCAAGACGACTACAAGGCGATTATGGTGGGTGGACTGGCATCCGCCGCGGTAGCCGACGCGCTACCGGGCGGCACCACAACCGAAGCATTGACGGCTGCAGCCGGCGTACATGTGACCCGCCAGGTGATGGCCGAGAAGCAGGGCCTTACCGTCCGGATGCTTGTCGCGGTCACCAAGGAGTCGATACACCTCTTCGCACTCGGTGCGACCGGGTTTGAACCCAAGCATGAACTTCTCTCGTTCAGCCGGGCGACCACGACGTGCGAAGAGAAGAAGTTCGGGGCCAGCCGCAAACTCAAGCTGACCGACTCAGCGTCAGGGTACGAGGTCGGGTTGGTCGGGTCGGCGGCATTCTTCTCGCCGTACACCGAGGGCGACAAGGCAGTCCTGGCCGCCGTCACGTCTGACTCGGCACCGTAGGGCGCGAGCAGCTAACCCTTTCTTCGACGTCTTGGCAAGCCCAGATGTTCGATCCACGGTGGGCTCCTCTTCGTTGCTGCCACCTCAGCGATTCGCCGCGCCCGCGCTTCCTCCGTGTGAGGCGCCGGTGCCGCGTCCGACATCTGGGCATCAATCGCACGCCTTAGGACGAGGTCGGCCAGCTCGGGGTTGAGGGCGAGCACAGGGCCATGTAGCTGGGTCGCGATCACCCGGTCCGCCACGACCCCGTCCAGAGCCCATGGACTGCCGGTCTTGACCCCTCGAACCGCGCAAAGTGGTCTGACGCCTGGCCGACGAGAGATGAAGAGCGCATCCGATCGCCACCCGACCATCGCCGGAAGTCCCAAACCCGTCTCAGGGATCGTCGCCACAGTTTCGAGGTCTCCGTGGCCCGTGTGAACATCGGCATCGATCAGTCCAAGCCCGTGCGAACGCTCACCTGAAACATCCCGCCAGCTTCGACACAGCGCGGCCATCCCGGCATCCACAGCGAATACGACGGCGCGGCCCGAGAGGACACGCTCCTTCAGGTCGGTGCCGCGAAGGCGCGCAACCAAGTCGGACACACCACTCAGGCCGTCCCCTCCCAGTAGGTAGATATCGGCCGCTACCTCGGCGCCGGGGGTGTTAACGGTGGAGAGTCGCGCCTGGATCCCCCGCAGCTGCGCGCGCCGGGCCAATGCCGTGGCGTTGGCTTCATCACCTGCGGCGACCGTTGCGAGCGGGAACATCGTTGCTATGGCGAGTTCGGTCACTGCATGCTCGCCCGAAACTGCTTGGAGAGCCGGCGGAAGGCCGGGTAGTTGCAGGCGACAATCACCTCGCCGGTTGACCCTTCGCCAGCCGTCGCGGCAGCGATCGCGTCCGAGGCGTCGGGGAACTCGGCACCGTCCACCTGTGACGCCTCGAGCACCGCCAGTGCGTCAGCGGCCCTCCCCCCGGTGACCGGCAGGCTGCGGCCGGACAGACGTCGGAAGGGGGCCTCCCACATGGTCGTCGTGTCTTTGGGACCGAACGGGTCAACCGCGATGACGAAAGGAGAACCCGAGGTGACCGCGACATCGATCGCCTCGGTCCACCCGGCGGGATTCTTGAGCATCAGGAGCCGCGCCGACCGGCCGCGCACCGGGAACGGAAAGTAGCGACCGTCAACATCGACGACCCGACTGATGGCCTCGGCGGTGGCCCTGACGTCGATCCCCATCTCAACGCCGGCCGCGAGCGCGAACGCGGCGCCGATGGGGGCCGTGCGACCGGGTACCGCGACGCGCACGGCCTCCGACCCCAGCGGATGCTCGATCAGCCACGTACCATCGGCCAGCTGCGTCTCGATCCGCCAGGCGGGGTCGGGTCGTCTCCGGCCACAACCAGGGCAGGACCACCCGTCCGCCGACCACTGATGCTCTCGACCGCAGGCAGGGCACAGGGCTGCGTCCCCGTGCCAGCCGAGCGCGCCTTCTACCGCCACCACCCGGGGAGCACCCTCGAAGGCCCACATGGTCAACGGGTCATCGGCATTGGCAAGGACCACCGAATCCGACGGCAGGTGATCTGCAACGTCCCGCCAGTGCTCCAGGGTCGCAGCCAGCGACACTCCCCGCGTGTACTCACGAAATGCATTTAGCGCAATGATCACTTGTGGTTCTAGCGCATCGACGACCGGGCGGAGATAGACCTCGTCAACCTCAATGGCGGCGAGCTCACTGGTGCGGTCGGACGCCATGACCGTGACGATTCCGTCCGGCATGTTGGCCCCGGTGGCATTCGTCACGACCCGACCCCTTGCTCGCAGTGCCGCCGCCACGAGCGCTGTCACCGTGCTCTTGCCATTCGTTCCCGTCACCAGAACCGATCGGCGGGTCCGGCCAACTCGGGCAAGCAGCTGCGGGTCGATACGCAGGGCCAGCCGTCCCCCGATCACCTCACCGGAACCCTTCCCCAAGAACTGTGACAGGGAGGACGCAAACCGCCCGGCCGTCAACGCAGCGGTAGGCAGCATCAGGTCCGCATCAATCCAGTTGTCCCAGCTGTCATCGGACCGAGTACCTTCGGCGTCCGTACTCGTCGAGCAGCCCAGCCAGATCCTTGGCATCCAGGGCGTGCAGGACCAAGTGATCCCGGCCTTCCATCGTCTCGGCCTGCAGCATCGCGTTGAGGATCGCCTCAGCAGTCGCCTCGATCACCGCTGCAAACATCGCGTCGAAGTACGGCAGCGCAAGCATCTCCACCGCGAGAGCCACAGGTGCCTTCGCGCCCGGCCCCTGGTCGGGCAGCCCGTGGGCAGCCGTCGAGAAGGCGATCATCAAGTCGCCCGAGTAGTTGTCACCCCTGGCTCCGAACTTGGCGATACCGAGCCCGGCGCGCTGGGCGAGACGATTGAGCTGGTGCGGAAGCAAGGGTGCGTCCGTCGCGACCACCGCCAGGACCGAACCCGTCCCGGCCGGGACCGCCGTCGCCGACGGCAGGCTGGGCACGGGAACTGCTCGTCGGTCCAGGACCTGTCCGACCGGGACGCCGTTCACCTCGAAGTGCCGGCGGTCACCATGGTTGGCCTGCACAAGTACACCGACCGTGTACTGAGCGTCCCCACACTCGACGATACGGGACGCAGTTCCGCTGCCTCCCTTGAATCCGTAGCACTGCAATCCCGTCCCGCCGCCCACGTTCCCTTCGGCGATGGGCCCGGAGTGGGCGTCGTCGAATGCGGAATGCACATGATCAGGCGTGATGTGTTGCCCACTGATGTCGTTGAGGATGCCGTCCCACGTCTCGCCGACGACCGGAAGCATGATGGGTGTCCGCCCCGGGGCCGCGGCCTCCCGGGCGATCATGGTGTCGCGTACTACCCCGACACTGTTGGTGTTGGTCAGGGCGATCGGGCTTGCGAGCATGCCAGACTCGTGCAGCCACTCAAGCCCCGTGAGCTCGCCAAATCCGTTGAGCCGGTGGTAACCGGCGAAGACCGGCTCCACCGCTGGTCGGCCAGAGTGTGGGAGCACGACCGTCACACCGGATCGAACAGGTCCCCGTCCGACATCAAGGGCTCCTGATCCATCGATGACCGTGCAGTGGCCGACGCTCACCCCGTGGACATCAGTGATCGAGTTCAAGGCACCCGGGTGGCCGGTGCCGATCTCGATTCCGACGTCGCGTGCTCGCATGCCCACTCCCCTCGATGTCTGGGCAGGGTACTACCCATGCGCGAAGTACTCTTCAGGTGCGTAGATCGCTGTTCACAGTAACGCGACGAGGCGCTCGAGGAGGGACAGCCGGGACCTTCGGCATTCGCGGCGGCCACGTGGCCGACTACCCTCGGAAGGGTGTCTGGACAGCTGACTCGCCCGCCCTCAGACCCGATGGCCCATGCCCTGGTTCTCCTGCACGAGTACAGCATCGCCCTTACCGAGGTTGCGGCGGCCACGCTGGGGAACGACAGGACCGGAAATCGAGACATCCAGTTCCTCATGACGATCTACTTGGAGGGAGCCTCGTCCCCGACACAGCTTGCCGATGTGGCTGCTGCTGGACGCAATACGGCGGGGCGGTCGCTGGGGCGGCTCGAGTCGGCTGGGTGGATCTCCCGCACGACCGACCCATTCGATGGGCGGGGCGTGCTGATCAGGCCCACACCGAAGGGCAAGCGCACAGTCCGCTCGTTCATGTCTCGGGTCTCAGACCTCTTCGTATCAAGGCAACCACTCGTCAAAGAGGTCCTCCACCAGATCGGTGGCAACCCAGATCGGACGAATCTCGAAGATGTCTGCGACCCGTTCATGGTGATGGTCGCGTTGACACGCGTCGGAGCCAAGTACGAGATAGACGTCATCGAGGCCCTGAGACGATTTGGACCGCACGATGCGAGCGATCGCTTCACCCTCGCTTTGCTGTACGTCAGGGGCACCCAGCGTCCCGGGCAACTTGCTGGGGAGCTCCATTTCACCCCCAGTGGGATGTCGGGAGTCCTTACGCGGTTAGAAGACGCGGGCTTGATCTCCAGGGTGAATGAGCAGGGCGCCGACGACCATCGGGCGGTGAACGTGACGCTGACAGCCAGCGGACGGGCGGCAGCTGAAGCCATGGTTGCTGTCTGCCGGCAGCACGCACACGCGCTGGCTGCTGCCCTCGCCCTTACGCTGAACGCCACTCGCTCGTGAGTATCGACATGATGTGAGCGTCGACCCAATAACCGTTGTACCTCAGTGCACCTCGCCGAGTTCCCTCGTGCACAAACCCAACCTTCTCGTACACATGTCGGGCTCTCGGGTTGAAGTCGTAGACCTCGAGCTCCACACGGTTCAGTCCTTGACCATCAAAGGCATGACCCACCGCGAGTCGCGTGGTCTCAGTACCAAGCCCGCGTTCGGTGGCGCCGGAGATCCATATGCGGAACCCGCAGGACCGGTTGCCTTGGTCGAGATCGCTGAGGACGACCTCACCGACGACCTGCCCGGTCTCCCGTTCCACAATCACCCATGCGATCCGATCGGTTGCGGTTGACCATCTTTGGTACACCGCCTCCAGCTGTTCGACAGTCCACGTCTCGTCTGCGGCCTCGTCGTCGGAGTGAACCGATCCCGTGAGCCGACTCACCTCGGGGTCGGACATCAACGCATGGAGCACCTGTGCGTCAGATGCCCGGGCCGGGCGCACCTCCACGAGGTCACCGACAAGCGTCGGCTTGAGCGAGAAGTCGGCCACGCACACACCCTGCCAGATCGAGCAGTCGTCGTGGCCTACGAGGTCGGGACCGGGTTCGAGGGTGAGCCTTCGGTGACAAGGAGGACGACGACGCTGTCCGGGGCGAGGTGCAGGTGGTGTCGACGCCCCACGTGTTCCCCTCCGGTCAGGATGACCTCGAGCGCCGCGAGTGAAGCGGCCCCGCACGGACCCGCGTCCACACCGTTGGCCGCGAGAGTGTGGGCTGCAGCCGTAGCAGCGGCGTCATCGACGGTCGTCGCAGCGTCGAGGCCATTGACGATGAAGGGCCAGGCAGTCGACGACGGCGTGCCACAGTTGAGACCGGCCATGATGGTTGTCCCCGTGTCGACGGTGACCGGTGCTCCCTCAGCAAGGCTGGCCTGGACACAGGCGGCAGTATCAGGTTCCACGCTGACGACCGCTGTGCCGGGGAGAGTGGCGCGGCTGCGGTAGTGGATGAGCGCGGCATGCAGAAGCGAGCCGACACCAGTCGGGACGACAATGAGGGCGGGGGGCCCAGCGCCGATGCCATCGAGCTGGTCGTCTATCTCGCGGAACAGGGTGTCGTATCCATCGATGATGGCCGCGGGGATGTCCTCATACCCCTCCCATGCGGTGTCCTGCACGAGGACGGTTCCGGGTGCCTCGGCGGCTTCGGAGGCGGCGGCGACTGCGTCGTCGTACGTCCCGTCGATCCGGACGAGGTCGGCACCCTCGTCGAGGATGTTCCGAACAGCGGCGGGATGGACGCCGCGGGGGATGTAGACGCTGGCTCGGTGCCCGAGCTTCCCGGCGAACCGCGCAACCGCGCGGCCGTGGTTGCCGTCGGTCGCGGCGATGACGGTCAGCGGAGCACTCCCATGGTGGTCGGCCACGGCCATGCCCACGGCCCAGGACGCTCCAAGTCCCTTGAAGGCGCCTAGACCGAGCCGGGGCGACTCGTCTTTGGCGAGTACCCGGGCGACTCCGAGCCGGGCCGCCACCTCAGGCAGGTCGGTCAAGGGTGTGGGGGCATAGCCGTCTAGATGCCGGTGGAAGGCCAGGGCATCGGTAGCGGGCATCGGGCAGGTCCAGGCCCGGTCCCTTGTGTGGGCCAGCCACGGAATCGCTCGATACCGGTGCATCCTCATCGCCTCTGCTGACACCAGGGATGAAACTGCAGGACCAGCACCATTGAGCGCCGCCGGAAGCCCAGAGCTCAGTGTCCCTGGTTGTAGATCCGCTTGACCCTCTTGGCCGCTAGCGCGTCGTTGTAGAGCCGGATCCTGGAGACGGCACCCTTGGACTCCTCGCTGTTCGAGTTGTCGACGAAGAACCGCAGCAAGTGGTTCTGAATGACCGCCTGCTCGTCGCCGTCGGCGTAGGTGATGTCGGGTTGACCGTTGACGTACACATGGATCTTGCCAGCGGCGTTGCGCGTGAACGCGACCTCGACGTACTTCTTCGGCGCAACCGTGCGGGGCATCCCGTTGTTGGCACCGCTGTCGTACCACACCAGGCGACGGTTGTAGAGGTAGAGCCCATTGTCGTTGTCGTCGGCGGGCAGAGTCGGGTTGAGGATGCGCGCGTACGTGGCCATCCCGGCAGCGGCCAGGCGGAACTGCATGACCACCGAGTAGTGCTGAGAAGGGATCAACCCCTTGGTCTGCACCTTCAGGCCGTTGCCCTGCGGGAACACCAGCACGCGGGTGCGCCCTTCGCCGGGGACACGCTGCCGACGGAAGACGTTCCCCTCGCCTACATTGCGCAGCCGCGGGGCCCCCTTCACCGACGACCTCAGGTCTCCCTCGAATCTGTAGTCGGCCTTCAACGCCGGCCCGCTGGACGCACGAGGGGAGATCGCCGGCGCAACGTCGGAGCTCACGGTGCGAGCCGGAGCGGCCTGGGCGGCCAGGGGAAGGCAGGCCGCAGCAAGCGTGGCGCACAAGATCGTGACCGTCGGAGCCAGCAGCCGCACGGCAACTCTTCGCATCGTCATGTACATCCCATCGGTGAGGAGAACCTCGACGCATCATGGCACGCAATCGGATCGATACGGGGGACCTGGGAACGGCGCAAGAATCCATCACCGCGTCTCGTGCGGCACACCCGCATCGAGACGAATAGGTCGTGGATCCTGAACTGCTGGAGCAGAGGCATCCGTACCGATTCACACGTTGAAGCGAAACTCGACCACGTCGCCGTCGGCCATTACGTAGTCCTTGCCTTCCATCCGAACCTTGCCGGCAGCCTTGGCTGCGGCCATTGCCCCGGCCGCGACCAAGTCATCGAACGACACCACTTCGGCTTTGATGAAGCCTCGCTGGAAGTCGGTGTGGATGACTCCAGCAGCTTCTGGTGCAGTCGCGCCCTTGTCGATCGTCCATGCCCGTGCCTCCTTGGGCCCGGCCGTCAGATACGTCTGCAGCCCAAGGGTGTCGAAACCGACACGCGCCAAGAGGTCAAGGCCCGACTCCTCCTGACCGATCGACTGCAGCAGCTCGAGCGCCTCGTCGTCAGGAAGCTCGACGAGCTCGGCTTCGATCTTGGCATCCAGAAAGACCGCTTCAGCGGGCGCCACCAACGCCTGCATCTCTTCCTTCAATGCGGTGTTCGCGAACTCGTCCTCGTCGAGGTTGAAGACGTAGATGAAAGGTTTGGCGGTCAGCAGCCACAGTTCACGAAGCGGCTCGAGGTCAAGGCCGGCCGCGAAGACGGTCTGCCCGGCGTCGAGCACCTCCTTGGCCCGTTCGACCGCGGCCACGACCCCGCTGCCCCCCTTGGTGAGCCGAGCTTCCTTCTGCAGTCGGGGCAACGTCTTCTCGATCGTCTGCAGGTCGGCCAGGATGAGCTCGGTGTTGATCGTCTCGATGTCGTCCTTGGGTGACACCTTGCCGTCGACGTGAACCACGTCGGGGTCGGTGAAGACCCGAATCACCTGACAGATCGCCTCGGCCTCACGAATGTTGGCCAGAAACTTGTTTCCGAGCCCCTGGCCCTCAGAAGCCCCTCGAACAATTCCTGCGATGTCGACGAAGGACACGGTGGCCGGCAGGATCTTCTGCGAGCCGAAGATGTCGGCCAGGACGGCGAGGCGGGGATCAGGGACTCCGACTACACCGACGTTCGGCTCAATGGTGGCGAACGGGTAGTTCGCCGCAAGGACGTTGTTCTTCGTCAGCGCGTTGAAGAGCGTCGACTTTCCGACGTTGGGGAGCCCGACGATTCCGATGGTGAGTGCCACGAGCGACCATCGTACGGCGCGTGCTTCACCGTCTTGTCAGTCCCTCCAGGCACCCTGGTGCCATGGACATGACCACCGCTGCACTGCTCATCCTCGTCGCGCTGCTCGTCGGGGCGGCGATCGGCTCCTTCCTGACCTGGCACCTGACCCCGGTACCGAGCCGCGGAGCGCACTCCCCCACCGAGGCAGACCCGGCCGAGCAGCTCCTGCGACCGGTCAATGAGGCGCTCGACCGGGTTGAGCGCCAGCTGGCCGAGAGCGAGCGCCACCGACTCCAGTCCCACGGCCAGATCCAAGAGCAGGTGCGGGCCATGAGTGACACCTCCCAGCTGCTCAGAACCGAGACCTCATCGCTTGTCCAGGCCCTTCGAGCCCCTCAGACCAGAGGCCGGTGGGGCGAGGTGCAGCTCCGGAGGGTGGTCGAGCTGGCGGGGATGGTCGAACACTGCGATTTCAGCGAGCAGGTGTCCGTGGGCCGGAGCGACGACCGGCAACGCCCCGACCTCGTCGTGCATCTCGCCGGCGGAAAACATGTGGTAGTCGATGCCAAGGTCCCCTTCGCGGCCTACCTCGAGTCGTCCTCCGCCAGCGACGAGGCCACCGCGCAGGCTCGTGGCGATGCGCACGCCCGGCACCTGCGCACGCATGTCGACCAACTTGCTTCCCGGCAGTACTGGGAGACGCTGGCACCGAGCCCAGAGTTCGTGGTGCTCTTCGTTCCGGCCGAACCCTTCCTGTCCGCCGCCCTCGACCACGACCCGTCCCTGTTGGAGCACGCGTTCGCTCGTCAGGTGGTCATCGCCACCCCGAACACGCTGATCGCACTCCTACGCACCGTCGCCTATACCTGGCGACAGGACGCGCTCGCCGACAACGCCCAGGCCGTTCTTGCCGCTGGACGCGAGCTGCACCAGAGGCTGGGAGTGCTCGGCGGGCATCTCACCAAAGTCGGGTCCTCACTCGAGTCCAGCGTCAGGGCCTACAACCAGGCCATCGGGTCTCTGGAGTCCCGAATCCTGGTGACGTCGCGCAAGTTCCACGACCTGAAGGTTGTTGACGAGAGCATGAACGCCCCAGACACGATCGACCTGGCGCCGCGGATGCCCCAGGCGGCCGAGCTCACGGAACCGGCTGGGACTGCTGAACCCATGACAGACGCCGACACCAGCCACCCCCGCGCCGCAGGATGACCCGCTGAGCAGCGGAGACGTCGTACGGTAGGCGGTGTGTCTACTCCCCTTCGCACCGATCGGCCAGTGGTTGTGACGTCTCCTTCGGAGCCTCCCGCCGAACGGCCGGGTCGAATCGTCCGGTCGACGTCGCGCCAGGGCCTCACCAGTAGTGGCGTCGCCCTGCTCGGAGGCGGCGTCAGCATCGTCGCCTCGATCATTGCCGAGCTACTGACCGATGGTCTGGGATGGGTCTTCTCGATCCCCTTCATCCTGGTCTGCGTCTACTGCGCGGCCGAGGTGTCGAAGGCCTCCCTGCGCAGCGCCATCGTGATGCCGCCGCTCGCCATCCTGGCCGTCGCGGCCGTGAACCCGATCTTTGCCCAAAACATTGCAGGACTCCGCGGGTGGATGGTCAAGACCCTGACCGCCCTGACAACGCTGGCACCCCCCCTGATGATCGCCACGGGGCTGGCCGCCGCCATCGTGGGGTACCGCTACTGGCGCGCCACCCGCCCCTGACACCTGCGGGGAAACCCTGGGTGCCTATGACGACCCGAAGCTACCCCGAAGGTGTGGACTTCTTGAGGTCGCGGCGCAGCTCCTGAGGCAGCGAGAACACCAGTGACTCCTCGGCTGCGGTAATCGTCTCGACGTCGCCGAACCCGCGGTCTGCCAGCCAGGTGAGAACGCCGTCCACCAGACTCTCGGGCACCGACGCGCCGCTCGTGACCCCCACCACCGCAACTCCGTCCAGCCACGACTCGTCGATCTCCCCCGCGTTGTCGACCCGGTACGACGCCTTGGCCCCGGCGTCCAGTGCCACCTCGACCAGGCGCACGGAGTTCGACGAGTTGCCGGATCCGACTACGATCACGAGGTCAGATGAAGCCGCCATCAGCTTCACGGCAGCCTGACGGTTCTGGGTGGCGTAGCAGATGTCGTCGCTCGGCGGGCTCAACAGATTCGGGAAGCGACCGCGCAGCCGGTCGACTGTCTCCATCGTCTCGTCGACCGACAACGTCGTCTGCGACAACCACACGACCCTGTCCGGATCGTCCACCGACACCTCGTCGACATGATCGGGGCCGTCGACCAGCGTGATGTAGTCAGGGGCCTGACCCGCGGTCCCTACGACCTCCTCATGACCTTCGTGACCGATCAGAAGAATCTGGTAGCCCTCGCCAGAGAACCTTCGTGCCTCGTGGTGCACCTTGGTCACCAACGGGCAGGTGGCGTCAATGGTGCGAAGGTTGCGTTCGGCCGCCTCGTCGTGGACGACGGGCGCCACACCGTGCGCCGAGAAGATCACCAACGCCCCCTCGGGCACCTCATCGGTCTCCTCGACGAAGATCGCCCCTCTGCGCTCAAGGTCTTCGACCACGTGACGGTTGTGGACGATCTGCTTCCGCACGTAGACGGGAGCCCCATAGAGCTCGAGGGCCTTCTCGACCGTGATGACGGCCCGGTCGACGCCCGCGCAGTATCCGCGGGGGGCGGCCAGGAGGACTCGTCGCTGAGGGGAAGCCATGGGGCCATCGTAAGTGGACCGTGCCTCCCCCACCCGACGAGCCAGGTGGCGGTGCCCGTCGGTGGCGCCCCGTACGCTCTGCGCCGTGGCCCTGCAGACCTCAGCCGACCAGCCCGCAGCCGTTCGCACGGTGGCGCAGGCGGTTGCCGGCTGGATCGACCGGCTGGGCGCCATCTGGGTCGAAGGCCAGGTGGCGCAGCTCAGCCGTCGCCCTGGCGCCGGAATGATCTTCATCACGCTGCGAGATACCGCCGCCGACCTGTCGGTCACCGTCACGTGCTCTCGGAGGGTGCTCGACGCCGCCGAGCCCGTCATTGCCGAGGGTGACCGTGTGGTGATCTTCGCCAAACCCTCGTTCTACGCCGCTCGAGGCACGTTCTCTCTCTCCGCGCGCGAGATCCGCCATGTGGGGCTCGGCGAGCTCTTGGCCCGGCTCGAGCGGCTGAAGTCGGCCCTAGCCGCCGAAGGCCTCTTCGCACCAGAGCGCAAGAGGCCCATCCCCTTTCTGCCTCGGGGTGTCGGGCTGATCTGTGGTCGCGCCTCGGCGGCCGAACGCGACGTCGTGGAGAACGCGCGACGCCGATGGCCCGCCGTCACGTTCCACACACGAGAGGTCGCTGTGCAGGGGTCGGCCGCCGCAGCCCAGGTCACCGATGCCCTGCGCGAGCTCGACGCCGACTCCCGGGTGGACGTCATCGTGATCACGCGCGGAGGGGGCTCGGTCGAAGATCTGCTCCCCTTCTCGGAAGAGACCCTGATCCGAGCCGTGGCGAACGCCGCGACCCCGGTCGTCAGCGCCATCGGCCACGAGCAGGATGCCCCACTCCTCGACCTCGTGGCCGACGTCAGAGCCTCCACCCCGACCGACGCGGCCCGGCGGATCGTGCCCGACGTCGAAGCCGAGCTCGAGGCCGTGGCCGCAGCCCGCAGCCGGATCACCGAGGCAGTTCTCCACCGGCTGGAGGCAGAGCAGACCGGTCTCGACCAGGTACGAAGCCGACCGGCGCTCGCGCACCCGGTCAGCCTGGTCGACGCGCACGGGCAGGTCCTGACCGAGCTGCTGGGCCGCAGTCGGCGGGCGGTCTCCAGCCGTCTGGACCACGCCCATACCGAGCTCAGCCACACCCGAGCACGTGTCCGGGCACTGTCACCTCAGGCCACCCTCGACCGCGGCTACGCCCTCGTCCAGACCGAGGACGGCACTGTCGTCCGGACCCCGCCCAAGACCCCGTCGAAGCTGACCATTCGCGTCGCCGGCGGCAAGTTCATCGCCACCACCTCAGGAGAGTCATGACCACAGCGGACGAGACCCCGACCATCGGCTACGAGGAGGCGCGGGACGAGCTGATCGAGGTCGTCAAGCAGCTCGAGGGGGGAGGCCTGACGCTAGAGCGTTCCATCACTCTGTGGGAGCGAGGCGAAGAGCTCGCCACCATCTGTCAGACGTGGCTCGACGGCGCCCGCGCACGCCTGGAGGCTGCTACTCCACGCGATGCCGAGCCAACCGAAGACAACGACTAACGGCGCAGCGAACCGGCCAGAGTCTGCAGCTCGTCGAGTTCAGCCTTGCCCGTCACGACCGCCGTGACGCCCTCGTCGGTGAGCACCAGGCCCACTTTCCCCGACTCTGCCGACTCAACCTTGGTCCAGGTCTGGTTGCCGATGACCACCTGATCGACCTCGCTTGCCCCGTCCACCCAGTCGTCCACCGCGGCCGAGGGATCACCATCGGTCTGGCGCACCTCCGCATATGACCCTGCGGGCGTCAGGTACCCAACGTGCAGCACGCCCCCAGCCACAGCCCCTGACACCGCCGCGGTGTCGAACCAGGCGCTGGTGGCCGTCCAGCCATCGGGAAGCCCGGTCGGCTCGCCGACCGCGAACGTGTCACCCAGCCGCACGTCGGTGAAGACCTGCTCGACATCGACAACTGGGCGCACTGGTCCCTGCACCTCGGGGCGTTGCCAGGCCACCATCCAGAAGATGCCAAGGACGACTGCGCCGACCACCGCCATCGACAACACCATGTCGCGTGTCGTCTCAAAACCACGCGGACGTTTTGGCGCAGGCGACGTAACGGGGGCTGACATACCCCCATGATCTCGCATCACGTGCGTTCGGGCGCGGCGACCGAGCGATCAAGACGCCCGAGGCCCCAGGCAAGCACCAGTCCGATCACCAGACCAAGCGCCAGCTGCCCCAGGACACCTGACACTCCGACGATCACCGCGACCAGCCAGTCACCCCTCGCCCTGAGGTCGCGAGCGAGCGCCATGTGCAGCAGTCCCGCAACAGCGAGCAACCCGGCGAGCACCGCCACCGGGAAGTGCGCCAGGACTCCAGCAAGGCCCGCGCCGAATCCGACGGCCAGCGCCAAGAGGGCCGACCCCATGATGAACGGCGCTCCCCCGGAACGCGCACCGAAAGACCTGTGCGCCGTCATGCCGCCGGCGCCATGACAGACCGGCATTCCGCCGATCGCCCCCGCCACCAGGTCTGCCGCACCAAGGCTGGTGGCCAACCTGCTGGGCGTCACCCGACGGGCGGCGTCCTCGCCGAAGTAGACGCGGGCGGCGTCTGCCGGCGCAAGACACGAGTTGGCAAAGGTGAGCGGCACCTGGGGCAGCACAAGGGCGGTGGCGGCAGCGACGAAGGTTTCGACGCTGAACGCCGGGAGCGGGACTCCGGACGGGCCAAAGGCGAGATCGGACCACCCGGTGGCCACCGCGACGACCAACCCGATCACGACGACGACCAGGCCGGCCCCGTGACGGCGTCCGAACCAGGCCACTCCGGCGACCGCGATGCCGGCGACCACCAACCACACTGCCGAAATGTCGGGCACTTGGAATGAGGAAGGCGGATCAGCCACCAGCCCCCAGGCCACCTTGAGGAAGAGCAGACCGACGGCGATCTGGACCCCTCGGATCACCGAGCGAGGAAAGATCAGGGCCACCCGGTCGAGAAGTCCGGTCAACCCCAAGAACACGAAGATGACCCCCATCAGGATCGCCCCCGCCGCGATCTCGTCCACTCCGAGCCCGAGAGCGATCGCAATGGCACCGAACGCCTTGAGCGGTTGGACGGGTACCGGAAGCCGGTAGCGGAAGGCACTCACGAGGTATAGGAGGGCGGGAGGCAGCAGAACCGCTGTCGGCGCGAGGCCGTTGGAGACGATCAGCGCCACGGTGATCGGCACCAGCACACCGAGATCGGCTACCGCTCCTGACCACTCATGGCGGTCGAAGGAGAACCCGGCCAGCGGGCTGGCGGCCTTGACCGCCGCCTCACGTGGGTTCACCGCCTCAGCCTAGGCGACGTCCAGGAACACCCCGATACGATCGTTGGCAGCCAACCCGAGGGGACCCCGTGACCGATCAGACCACGACACCTGAAATTCCGGACCGAAATCTGGGCCTGGAGCTCGGCCGGGTCACCGAAGCCGCCGCCGTCGCAGCCTCGCGCTGGGTGGGCCGCGGCGACAAGAACGGCGCCGATGGTGCCGCTGTCGAGGCAATGCGTGCCCTGATCAACACGGTCAGCATGAACGGCACCGTGGTCATCGGTGAGGGCGAGAAGGACGACGCCCCCATGCTCTTCAATGGCGAGAAGGTCGGCGACGGCACCGGTCCCGACGTCGACGTGGCAGTCGACCCGGTCGACGGCACCACGCTCACCGCCAAGGGGATGAGCAATGCGGTCTCAGTGATTGCGGTCGCCGAGCGCGGCACGATGTTCGACCCGTCGGCGGTCTTCTACATGGAGAAGCTGGCGGCCGGCCCCGAGTCGGCTGACGTCGTCGACATCCGACTGCCGGCGAAGGAGAACATCCGACGGGTCGCCAAGGCTAAGAAGATTGAGGTGCAGGACGTCACGGTGTGCATCCTCGACCGGCCGCGACACGAAACCCTGGTCCAGGAGATCCGCGACACAGGTGCACGGATCAAGTTCATCTCCGACGGAGACGTCGCCGGAGCGATCATGGCCTGCCGCGAGGACACCGGCGTTGACCTGCTGCTCGGGATCGGTGGCACTCCCGAGGGAATCATCTCTGCGGTCGCGATCAAGTGCCTCGGCGGCGTGATCCAGGGGCGGCTCTGGCCCACCGACGACGACGAGCGCCAGAAGGCGATCGACGCCGGCCACGACATGTCACGGGTCCTTGCCACCGACGACCTCGTCTCGAGTGACAACGCGTTCTTTGCAGCGACCGGTATCACCGATGGCGAACTGCTGAAGGGGGTCCGGTTCCACGCGGAGGGCGCAACGACGCAGACCCTGGTGATGCGCAGCAAGAGCGGCACCATCCGTTTCATGGAGAGCGACCACCGGCTCGGCAAGCTGCGCAAGTACGCGGCGGTGCAGTACTGACCGGAAACGCGATCGTCCTCGACCAGGTCGTCAAGACGTTCGGTCAGATCACCGCTGTCAACGGCCTGTCGTTGACGGTGCCCCGTGGGATCGTCCTGGGACTGCTCGGCCCGAACGGCGCGGGCAAATCCACGACCATGCGCATGTTGACCGGGCAGACCAAACCGACCTCCGGCTCCATCCACGTGCTCGGCTACGACGTGCGGACAGAGTCCAAGCAGGCGCGAGCGCTCATGGGCGTCGTCCCGCAGATCGACAACCTCGACACTGACCTCACGGTCGAGCAGAACCTCATGATGTTCGCCGTGCTGTATCGCGTTCCGCGCCGGGAACGTCACAAGGCAGTTGAGCGAGCTCTGGGAATCGCCCAGCTTCGAAGCCGCCGAGACTCCAAGGTGACCGAGCTGTCGGGTGGCATGAAGCGTCGGCTACTCATTGCCCGAGGTCTCGTGCACACACCGGAGCTGGTACTGCTGGACGAACCGACCGTGGGCCTTGACCCGCAGGTGCGGCAGGAGCTCTGGTCTTTGATCGACGCCCTGCGGGCTGCGGGCACCACCGTCCTGATGTCGACGCACTACATCGAGGAGGCCGAGCGTCTGGCCGACGATGTCGCGGTGATGTCACATGGGGCGATCGTCGCGCGTGGCACCCCTCACGAACTGCGAGCGGCTCACGTAGGTGAGCGGGCGACCGAGTACTACGGCCCACCCGACCGACTCTCGACCATCGAGA
>JAHEKZ010000024.1:22092-31996 GCA_024644435.1 Actinomycetes bacterium | reverse complement strand
CATCTCCCGAGAAACGTCAAACGCTGCGTCAAACGCGGGCGAGGTTTGCTGCCGTATCCCGCGAGACCGGCGCACATGATCCGGTCTCCCAACAGACAGGATCCCCCGTGCAGCTTTTCATGGACGTACACACCATTGAAGGAGGAGTTTCAGCGGCTGACGTCGCTGGCGCTCACGAGGCAGACCTCACCCACCAAGACACGCATGGAGTCAACTATGTGCGCTACTGGGTTGATGAGGCGGCCGGCAAGATCTTCTGCCTGGTCGAAGCGCCCGACGCCGAGGCTGCGAACACCGTGCATCGCGAGGCCCACGGGCTCGTTGCTGACGAGATCTACCCGGTGAGCGAGCACGCGTGAGCACCGCGGAGCTACGCACACTCGAGGAGTTGACCGCCGAGGCGGAGTCCGAATGGCTGGAGCGCTTCACCGCGGGCCCGACCGAACCCGAGGGGGTCGGGCTAAGGGGAGGAGCTGCGGCACCGGACTTCGTGCTGGCCGACCACACAGGTGCACCTCGGTCCTTGTCGGAGTTCTGGGCCGATCAGACGGTTCTGCTCATGTTCTGGCGCCACTTCGGATGTGGGTGCGGCGTCGATCGGGCCAAGCGACTGCTTGAGGAGTACCCGGCCTATCAAGAGGCGGGCATCATGCCCGTGATCGTCTCGCAGGGTGAACCTGCGCGAGCCGCCGCGTACCGCGATCAGCTCGGCCTGCCGTGCGCAGTGCTCTGCGACCCGGACTACGCGGCATACCGTGCCTACGGCATCGGCCACTGGCCGGTCGAACGCGTCCTCTACGACGCCCCCACTGAGTTCTGGTCGCATCCACACGATGTCGGCGTGAGCTTCCAGGACGATCGCCGGGCCGGAGGTCGGCCGCCCGTCGATGATCCGTGGCGGGCGACAGCTGAGTTCGTGATCGCCAGCGATGGCGTGGTGCGGATGGCGCACGTCTACCAGTACTGCGAAGACTTCCCCGAGCCGATGGTGCTCACCGCTGCTGCACAGCTCGTCGAGAGTCGGTTACCGGCGGGAACGTGACAGTATTCAGGCAATCATGAGCCTGACAATCCATCTTCTCGGTCGTCCGCGCATCGAGAGCTCGTCGGGTGAGGTCTACCAGTTCCGGAGTCGCAAGAGCTGGGCCTTGTTGACCTACCTCCTACTGAGCGAACACCCACCTGCGCGCAGGCAACTCGCCTCGTTGTTGTTCTCTGAGGCTGACGATCCGCTCCGGGCGTTGCGATGGAACCTCTCAGAGATCCGGCAGAGCCTCGGCGACGGCGGGAGGGTTGAGGGCGACCCAGTCGACCTCCAGCTCCCCGCTGACTCGGTGGTCGATATCGAACTTGTGACGAAGGGTGCATGGTCCACAGCGGTGGGCCTGCCCGGGTTGGGATCGCTCCTGCTCGACGGAATCGCGCTACAGGGTGCCCCGGCATTTGAGTCGTGGCTGCTGTCCGAGCAGCGGCACGTGGCCGCGGCGTCAGAGGCGATCTTGCACGAGGCCGCACTCGGTTCGATGTCTCGCGGCGACAAGAAGGCTGCCCTGCGCTACGCGATGCGCGCGTCGATGATGAGTCCGCTCGACGAGAACCATCAGGCGCTGGTGATCCGGTTGTATCGGCTCACCGGAGACGACGCAGCTGCCGAGCGACAGTTTGCGGCGTGTGCCGAGTTGTTCGACCGCGAACTCGGAGTGGCCCCCGGACCGGCAGTGCATGCAGCGATGCACGAAACACAGGAGCACGACTCGGGTGTTGCCGATCCGGAATCGGTCGCGGCGATCGTGGAGGCGGGCTCAGCTGCGGTAGCCGCCGGGGCGGTAGAAGCAGGTGTGCAGTCGCTGCGAGCCGCGGTCAGGATGGCGGATGGTACGAGCCGGGCGGAGCTGCGTGTCAGTTCTCGGCTGGTGCTGGCCGAAGCCCTGGTCCATTCACTCCGCGGTTTCGACGAAGAGGGAGTTGCCGCTCTCTACGAAGCTGACGAGATCGCGCACGCGGACGGCGACCGTAGTTCCATGGCCCGAGCGAGGGCGGAAGTGGGCTACGTCGACTTTCTTCGCGCCCGCTATGACCGCGCTGAGCTGTGGCTGACCGATGCCGTTGAGCTCGCGGACGACTCACCGTCCATGATGGCGAAGGCGACGACGTACCTCGGGTCGGTCGAAAGCGACCGGGCAAACTACGGGAAGGCGACAGCCCTCCTCGAAAGTGCGATCGAATTGTCGCGACTGGCTGGCGAGCCACGCCTTGAGGCGTGGGGGCTTTCGATGCTGGGCAGGATCGGGTTGCTCCGGAATGACGTCGACTCGGCGGCCGAGCATCTCGACGCCTCCATCGAGCTTGCTCAGCGCGATCACTGGCTGGCGCTTCTGCCGTGGCCCCAGACGATGCGAGGTGAGGTGCAACTGGCCCGTCATGACACCGACGGCGCCGAGAAGCTTCTGCGCCAGGCCTTTGCCAGAGCCTGCCAGCTCGGCGATCCCTGCTGGGAAGGAATGTCAGCCCGCGGCGTGGCGATGGTCGCTGCCGCAAAGGGCGAGTCCGACCTCGCATTCGAGGTGCTTGCCGACTCCCGAACCCGCTGCAACCGGCTCGCCGACCCGTACGTCTGGCTCGACGGCTACATCCTCGACGCGCAGTGCCACCTCGGTCTGCGTCATGGCCACCCCGATACCGAACAATGGGTCGACGCCCTGAGGCAGCTCGCGTCAAGAACCGGCATGAAGGAACTGATCGTCCGCTCGTTGCTCCACGGAGCAGCCCTCGGCCACGACGGCGATGCCTCGGCAGCCGCACTTCTGGCGGCCGACATCGACAACCCCTCGTTGCACAGCCTTCTTGACGAGTAGGGAAAGCCGCCCCAGGTGGACCGGGTGGCCGCCAGCTCCCTTCGCTGAGAGTGGGAGTTCCCTTCTCGTGACCAGCCCTACTCGGCTGCGAGCTCGTGCAGGATGTCGTCCATCTGGCCCATGGCTGCCGTCATACCTTCTTCCATTCCCATCTCGGCCAGCTCGTTCATGGCCTGCAGCGACGGGAAGGTCGTCTCGATCATCAACTGCGTTCCCCCGCCCGGCGCAGCACTCAGCGCGACTCGGACCGACAGGGTCGGCATCTTGGTGTTGTGCTCGCCGGAGTCGTCCGCGAACCCGTCCTCGAAGGTAAAGCCCCGAGGAGCGTCCACCGTCAGCACTCGCCACCATCCGTGATGTTTGTCGCCATCCGGACCTGTCATGTAGTACGTCACGGAGCCTCCAGGTGACAGGTCGTGGTCGACGAACGTCGCAGGGTAGGTCGGGGGACCCCACCATCTCTCCAGCAAGCGCGGGTCTTGCCACAGCCGCCACACTCTCTCGATGGGTGCGTCGAACGACGCCGTGATCGTCATCGTCCTGGTCCCCTGGTCCTTGTGCACGTTGGTCACCGTCACTGCTGGTCTCCCTCTGCTTCGTCGGCCAGCACCGCACCGAAACGGTCGATGCGGCCACGCCACACCTCTTCAAGCTGGTCGAGCGACTCGGCCACCGACCTCAGGGCATCGATGCTGCTGCGAACGAGCTGCTCTCGACCGCTCCGTCGCTTCGTCACCAGATCGGCGCGCTCGAGCACCGCCACGTGCTTCTGAACCGCAGCGAAACTCATCCGGTAGGACGTCGCGAGTGCCGTCACCGAGAGCTCATCGGCCAGCGCTCGTCGGACGATGTCCCGCCTCGTGGGGTCAGCCAGGGCATGGAATCTCCGGTCGGTCCGCCTGGCATCGCTCATACGTACAACCATTTGGTTGCACGTTACCTGTAGGCCAAGACCGACGCAACCGTCCCCCGCAGTCCGGGTCCTCACTCGTTAGGCCCAACGCTGACGGTGAGACGCGTGTCGATGAAGAACCGACACCGAAAGGCGGTCTGCTTGATGATGCTCACGCGCAGGGTGGGCGTGGCTGCGCTGACCATCGGCACTCTGCTGACGACGGTGTCGGGGCCAGCGCCGTCCTTCGCCGCCAGTGACCCTGTGCTGCCCACGGCAAATGCGAAGTGGGACTACCAGATCGGCAAGCCGTACACACCACGTGACGGAGTCACGGTGGTGTCGCGTGATCGGAAGGCCGACCCGCTGCCCGACGCCTACAACTTCTGCTACGTGAACGCGTACCAGACACAGCCTGGGGCGGTGAAGTGGTGGAAGAGCCACCACCGCAACCTGCTTCTGCGAAAGAAGAGCGGGGGCTACGTCGTCGACAGCTACTGGGGCGAAATCCTGTTCGACATCAGCACCGCGAAGAAGCGCACCAAGCTGGCGGCGATCGTCAACGGGTGGATCACCAAGTGTGCGAATGACGGATTCCAGGCGATTGAGCCTGACAACCTCGACTCGTGGACGCGTTCGGGCGGCCGGCTCACTCGCGACGACGCGTTCACCTTCGCCAAGCTCATGATCGACCACGCGCACTCTGCGGGCCTGGCTATCGCACAGAAGAACGCCGCTGGACAAGCCGCCCGCGGCAAGTCAACGGGCTTCGACTTCGCCGTCGCAGAGGAGTGCGGGCGCTACCAGGAGTGCAACGTCTACACCAAGGCCTACGGCGACCAGGTGTACGTCATCGAGTACCGCTCGCAGGACTTCAAGTACTCGTGCAACCGGTGGGGCGACGCCCTCTCGATCATCCTGCGGGACCGGAACGTCACCGCCCCAGGGTCGAAGAAGTACGTCTACCGCTCCTGTTGAGGCACCGACCTCAAGACCGGGGGTGCGATCCGCCGATAGTCAGATATGACCATCCCTGAGGTTGCTGCACATGCCAGCTCACCGTCCGACCCGGGTGGACGCCCACGCCGGTGGACAGACGCCGGCATCTTGTGGGCCGCTGCCGTGGGCGCGCAGGCACTGATCCTCTTCCTGCTGGCGCAGTTCCAGCTGCAGCAGCTACAGACGTTGAAGATGCAGCAGGTTGTCGAACTGATCGCACGCGGTGACCTGGCGAGCGCACGGCGGTATGGCGCGGAGCCCGACTACTTCCTCTACCCGACGGAAATGCTCGTACAGTTCGCGCTCGTCGGGGTCGCCGTGGTCCTGCTGGCGTGGACCGGGCGTCGAGCCCTGGCGTGGGCGCTCCCCCTGGCTCTCGCCGTTGTGTCGATCGGCCCGGCGTACGTCTCCCAAGGCCCGCTCAGCGTCACGCCGATCGGCGAAGGGGGCGACTGGAGCCTCTGGGCGTCCCTCGTGCTGCCGCCGGGGACGGAGCGACCTGGCGATGCCTCCGCGTGGCCACTGGTTCTCGGTGTCGCGGTGCAGACCGTCCTGCTTCTCCTTCCACTCATTGCCGCTCCCGTGCGCCGGTCCCCGGTGCCACTCATGACGGCAGTGCGCTGGACTGCACTGCCGGCCACCTTTGTGGCCGTGATCGCGCTCTCCACGCTCGAGGTCCCCAACACCAGCCAGCTCTACACCGTGCCCCTCGCAGGGTTCCTCCTCACCGTCTTGGCGGGCACGATCGCCACAGGGGCCGGCGGAACGTGGCAGCGGTTGGCCGCAGCGGTCGCGGTGCCAGCGTTCATCGCACCCATCGTGATGCCCATCGACACCGCCAACGTCCGTCAGGACGTCGGGCTAGGCCTGATCGCTGCCGCCGTCTCAGCCCTGGTGCTGCTCGGGATGTTCGCACTGCCCACCTTGCGTCGTCGACTTCACCAGTGGCGTGAACACGGGGGCGACACCGTGGTGCCCGCGGCATCGTAGCTGCCGTTACCCGACGCGGTCACCAGCCCGTCGTGGGACCACCAGCCACGCGCCGGCCAGGAAGCACACAGCACCAAGCAGGGTTCCGCCGTTCGCCCAGCGGGCGTTGAGCAGCGCCTCAGACGCGGGAACGACGTAGGCACCGACGGCCGAGAACCCGAAGAAGATGGACCCGACCATGTTGAGCGAGCTGATCGTCCACGACCGATCGCGCGCGTGCCCATGCCGATGACGCCGGACGTCTGGCATCAGCGCGATGCCGCTCGACACCAGGAACAACACCGACCCCACGGCGTCGGGTCGCCAGATCACCTGATTCGAGACGGACTGAACCCCGGCGATATCGATCCAGGCCGCCAGCGTCGTCACGATGAAGAACAGCGTTCCGATCCACTGAACCCACGAACTCGTCCACGCCGGCGCTCGGCTCAACAGTGCCCCGGAGGTTGACAGCGACTCACCCTGAGGGCCGGCCCGCCACGCCAGCTTCAGCTGGATGCTCGATGCGGTCGTGAAGAAGAGCGCGCCGACGAAGAAGGTCGCGGCGCTGGCGGTGGGCGCCAACGCGGTGTTCATGGCCATCGGCACGCCGGCGACGAAGCAGGCCGAGCCGATGACGAACAGCCATCCCATCCAGGCGGTGGCGCGGATCGAGGCTGTGGGCACGGGCGCGATCCTACGGGTGACGCGCCCGGTCGGTACTTCAGGTCACCACCTCGGATACCGACCAGTAACATAGAAGTTACTGATCGGTAACCCACAGGAGGCCGAGCCATGGGCCACTACCAGGCGAACCTGCGTGACATCGAGTTCATGCTCTTCGAAGTGCTCAAGCGAGACCAGATCCTGGGCTCCGGGCGCTACGCCGAGGTCGACGCCGACACCGCCCGCTCTTTGCTGCGCGAAGTCGAGCACCTAGCCACGACGACTCTCGCGGACGCCTTCGTGGTCGGCGACCGGACGCCGCCCGTCTACGACCCGGCGAACCACTCGGTCACGATGCCGCAGGAGTTCGCCAAGGCGTTTCACGCCTACACCGAGGGCGGCTGGCCCGACCTCGACCTGACCACCGAGCTCGGCGGGACCCCCGTGCCGCCGTCCATCCGGTGGGCCGTCGCAGAGATGGTGCTCGGCGCCAACCCAGCAGTGCACCTCTACTCGACCGGCCCCGCGTTCGCCCGGCTGGTCTACGAGCTCGGAACCGACGAGCAGAAGCAGTGGGCGCAGGTGTGGGCACAGAAGCGCTGGGGCGCCACCATGGTGCTCACCGAGCCGGATGCCGGAAGTGACGTCGGCGCCGGACGCACGTCGGCGGTACGGCAACCAGACGGCTCGTGGCATATCAACGGAGTGAAGCGGTTCATCACCTCCGGCGAGCACGACATGACAGACAACATCATGCATCTGGTGCTCGCTCGTCCCGAAGGGGCCGGGCCAGGCACCAAGGGGCTGTCGCTCTTTATCGTGCCCAAGTTCCACGTCGACTGGTCCACCGGCGAGCTGCTCAAGCGCAACGGTGTCTACGCCACCAACGTTGAACACAAGATGGGGCTGAAGGCGTCCGCCACATGTGAGCTGACGTTCGGCGAGCGCAAGCCCGCGGTGGGCTGGCTCGTGGGCGATGAGCACGACGGCATCGCGCAGATGTTCAAGGTGATCGAGTACGCCCGCATGCTCGTGGGGTCGAAGGCGATCGCGACTCTTTCGGCCGGCTACCTCAACGCTCTCGAGTACACCAAGACTCGCGTTCAGGGCCCGGACCTCACCCGGGCGTCCGACAAGACCGCGCCTCGGGTGACGGTGATCAACCACCCGGACGTTCGGCGCTCACTCATGACGCAGAAGGCCTACAGCGAAGGACTGCGAGCCCTGATGCTGTATGCGGCCTCGGTGCAGGACAGCGTCGAGGTGAAGGAGGCGACCGGCGAGGACGCGTCGCTCGACCATGCGTTGAACGACCTGCTGTTGCCCATCGTGAAGGGTTACGGCTCAGAGAAGTCGTACGGCCTGCTGGCCGAGTCGCTGCAGTGCTTCGGTGGCTCCGGCTACCTGCAGGACTATCCGATCGAGCAGTACATCCGCGACGCGAAGATCGACACCCTCTACGAAGGCACCACCGCGATCCAGGGCCTCGACCTCTTCTTCCGCAAGATGGTGAAGGATGACTTCCGGGCAGTTACGGCACTGGGCCAGGAGATTGCATCGGTCGCGATGAGCGGTCGGGACGAGCTGGTGCGTGAGCGGCAGCTGCTCGGAGCGGCACTGCAGGACGTGCAGGCCATGATCACGGCGATGACTCGATTCGCCCAGGCGTCAGCGCAGAGCCCGGAGCAGATCTATCGCGCTGGTCTCAACACGACACGGCTCCTCTTCGCTGTCGGCGACGTCGTCGTGGCCTGGCTGCTACTGCGTCAGGCCACCGTGGCGTTGAACGCACTGGACGACGCGGCGCAACCAGATCAGGACTTCTACCGCGGCAAAGTGGTAGCTGCTCAGTGGTTCTGCCGCCAGGTGCTGCCGCACGTCACTGCCGAGCGCGCCGTGCTTGAGGCCACCGACCTCGACGCGATGACCCTGCCCGAGTCCGCGTTCTAGCGCGCAGGATTGCGGAACTCTGGTGGGGCCATGACCCCAGCAATCTTCCGCAATGTGTAGGTCTTGTGGGGTCATAGGCCCACAAGACCTACACGTTGTCGGGGGGCCAGTGGGCGGCGAGGGGCAGGTTCAGCTCTGCGTCGCCGTCGACATCGACCGACACGGGTACGCCCCAGTCCTGCTGGTGGACATGGCAGGCAGCGAACTCCGCTTCACCATCGTCACAGGACGCCGCGCGCGCGGACACGTGGATGACGCCGGACGTCACCGCGTCGGACACCGTGAGTTCGCGCCTCAAATCAGTGCCTGAGCCACCTCCCGCAACCAGAAGGTCAGGCGGTGAACTCGACACCACGAGGTGTGCCGAGGGTCCGTAGCGGTCGTCGAGCTTCTGACCGGGAGGCGGCATGAACTCGATCATGAGTGTCAATGGCCCAGGACGAACCATGGTCACCGGTCGCTGAGTGTGGAGAGGTTCGCCTCCTACCTGCAGCAGCTCTCCAGCCAGGGGAATCTTGGTCAGACGATGCGCCGTCGACTCGACGACCACGACAGTCTCACCGTCAAGAACCAGGCCTGACGGCTCGGCCAGGTCGCGCGCAAGCGTCGACACCTGTCGCGTCTCGGGATCGAATCGACGCACAGCACCGTTGTAGGTGTCGGCGATCAGCACTGAGCTGTCGGGGAGAACCAGCAAACCGAGTGGATGCTGCAACATCGCATCGGGCGCGTCGCCGTCGACGAACCCGAAGTCGAAGAGGCCGGTTCCCACCTCGGTGTGCACCACACCATTGCGGATGCGGCGCAGGCTCGACGTCTCAGAGTCCACCAACCACAACGTGTCCTGGTCGACGCTCAGCCCGGACGTCTGGGCAAACCAAGCCTGCTGTTCCTCGCCATCGATCAGGCCCTCGTTCGCCGTCCCCGCTCTCACCGAGACGGAGGGCGTCACCGGATCGAACGACCAGACCTGATGGATTCCGGCCATCGCGACGGCTACCTCACGCCAGGCCGGGTACCAGGCCACGTCCCATGGCGAGCTCAGCGGAGTCCGGGGGTCGGCGTCGGATGCCATCTCGTCGCCCTGCATCCACTGATGGCCGGTGCCCGCCACCGTTGTGACGTAGCCATCGCTGAGCCGGACTCCCCGGAGGGCGTGGTTGACAGTGTCGGCCGCCACAACGTCGTACCCCGCCCGGTCAGCCACTTCGGGCGGCAGCAGGCACAGCCCGTTGGGTTCGCTGAATTGTGCTGTTTCGGCGGCTCCGTCCAGCAGGCCGCGTTCCCCCGTTCCGATGCGGCGCACGAGGGTCTCACCGTCAGCAGCAAGGTGCGCCAGCGAGTGATGGCTCGAGTCGGCGACCAGGAACCCACCGTCAGCCAGCCGAATCGCCTTGGCCGGAAAGCGCAGCGTGGATGACTCAGCCGGGGGCGGTACGTACGGTCCGTCACCAACGTGCAGCGTGCCGCGTTTGGTGTGGTCGGCCACCAGCTCGGTGAGGAGTGCATCCAGTGCGTGCAGGTGGCCCTCACCCGACAGCTGCGCGACGATGTAGCCCTCTGGGTCGATCAG
>JAHEKZ010000024.1:0-21992 GCA_024644435.1 Actinomycetes bacterium | reverse complement strand
GCGCGGCCTCCGGTGTTGAGCCACCCGCGCCCGGACAGTTCAGGTGCTCTCAGTCGTATCGCCACGGCGTCATGCTCTCACTCAATGCCTCACAGCCTTGGTCGCGCCAATAGGCTGGCCGGATGAACTGGGACTCGATTCGGGACATGCATCCGAAGAACGCAGGCCCCTTGGTGTTTGTCGCGATTGGTCTCGCGCTGCTCCTACTCTTCAACTTCGGCGCCGCTGTCTGGTACGTCGTCGACCAGCGATCCGAGAATGCCAGGTGCGCCGCCACGGGCCCGAATGCAGATCTCAGTGACTGTCGGTTCGACACTGTTCCACTCGCAGGCGTCGACTTGAGCGGTGCCGACCTTACCAATGCAAGCATGCCGAGCAAGAGAATGATGGGGGCAGACCTCGCCGGTGCAAACCTCACGGGAGCGAATCTCAGGGGGGCGGATCTGTCTCAGGCCGACCTCACCGACGCCAACCTCACTAGCGCAGACCTCACCCGTTCAAAGCTGCTGGACACCATCCTCACGCGAGCCGACCTCACCGGAGCCACCCTGGACAGGGCCAAGGTGACCGGCGCCAAATGGGACGGCACGAGGTGCCCTGACGGCACCACCAACGACGGACGCGACGCCTGCTGATCGCCGGGTGCGTCCAAACGATCCTTCACCGTCAACGTTCACGATCGTCCACAAGTGTCGCGTCCAAGCCGTCTCCGAGGGTGATGACGGTATCGACGAAAGCATCGACATCAGCAAGCGACGTGCGCGGGTTGATGAAACAGGGACGCAGCGCGAAGGTGCCATCGACGATGGTTGAGCTCACGATGAACCTGGTCTCACGTGCCAGCCGACGTAGAATCTCGCGGTTCGCAGCATCAATGCCCGCCTCGCTCATTTCATGACCAGGCCGGTAGCGGAATACGCAGATCGACAACACTGGGTCGAGCAGCAGCTCCAGTCGAGCGTGTTCAGATGCTCGGCGGGCAACGTGCCGAGCGAAGTCGTTGTCCTGCACAACGCGGGCGCGGATGCCGTCGACACCCAGCTCCCGCAGAATGCTCCAGACGATGACGCCCCGCGCCGGCGACGACAGCTCGACGCTGAAGTCGAAGTACGGAACTCCCATGGAGTCGAACGACACCTGTACGTCGTCGTCCGAGAAGGCACCCTCGAGGTAGTCGGCGGGCTCTTGCGTGAACGCGCGGTAGAGAACCGACCGGTCGCGAACGAAAGTTGCCGCGACGCCGGTCGGTGCGTTGAGCCACTTGTGAGGATCGGTGATGGCCGAGTCAGCGAGCTCTAAGCCCTCGTAGAGCGGTGCCACCCGTTCATCGAGAATGCCCGGCAGACCGTAGGCGCCATCGACATGAAACCAGGCGCCAAACTTCTTGGCGATCTCGCCACACCGCCGAAGGGGGTCGACGGCACCAGTGTTCGTGGTGCCAGCAGCTGCCACAACGGCCACGGGCACAACGCCCTGAGAAACATCAGCCGCTATCGCCGCCTCAAGCGCGTCGGCGTCGAGACGAAGCTCCTTGTCGGTTGCGATCGTTCGCACCCGCCGCCGACCGATCCCCAGCACACCCGCCGATCGCTGGACGGTGTGGTGGGCCTGCGTCGAGGTGTACACGGCCAGTTCGAGACCACCCAGACCAGCGCCGCTAGGGTCAATTCCCCTCTGCTCAAGTGCCCACTGCCGCGCTGCACCCAGAGCGATGAGGTTGGCAGTGGAACCCCCGCTCGAGAAGACGCCCTTCATGCCCGATGGCAGCCCACACAGTTCCACCAGCCAGTCCAACGCCAGTTCTTCGAGCATGTTGAACGCCGTCAGTGCCTGCCGTTGGGGAGCAGCGATGGCACTCGCGGCAGCGACGGCTGTCGGCACTGTCGACGGCCCGGTCGTGATCCAGCCCCAGGACGCCTCCGACGTGAGGTGTGGGCCGTTCGGCAGGACGACGTCGATGAACTCCTGAAGCGTCGCGTCCGCACCGAGTCCATACTGCGGAACCGGTCCGGCCAGCTGCGACTGCCAGTCGGTCGGCGATCTCAGGGCGTCTACTCGCTCCTTCGCGAGCCAGTCGTCGAGGGCAGCTCCTACCTGCTCGAAGGTCTCGGCGAATCGGCCGATTTCGGGTCGCTCGACGGTCATTCTGCGAGGCTACGTGATCGTCATCGTCCGGGTCACGTCTCTACCCCTGGCAACTCTTGGGGCCATGTCACACCGGTTCGGTCATTTCGAACCGACGGCACCAACACCATGTGAACCGCTCAGATCAGCTCGCAGTCTGTCGACGAATGGGGCAGCCGCTGGTTCGGTCATTTCGAACCGGTGTGGCATGGCCCCGCTGGGGGTGGCTTTAGCGGCGCAGCCACCGTCTCAACGGTGTCGAAGCCGGATCGCGAAGCTGCCATCCGAGAAGTACCAGGCCCCCCACCAAGGCGCCCGCCCAACGCCAGTGCGCCTCATCCCATAGCGGGCCGGGCGACACGAGAAGCGGCCATCGCTGCCCCAACAGCTGCGCCGCCAGCAGAAGGACCAGAACCACCAGAATCACGAACTGTGCTGGCTCTCTGATACCGAGCTGGCGCTGCAGCCCGAGAGTCACCGACGTGGTCAACACCACGAGCACGAGCACTTCGACAAGCAGGCCAAGGACGGTGGACGCCGCGTCCACGTACGACCACGTCGTCACGACGGCCGGGGCGAGGGCGAACACCACGGTCGCACCACCCACGCTGAACCGCAGTCTCATCAGACTGCCCCGAGCCGAGGGGAGAGCTCTTGTGGTGTCCACCGAGGGGTCATCGAAAGCGAAGGCGACCATCACGGTGACGACGGCGGCTGAAGCACGCAGCAACCACGTCGCCGCAGTGGCTGTGGTGGCGTCGGCGTGCCCCAACCACAAGACCGCCCACGACCCAAGGATCCCCGTCGCAAGCATCGGCCATCTCGTCAACCGGAGGGCGTACTGCGCAAGCCCTCCCTTGGTCGGTCCAGCGTGGACACGCGACGCAGGGAGCGTGTCGCTCATAACTGCAGTGCCCCAGCAGCTGCTGTAGCCGCGAGCACTCCGGCAGAAATTGCGAGCCACCGCAGGCGTCCCTCGCGCTCTCGCAGCATCACCGCACAGAAACCCAACGCACACAGTCCCGCGAGATACACCGCATGCCAAGTCTGCGAACCCATGAGCGCCCACACCTCGTCGCTCCAGTCCGGCGCAGTGATGTAGGGCGCGAACCATGGCCAGGTGTTGATCGGCGCCCGCTCGGCGTCCGACATGAGAATCGTGCCGAACACCAGAACCACCAGTCCGAGCGGCAATGAACCCGGAAACCGAAGCCACGTTGCACACATGACCGCAAACATCCCGGCGCCTACAACCGTCAGAGCGATCTGCGCCAGCTCAGCCACGCTCATCGGCGTCACGTCGCCATATGAGTAGGTGGAGTCACTGCCCAGTAACGCAAGAACAACCATCACCGTCGCCGCCAGAAGTCCTGGTCCGACCAGAACGCCCACACACAGACCTGCGCTGCGCATTCGGGGCGACATCGGCGATGCCGCGAACTGCCCTTCGGCCTTTGTCCGCCGTGCTGATGATGCAACCAGGTGACATGCGATGTAGAAGATCAGTCCGGCATAGAGGGCGACGAGCCAGGAGAGGCCTTCGTAGACCCCCCCACGAGTGGGGAGCGACGCAGTCGACAAGTTCAGGGCACTGTCGATGCCAGTCATCAAGACGGACCAACCAAGGATCACCAGCACTGCCGGCGACAGCAGCATCCGACGTCCTTCGCGCAGCCCCAGCGACCAGATCGCCTGCGAGGAAACGTCGAACGCCCGGTGTTCGTCCACGTGCGACGCCAGAACAGCACTCATGCTGCCGCCTCCTCATCGAAGCGGCCGACCAGCATGAGGTAGCCGTCCTCCAACGTGGGGACCACGAGATCGGCGCCGTTCGGTGGCGAGCCGAGGTGTCGGAAGCGCCCTTCCCCGGTACGCCAGACCAGCTCAGCATCACCACGTCTTTCGTCCGCTACCCATACACGGTCAGCAGCTACCGCGGTCAGTTCTGCCGGCGCGCCATGGAAGAGGACCCGCCCTTTGTCGAGGACCACTACGTCCTGACACAGAGCTGCGACATCCTCGGTCTGATGAGTTGACAGCAACACCGCGCGGCCTTCCCCAGCCCGAGAGACGAGGTCGCGAAAGCGCAGACGTTGCTCCGGGTCGAGCCCTGCCGTCGGCTCGTCAAGGACGAGGAACTGTGGGTCACGGAGAAGCGCGGCGGCCAGGGCCGTACGGCGACGCATGCCACCACTGAGCGCGCGTACCCGTTTGCCGCTGACCGAGGCAAGGTCGACAGCGTCGATAACGCGGCGTACTTCATCGTGCCTTTCGCGTCGGTTCGTCATCTCCTTGAGGATCGCGACATAGTCGATGAACTCGAAAACGCTAAAGCCCCTTTGGAAGCCGGGATCTTGCGGCAGGTATCCGAGCCTTCGACGAATCTCGACACGCTCACGTGCGACAGCAGGGTCTCGGCCGAAGACCGAAACCGCCCCGGAGTCTGGTGCGGCTACAGTGGCCAAAATTCGGAGCAGCGTGGTCTTCCCCGCTCCGTTCGGCCCCAACAGACCGGTGACGCCAGTCCCAATCTCAAATGACGCACCGTCGAGCGCCTGCGTGCGGCCATACCGACGCCGGACGTCGTTGACCACGGCTGCTGATGTCATCAGTTCCTCCTCATGGCGGCCCGCAGGTGCGGGTCAGCGGTCATCACAGTCAGGGCGGCAAGGGCGACGGCAGCAGCCGTCCACTGCGCGGCGGGGGACAACAAGGCGCTCGACACCTCACGACCGTCGACGAGCGCTACGAGCAGCGGCAGGGCATATGTAGCCGCCACGGCGAACGCGGCTACAGGCAACGCGACCCAACGGGCCAGCAGAAGTGTCAGAGATACGAGCGCCAGGCACGGTAGGAGCCAGGCGGCGGCCACCCGGCCATTCGGGACGAAGGCGGAGGCCACGACAGCCAGCACGCCTGACGCCGCTACGACTGTGGCCGAGCGCAGCAGGACAAGGCGCAGCGTCGGATACGGACTTGCCACAGATATCTCGTACGTCGGATCAACTCGCGGTCCATAGGCGCCAGCAACGGCAAGCACCGGAACCACCGGCGCGAGGATGAGGAACAGAGGGATGCCGCGATCGGTGCTGTTGCTCGCCCAAGCCGCAAAGACCATTACCGCCGTCAGCGAGCTCAACCACGACAGGCGAAGTGTTGGTGCGGCTGCTACCAGTCGGGCATCTGTCTCTGGGAGGCCTATCGCACCAAGCACCCGCTCGCCCCAGGAACGGCGGGGTGCATCCACCTCGTCGACGACCCCTGACCAGATGTCGGCAAGCCGGTCACCAGGCGCCTCGGCGCTCACCCGCGATCGGCAGTCAGGACAGGTCAGGATGTGCGCCTCAACCGAAGCCGCCCGCGCGCCTTGCACGGCACCATCGACGTATGCGACCGCTAGCTGCTCCGGAACGTGCCAGCTCATGCGAGTTCCTCCCTCAGCACTTCTCGTGCTCGCTTCATGCGTGACTTGACGGTGCCCTGAGGAATCCCGAGCAGACGACCCGCCTCAGCGGTAGTCAGTCCATCGAGCACCGTCGACTGCACAACTGCCCTCAGCTCGGGTGAGAGGCGGTCCAACGCGCCCGCGAGATCTCCGTACTGGACGCCCAGCAGCACGCGCTCCTCGGCGGACATTTCGACCGACGCCAACTGCGGCTCGGCAACGACGGCGGCACGCGGCGTCCTGCGCAACCCGTCGACGAGCCGCCGAACGCCGATCCCCCAGATCCACGCGGCGACTTCACCCCGACCGGTATACCGGCGCGCACTTCGCCAGACAGCGACGAACGTGTCCTGCACGACCTCGTCGACCAACCCCGGATCAGCGCACCGGCGGCCAAGACGCACGAGCAGCCATCCGGCGTGACGGGCATAGAGCTGCTCCAGCGCACGCCGATCACCGTCGGCCACCTGACGCAGGAGCACTGCGTCGGTGGGCTCGGTGCTGGGCACAGTGGACACTGTCGTCCCTCAACGGTGGTCGGGGCTAGGGCTTCACTCACCCTGTCGCAACCAGAGGGGACATCGGTTCACTGCATTCCAATCCGCTCGCCGCGCTCGCTGCGCGCGGCCAACGCCCCTGCTGGGCCGGCCTAGAGGCGCCGATCACCCAGCGCCGGAAAGCGCTCTCGCCAGTCGCGGGTATGCGCAGGATCGATCTCTGCCCGAATGACAACCTCGGACGAGCCCGCCTCGGACAGGGGGACGCCCAGTGCGTCCACGATCAGGCTGGCACCACCCATCTCGACGCCGCCGTGGGTACCGGCGGTACCCACGGCAACCACGGGCAGCTGGTTCTCGATGGCACGCGCCCGCACCAGCACCGTCCAATGCTCGATCCTCTTTGCCGGCCATCCGGCGGGGATGACGATCAAGTCGGCTCTGTCATCGGCCAGGCGGCGAAACATCTCGGGGAAACGGAGGTCGTAGCAGGTCGCGAGCCCCAGGCGTCCAGCCGAGGTGTCGGCGACCACCACATCTCGGCCGGCCGCCAGGAACTTCGGCTCGCCCTCAGAGAACCCGAACAGATGGATCTTGCGGTACACCGCATTCAACGAGCCGTCTCGCTCGAAGACCAGGGCGGTATTCGTCATCGAGCCGTCGGGGTGTCGTTCGATGAACGACCCCGCGTGCAGCACGACGGACGCCGAACGCGCGGCGTCCGAGAGTCGGCCGACCAGGTCACCGTCCAGTGACTCAGCAGTGGAGTCCCACCGGTCGTAGCTAAACGCGCCGTTCGGCCACAGTTCCGGCAGCACCACGAGGTCGGCATCAGCTGCTGAGGCAACGACTGCGAGCATGCGGCCGACGCACGCGTCGTAGGCCTCGGTCTCGTCGAACTCGAACTGCACGGCAGCAACCTTCACAACGGCTACCCTGCCACGCCGCCGGAGGGCGCGATAGCGTCGTGGGATGTCACGGGAGCTGAAGAGCTGGTCGCGGGAAGATGCGGCGACCGCCTACCTCGACGCGATGAACGGCGTCTTCACCGTGGCGCGAGACCTCGACCACGATGAATGGCACCGGCCGACCGACCTCCCGGGATGGGTGGTCTTCGACGTCGTCGCCCACGTCAACGCGATCGAGGACGAGCTCGCCGGGCGATCGGTCCCGTCTCCCATCCACGACTGGTCGCTGTTCCCGCATGTCACGAGCCCCCACCAGCAGTACACCGAGGTCGGTGTCGAGTCGCGCCGCGCTCGGCCCCCACGCGACCTCGTCGACGAGCTGGCCGAGCTGCTCGATGAGCGGAGCCGCCAGCTCACCAACGCCCCGGACTCGCCGGACGCCGAGATGCGCGGGCCCGCCGGCATGGTCGAGCCCATCGCCCGGGTGATGGCGACCCGAACTCTCGACATGTGGGCGCACGAGCAAGACGTGAGGTGGGCCACCGGGCGCTCGACACGGATGTCAGGTCCGGCCGCCGCCGCTGCGCAGAGTCGAATGGTCGACGCACTGCCGTACATCGTGGCCCGACAGGCAGAGGCGCCTCCCGGGAGCGTGGTCGAGTGGCACATCACGGGCGAACCGGACAGCACGGTCGTCGTCCAGGTTGACGAGAGCGGACGTGGGCAGCTCGTGCCGTGGACTGACGACCCGAGCACGACTATCGAGCTGTCGCTGGAGTCATTGCAGCTGCTGTTCTGCGGGCGGCGCCCCTACGCCTCCATCGATGTGGTCGTGGGCGGAGACACCGACGTGGCCGAACGGGTGATTTCTGGCCTTGGTGTCACGCCCTGACGAGGGCTGCCTTACCCTCGGTCTCTCGACCACCGTTCCACCCAGGGGGATATCCGTGAAGCGCTTTGCCGTTGTCGTTGCCACCGCTGGCCTACTGGCCACCAGTCTGAGCCTGAGCGGGCCGTCCGCCCTCGCCGCCGGTGCCTTGAATCTCTCCATCGACTCGGCAGGCACCAAGAAGGTCGACGTCTCGTGGGACGACGCCTCGCCGATTGTCACTCCCGCATTCGATGCGTACCTCGTCACCCTCGACAACGACAGCGCCTCGACGCCAGGTACGGCAGACCGCAGCCGCTTCGTCCAGGCCGCCGGCACCCGAGTCGTCCAGTTCGAAGACCTCAACTCGAACACCACCTACTACGCCAGCGTCTACGCCGTCGATTTCAACGACACCGGGTTCACCATCGTGCCTGCCGACGGCGCCGATCCCGACACTGCGCTCGACACCGCCACCGGCCGGTACACACCACTCACCATCAAGAGCAACACCACGACTGTTCTGAGCGGAAAGACGGTCACCCTGTCGGGCACGCTGCGTGACGATGTCGGTTCCCCGATCGCCAACGCCAACGTCACCATGCTGTATGACGTCTACCCGCAGTTCGGTGGCTCGACGCCGAAGGCTGTAAAGACGGACGCATCCGGCAAATGGTCTGTCACGTCGCCCACCCTGACCGCAAACACCTGGTTCTGGGCCGAGTACCAGGCGACCGGCGATGTCGGCGGCTGGACCGGGCGGATCCTGGTCGAGGTGCGGAAGAAGATCTCGGTCACTGTCGCCCCCAGCCTGACTGTCAATGCCGGCGACACCGTCAAGTTCGACGGAAAAGTCCAGGGAAACCCTGACTTCCTCGACGACGCCCCGGTCAAGGCGTGCCTCCAGCACCTGGAAGGCGGTACCTGGAAGAAGCTGTTCTGCCGGGCCCTGGAGCCCAACGGCGCCTACACCTTGAGCTTCAAGCCTGGAGCCAACGCCGATGGTAAGTACCGCGTGTTCTCCGGCATGGGGCCGGCCTACGCCGACTCGTGGTCGCGCACGAAGAAGCTCGTCGTCAAGTAGTCATCCAGGCGTGCACTCGACGAGTCTGAACGACATCCAGGTGTGCACTCGGCGAGCTCGGGGCTAGGCCCAGAGGTGCAGTAGCGCGGGTTCTTCGAGGATGTCGGCGATATCGCGGAGGAACCGTGACCCAGTGGCTCCGTCGATGAAGCGGTGGTCGAACGACAACGAGACGGTCGACACCGAGCGCACCACCACCTGACCGCGCTCGACCCACGGCCGCTCGCGCCACGCCCCGAACGCGAGGATCGCCGACTGCCCCGGTGTGATCATCGGGGTGCCGCCGTCGATCCCGAAGACGCCGACATTGGTGATCGTGAACGTCCCCCCGACCAGATCGGCCGGGGCCGCCGTCCCATCGCGGCCGCGGCGAACGACGTCGCCGAGCGCCACGGATAGCTCGGCAAGGGTGAGCGCCTCTGCGCTGCCGACGTGCGGCACGACAAGGCCGCGGTCGCTCGCGACTGCGATGCCCAGGTTCACCGCCGACCGGTGCACGATCTCACCGGCCTCGGCGTCGAACATCGCATTGAGCTTCGGCTCGCGCCGCAGCGCTGTGAGACAGGCAGCTGCCACCAGCACCAACGGCGTCACCTTGCTGTCGCTGAACTCCGGCAACCCGCGCATCCGCTCGATGAGCGCTCCGCTCCGAGTGACGTCGACCTCGACCCACTCGGTGACCGCCGGAATCGTGGCGGCACTCTCGGTCATCGCCGCAGCCATGCTGCGAGTGACTCCGCGTACCGGCTCGCGCCGATCACCGAGCATCGGTCTGCCGGATCCCCCACCGGACGAGGCGTCGCTCAGCGCCAGCGCCGCGGCCGACTCGACGTCGTCGCGCGACACCGTTCCATCGCGACCGGTGGGCCGAACCGAAGCCAGGTCGACGCCGAGCTGCCTGGCCAGTCGACGCACCGGCGGTTTGGCGCGCACGACCGTCGGCTCGCCATCGGTGGCGAAGCGAGCCTCGGCTGCGCGGCCGACCTCTAGGCCTCCGTGCCGCACCGGCTTCACCGGTTCACCTGGCGGGCCGGCCTCCGGCCGGTCTGTCCCATGGGGGCTTGGCGGTGCCACCCGGGGCCGACGCCGGGTGGCCGACTCGGTGACCCCGTAGCCCACCAGCACCGGGCCTCCGCTGCCCGAGGCAGCGGCCTCGGCGACGGGCGGATCAGGCTCTCCGGTGACGCCGATGGTCACGAGCGGTGCCCCCACGGGCAGCAGCTGGCCCTCGTCGGCGTGCAGTGACGAGACGACCCCCGCATAGGGGGAAGGAAGCTCAACGGCTGCTTTGGCGGTCTCGACCTCGACCAGCGGCTGGTTCACGGACACGGTGTCCCCGACCGCGACGAGCCACTTGAGCACCTCACCCTCGGTGAGGCCCTCGCCAACATCCGGTAGACAGAACTGACGCTCTTGCGTCATGACACTCCTCAGTACGCCAGGGCGCGGTCGACGGTGTCGAGAACTCGGTCCAGGTCAGGTAGGTAGTGCTCCTCCAACCGTGAGGGTGGGTACGGCGTGTGAAACCCACCGACCCGCAGTACTGGGCTCTGGAGCTCGTAGAAGCACTCTTGCGCGACTGCCGCCGCTACCTCGGCCGCCATGCCGAGGAAGACCGAAGCCTCATGGGTCACCACGCAGCGTCCGGTCCGACGGACCGACTGGGCGACGGTGTCGAGGTCGAGCGGCGACAGCGACCGGAGGTCGACCACCTCGATGCTGGTGCCGTCCGACTCTGCAGCGGCCGCTGCCTCAAGACACGTGCGCACCATCGGCCCGTAGGCGACGAGTGTCAGGTCGTGTCCCGACCGGACCACGCGGGCTGAACCCATCGGCAACGGTGGGGCCGCGGTCTCGTCTACCTCTGCCTTGTCCCAGTAGCGTCGCTTGGGCTCGAGGAAGACCACCGGGTCATCGCACGCAATCGCTTGCTGCACAAGGTGAAATGCGTCGACCGGGTTGGAGGGAGTCACGACCCGCAACCCTGCGGTGTGAGCGAAGTACGCCTCAGGTGACTCGCTGTGGTGCTCAACCGCGCCGATCCCTCCCCCATACGGAATGCGCACCGTCACCGGCACCTTGACTCGCCCCGACGATCTGGCATGCATCTTCGCCAGCTGGCTGACGATCTGGTCGAAGGCCACGTACACGAAGCCGTCGAACTGGATCTCGACCACCGGCCGATAGCCGCGCATCGCCATGCCGATCGCCGCGCCGACGATCGACGACTCAGCCAGCGGGGTGTCGATGACACGGTCTTCGCCGAAGTCCTTCTGCAGCCCGTCGGTGACCCGGAAGACACCGCCGAGGCGTCCGATGTCTTCTCCCATCAGGAGGACCTTCGGGTCCCCCTCCAGCGAGCGCCGAAGCCCGGAATTGACTGCCTTCGCCAGCGTCAGCGTTTCGGCCATCAGACCTCCTCGGGCGCGAAGCCGGCAACGTACTGGGAGAACTCCGCCCGCTGTCGGTCGACCAGTGCATGGGGCTCGGCATAGGCATGGTCGAACATGTCGGGTGGCAGCGGGTTGGGGAGAGCTCGAGTACCTGCGCGCAGGCGTTCGGCCAGCTGCTCAGCCTCCTCGTCGAGCTCGGTGAAGAACGACTGGTCGACAAGCTGCTGCTTGTGCAGGAAGGACCGCACCCGTTCGAGCGGGTCACGTAGCCGCCACGCCTCGACGTCGGAGTCGAGCCGGTAACGCGTGGGATCGTCCGACGTGGTGTGGGCACCCATGCGGTACGTGAACGCCTCGATCAGAGCCGGGCCCGCTCCCTCACGCGCACGCTGCAGCATGTGCCGGCTGACGGCCAGGCACGCGAGGACGTCGTTACCGTCGATCCGGACGCCGGGGAAGCCGAACCCCCACGCACGTTGGAAGAGCGGGATGCGGGTCTGTCGTTCCAGCGGCTCGGAAATGGCCCACTGGTTGTTCTGGCAGAAGAAGACGACCGGTGCGTTGAAGACGCTCGCCCAGATGAACGACTCGTTGACGTCACCCTGACTGCTCGCACCGTCACCGAAAAAGACCATGACGGCGTTCTCAGCGCGATCGTGCTGCAGGCCCATGGCGTACCCGACTGCTTGCGGACACTGGTCGCCGATCACGATCGTGTAGAGCGCGAAACCGTGCTCCTCGGGGTCCCAGCCCCCGTTGGTGGTCCCGCGGAAGAGTCCGAGCAGCGTCAGCGGATCGACACCACGGCACCACGCGACGCCGTGCTCGCGGTAGGTGGGAAACGCCATGTCACCTGAGACCAGTGCCCGCCCGGCTCCCACCTGTGCCGCCTCCTGACCCAGCAGCTGGGCCCACAGCCCGAGCTCGCCCTGGCGCTGCAGAGCTGTCGCCTCGGCGTCGACCCGTCGCACAAGGAACAGGTCGCGATAGAGCGCACGGATCTCGTCGTCAGTGATGTCGAGGGGGAAGTCAGAGTTCTCGACGCGCTCACCCTCGGGGGTGAGGAGCTGAACGAACCCGTCATCGGGTGCATGCGTCGGAATAGCCACTCGGCGCCTCCTGCGGGTCGGGGGGCAGGGTCGCTGCTCCGACCGGTCATGTCGCCGGGGTGTCCGGCCCGTCCATCATCGGCCCCCGAGGGCCGGCAGGGGAACACCCAATGGGGGGTTTTGCCTCTTAGCCGTGGTGGTGCTTGCCCGTGTCGTGTCCCTTGCCCTGCCCCGGACGACCGTCGGCGTGCCCCTTGCCCTGCTGGTGTCCTGTGTGGTGGCCGTTGTCACCGTGTTTGTCTGGCTTCCCGGGTTTATCCGGTTTTCCTGGTTTATCCGGTTTTCCAGGCTTGGGATCCTTTGGGTTTCCCCCACCGGGTGTGCCTCCACCCGCGTTGTTGTCGCCCCCGTTGTTCCCGTCGCCGTCGTTGTTCCCGCCCCCGTTGTTCGGCGGCTTGGTGGGCGTGCTCGTCGGTTTCGGTGGCTTGGTCGGCTTCGGGGGCTTGGTCGGTGTGGGCGTTGGCGTCGGCGTCGGCGTCGGCTCCGTGGGCGGGTCGGTGGGGCCGCCCGTCGTCGGTGGTCCCTCGGGGGAGGTCGGACCGCCCGTCGGCGACTGAGCTCCCGGTTCAGAGGGCCCGGAGACCTCGGATGTCAGGGGGCCAGGGGCAGTGACCGTCCCGGGGGCGCCATCGGTGGGCCGGTCGGTCTGACCTGGCGTGGGCGTCGGCGAGTCGTCGGACCCGACCTGGAGCGGCCCGCTCGGGGCCTGCGGGACGCCAGGCGTCACCCCCGCCTGCGGTCGTGGGACCGAGTCCAAGGTGTTGCTGGCCACCACTGCCATGGTGGTGAACCCCCCGGCGACGAGCCCGCCCGCGAGCACCACTGCCAAGGCGGCCCGCCCCGCGCTCTCTGGGCCGGCCGCCAGCCACGCGGAAGGGGGGCGCAACGGTGCCATGATGTCGACCCCTCCCTCCTCGTCGTCCCGGGCCCGACTGGGCCGGGCGTGCTGGTCGCTACCCCTTCGATGCTCCCATGGTGCCCCCACACTGAGCACGCCGGACTACATCAAACGGGTGAACGGCCCCCGGCGATCGGGGCCACGGCGATCTGACCTGCCGGGGCTCCGGCATCAACGATGATACGAGGGGCCTAGCCTGGGGGGGCTGGTACTGACCAGGCTTCACCCGAACGGCGACACGGGAGCACCATGAGCGAGGGCGACGACACCGCAAGTGCCACGACCCGCGTCTTCCTGCTCGACGACCATGAGCTCGTGCGCCGGGGTCTTTACGACCTGCTCAGCCTCGAGGACGACCTCGAGATCGTTGGCGAAGCCAGCACCGCGGCCGAGGCGCTCGCGAGGATTCCGGCCGTCCAGCCCGACGTCGCCGTGCTCGACGTCCGTCTCCCTGACGGCAACGGCATCGAGGTCTGCCGCGAGATCCGCTCGATGATGCCGACCGTGAACTGCCTGATGCTCACCTCGTATGCCGACGACGAGGCGATGGTCGACGCTCTTCTTGCCGGTGCCGCCGGCTACGTGCTCAAGGACATTCGCGGGGCCGACCTCGTCGGTGCTGTCCGACGCGTAGCCAGCGGTGAGTCGCTTCTCGACCCCAAGGCCACCGAGCGCGTACTGCACCGACTCCGCGGAGGCGAGCCCAGGGACGAGCGGCTCGCGTCGCTTACCGGCCAAGAGCGACGGATACTCGACTTGATCGGTGAGGGGATGACGAACCGACAGATCGGCGACACCCTGCACCTGGCCGAGAAGACCGTGAAGAACTACGTGTCATCGCTTCTGGCCAAGCTGGGAATGGAGCGCCGCACGCAGGCGGCCGCCTACATCGCCAGACTCGACGAGCACGACCGCGGCTAGCTGCCGCTCAGCGCCAATCGGCTTCTGACGGCGGCCCTGCTGCCCACGGCCATCGACACGTAGTCGATCTCACCGGTGAACTGGTCGGTGCTCGACGTCAGGCTCTTGGCACCGATCAGCAGCGGTCGGGCGTTGGCGATGTCTCCCACCTGAGCAGTCACGGCAACATCTGCGCCATCGACGGTGACGCCCACCTGTGTCTTCGAGCGCCAGCACGTAGCGGTGTGCCAGGCAGCGTCGTCGACCCCGGTCACCGATGACGTCACCAGCTCGGCCCCGAGCGTGCCCTTGAACCGGCACTGCACGGCGGCGATGTCCGGCTTCAGCTGCATCTTCCACTGGCCGGGATCGCTGAAGAACCCCTTCTGCGCCAGGTTCGGGGTGTCCGTCAGAGCACTGGTGTCATCGGCGATCCGAAACACCACCGTGCCGGCGAACTCTTTGTCCACCGGGTTCAGGTCTGCCACGTGCGGCGTCGACGCCCGGCTCACCGGCGCGAAAGCCACGGCGGGGCTGGCGACGCCGTCGGTTGCGGCGTAGTTGCCGCTGAGGGTCAGGGGATGGCCGCGCCCCGACGCGTCCTCGACGAAGCCGTCAGTGATCGAGTTGAACGTGTACTCGACCCGCATCGTCGCCGGCGTCCTGGCACTCGCCGGGACGGACCCCGCAAGCATGAAGGAGGCAGCCAGTACGGCTGCCCCCACCACAACCCCTCGTCGTGCGCGCATCGGACGAGCCTGACCGGTGGCGGGAGCACGGTCAAGCCGACGGCTGATGCCGTCCACCGAACGGCGCACGACATCACAGTGCGTGCCGACTCGCTACTGCGAGGTCATCGTCCGGCGGTCGGTGCGCGCCAGACAAGGCGCGTTCCCCTGGTGCTCCCGTGCTGGTCGGGAACGGGTTCGATGACGAAGCGACCACCGGCTGCCTCCGCGCGACTCTCCAGATTGGCCAGGCCACTGCGGCGGCCCCGGGTCGGTGGCACACCTGCGCCGTTGTCGGTCACGATCAGCACAACCTCGTCCGACTCGACCGAGAGCGAGACGCGCACCTGCGTTGCGTCCGCATGCCGAGCCACATTCGACAACGCCTCACGGAGCGCCGCGACGATGTGCTCGCGAACGTCATCAGACACCGTGCTGTCGATGGGGCCGTCGAACCGCACGGTCGGTTCGAACCCCAGCGCGCTCGCACCGGCAGAAGCCTCCTGCAGCACCTGAGAACGCAGCCCGCCCCCTTCCGATGCGTGGTGCAGGGCGAAGATTGTGCTGCGCACTTCTCGGATCGTTTGGTCGAGCTCATCGACCGCGCGTCCCACGCGGCTGCTCACTTCGGGGTTGGTGGTGAGCCGCTGCGCTCCTTGCAGCACCATTCCCGTGGCAAAGAGCCTCTGGATCACCAGGTCGTGAAGGTCGCGCCCAATCCGGTCACGCTCCTCCAGCAGCGCGAGCCGCTCGTGCTCGGCCCGCGCCTGCGTCAGTCCGATCGCCAGAGCGGCCTGCTCCCCGAAGGAGCGCGCGGCGAGCAAGTCACCGCGGGCCTCTCCCCAGTCGCTGCCATCGGACGCCATGACCAACGTTCCGTACTGACGTCGAAGCGAGCGGACCGGGATCTGCACCATCTGATCCGGCGCTCCCGGAAGCTCGGCGGCAACAACTTCGTCGTCATCCCCGTACACCCGAACCGAGCACCCCTGCCACGGGGTCGACCACGGTGGCGAGTCGACTGACGTGACGACTCGGCCCACGCCGATGTCTTCCACCACGACCAATCCGGTCACCTGCGCCTCGGACACCTCGTGCGCGCGTTCGACAACAGCAGACAGCACGTCGTCCGAGGTGGCGCCGAGCAGGGCCAGCGACGCCACATCTGACGAAGCCCGGAGCCACCGCGCGCGCCGATCAACGGCGTCGAAGAGGCGGGCGTTCTCGATGGCCACTCCGGCAGCAGCGGCCAGCGCCACCACGAGCTGCTCATCGTCGGCCGAGAACTCACGCCCGCCGCTCTTCTCAGTCAGGTAGAGATTGCCGAATACTTCGTGACGCACGCGGATCGGTACCCCGATGAAGCTGCGCATCGGAGGATGGCCGGCGGGAAAGCCGACCGAGTCAGCGTGCTGAGAGAGGTCGGCCAGTCGCAAGGGCTGGGGGTCCCGCACCACGAGTCCCAAGATCCCCTTGCCCTGCGGAAACGGCCCGATCACGGCGGCCTGCTCCTCGGTCATGCCTTCCACGACGAACTCTTCGATCTGACCGTCCCGACCCAAGACACCGAGCGCCCCGTACTGCGCGTCGACCATGCTCACCGCGGCCTGCACGATCCGCCTCAGCGTGTCCGACAGGCTGAGGTCGCCGGCAATTCCGAGTACGGCATCGAGCAGGGCATGCGGGACCGGTGAAGAGTGGTCCTGGCCCGAAGTCACGCGACCACTCTAGGGGCCTTCGCCGGCCGGCTCAGGTCGTAGCCGCGGCCTCGGCGATCACCGCGAGCTCCTGCTCCCGCATCCAGGTTCTGGCGTACCAGCCGCCACGCGCCACCAAAGCGCCATGCGTGCCTGACTCGATCACCCGGCCCCCGTCCAGGACGACGATCTCGTCGACCCCGGCAAGGGGAACCAGCCGATGACTGATCACTACGGTCGTGCGGCCGCGGGCGGCACCCAGCAGATCGGCCATCAACGCGTCGGCAGAGACGGCGTCCAGATGCTCATCTGGCTCGTCGAGCACGAGAACGGGATGGGCCGACAACAGCAGCCGGGCCAGCCCTAGCCGCTGCTGCTGGCCGCCCGACAGCTGACGCCCGTGCTCGCCGACGGGGGTGTCGAGCCCCTCGGGCAGGGTCGACAGCCACGGAGCCAGACCGACGCGACGCAGCACCTCGTCGAGTGCTGCACGGGTGGCGGTCGGGTCGGCGAGCAGCAGGTTCTCGGCGACGGTCGTGTCGAAGAGGTAAGGGCGCTGTTCGAGCAAGCCAACCGTCGCGTGCCACTCAGCCTGACCCAACGACTGCGCGTCCAGTCCGTCGATGCTGACCGATCCGCTCTCCGGCGGCAGAAATCCCGCCATCGCCATGGCCAACGTCGACTTCCCGGAACCACTGGGGCCGACGACAGCGATCCGGCCGCCCTCGGGGACGAGAACCGACACCTCGCGCACCGTCGGTTCCGCAGCACCAGGCCACCGCACGGACACCATGTCGAGCTCGATGTGCGCCGGCTCGTGCTCCCCCGCCGCCGAGCTCGGCTCGACGGCTCCACTGACGACCGGCTCCCACTCCCGGTCGACCAGCTCGCGAATCCGCCCGGTCGCGGCGGACACGGCCCCCCAGCGACGGACCGCGTCCGGCAGCGGGGCAGCCACGTCGAAAGTGGCCAACGGTGTGAGGACGAGTACCGCAAGGAGAACGCCGTCGACGTCCCCGGAGGTGACGGAGCGTGTGCCCAGAGCGAGGCAGGCGACCACTGTCACCCCCGCCACGAGCGTTCCCAACGCCTGGCCCCTGCCGGCGCTCCCGGCGATCTGCACCTCGGCATTGAGCAGCTGGCGACGTTGGTCGTGCACCCGATCGAGGAAGGGCCGAGATGTCCCCGCCACCCACGTCTCCGGCAGCACCTCGAGCATCTCGAGAACCTGCTCGGCGTGCGTGGTCCGCAGCGACGCCAGTGTCGCCTGGGCACGAGTGGTCGACGCAGCCACCACTCGGGGCACGACGGCGATCGTCACGATGAGGCCCACCGCCAGTGCGGCGCCGACCCAGAGATCGATGACGGCCAGGACGGCCACGGACAACGTGCCCACCAGCCCCGCCACGGCAAAGGGTGGGAACACCCGAAGGTACGCGTCAGAGACGGTGTCCACGTCACTGGCAAACCGCGTCAGGACATCACCGGACGAGTGGTCGTCCAGACGCGCCGGTGCCAGCGGCACAACGCGCCGATAGACCGCAACCCGTAGATCGGAGACGACCCGGAAGGCGGCGTCGTGGCCGACCAGGCGTTCGGCGTAGCGAGCGACCGCTCGGCTGATCCCGAAGAAGCGGACCGCAACGATCGCCACCGTCAACGTCAAGATCGGCGGCTGCTGTGATGCCCGGGCGATGAGATAGGCGGCCGTCCCCATGAGCGCGACGCTCGCCGCTGCTGCCGCAGCTCCGAGAATTGCAGCCGCCACCAGCCGGCCCTGTTGTGGGCGCGCGAGGTCGACCAGCCAACGGAGGGTGGACGTCTCACTCACGATGACCACCCCTCGCTCGTGGAGGCCGAATGACGACCGTCTGATCCGCCTCGGCAGCCAGGGCGGGGCGGTGGGCTACCACCACCACGGTCCGATCGCCGCGCAGTGTGCGGATAGCAGAGACGACGGCCCGCTCGGTCGCGCCGTCGAGCCCGGCCGTCGGCTCATCAAGGACCGCCATCGGCGTTCGCCGCACGAACACGCGAGCCAGCGCGACGCGTTGACGTTGACCGACCGACAGCCCCGCACCACCTTCACCGAGTGCTGTGTCGATCCCCGCGGGAAGCTCGTCGACGAAGTCTGCCCCCGACTGGCGGAGTGCGAGCTCGACCTCGTCATCGGACGCGGCCGGTGCCACGATCCTGACGTTGTCGGCGATGGTGCCGCGCACGAACCCCGGACGCTGCGGCATCCAGGCGATCTGGTGACGCCACGAGGCCGGCACCACACACGTCCCGGCGCGCACCTCTCCCGTTGTCGGCACCTCGATCCCCAGCAGGCAGTCGAGGGCCGTCGACTTGCCTCCGCCGCTCGGGCCGAGCAGCGCCACCGTCTGGCCAGGGGTGATGTCGAACGTGGTCGCGAGGGATGGCTCCACCCGGCCGTCGTGAAGGACCGTCACGTCGTCGAAGGTCACGGTCGTGAGCCCGAGGTCGCTGGTGTCCTCCGGGGGGCGGGGGGCGGGCGTCTCGAGAATGCTGAACGCCTCGTCCGCGGCCGACAGCCCCGCCTGGCTGGCGTGGTAGTGAACCCCCACCTGGCGCAACGGCAGGTACGCCTCCGGGGCGAGCACCAGGACGAAGAGCGCGGTCCGCAACGTCAGCCCACCGTCGACCAGGCGAAGTCCCACCTCGACAGCCACGATGGCCACTGACAGCGTCGCCAATAGCTCGAGCGTGAACGACGAGAGGAAGGAGATGCGCAGCACCCTCATCGTGCGCCGTCGATACCGCTCGCTCACCTCACCGATGGCGACAGCCTGCCCCTCAGCGCGACCAAAGATCTTCAGCGTCACGAGCCCACGGAGGACGTCGAGAAAGTGACCGCCCAACGTCTGCAACGCGGCCCACTGCCGTTGCTGCTCGACCTGTGTTCGCCACCCGACGAGCACCATGAACAGCGGGATGAGCGGCAACGTGACGGCGACAATCAGCGCGCTCAGAGGATCGGCCAGCGCGAGCGCCACTATCACCACGATCGGCACGACGATGCTGGCCACCAGCTGTGGCAGGTAGCGCGCGAAGTACTCATCGAGAGCGTCCAGACCCGAGGACAGCAGCACCACGAGCCGCGATCGTCTGGCCGAGACCAGCCAACCCGGGCCGAGACGAGCCACCTGAGCCATCACGTGGCCCGACAGCTCCGCCTTCACCCGGGCCGAGGCCTTCGTCGACCAGCTCTCCTGAAGGTTCAGCGTGATCGGACGTAGTACGACGACCGCCAGCAGGGCCACCACGACGGGTGAGAGCTGCGCTAGATCATCGCCCTCCTCGAAGACGGCGGTGACAGAGAGGGCGAGCAGTGCTGCGAGCGCGATGGCGAGGCCGGCCTGCACGAGCGACAGCAGTCCGAGCGCAATGAGCAACCCCCGACTCGACCGCGCGTACCGCAGCAGCCGTGGATCAAAGGGGCGCATGGCGGTCAGTCTGCCCGGTCAGGGCGGTCTCGGCCTGACCGGGCAGAGCGGTCAGGCCGAGACCGACTCAGGTGCCGCCGGCTGGGGCGGCAGGTCTTCAGTGCCGAGGCGGCGACGGAACACCCAGAAGGTCCATGACTGGTAGACCAGCACGATCGGCGTCATCACCAGCGCCACCCACGTCATGACCTTCAGGGTGTACGGCGTCGACGAGGCGTTGGCGATGGTCAGGTTGAAGGCCGGGTCGGTACTGCTCGGCATGACGTTCGGGTAGAGCGTCATGAAGAGCGTGATGACGGCCAGCGCAATGGTGAGCCCGGTCAGAACAAAGGCCCATCCCTCACGCTTCATGCGATCGAGAGCGAGCGCGCCCAACAACGACACCGCCGCGAGGATGGAGGTGATCCACGTCCCGACCTCGCCCTGGTCGAGCAACGTCCAGCCGAGGAAGAGCACCGCAGCCACAGCGGTGGCCGACCCCACCTTGCCGACGAGATCGTGCGCCTTGTCGCGCACCGGGCCCTTCGTCTTCAGCGCGAGGAAGGCGGCTCCGTGCGTGGTGAACAGCCCAAGGGTGACCACACCGCCCAACAGCGCATAGGCGTTGAGCAGGTTGAAGAACCCTCCGGTGTACGTGCCGTCGGCGTCGATCGGTACACCTCGGACGATGTTGGCGAACGCCACACCCCACAGAATCGACGGCAACAGGGATCCGACGAAGATCGCCAGGTCCCACCGCGAACGCCACTGCGCCGAGTCCTGCTTCCCGCGGTACTCGAAGGCGACGCCCCGGATGATCAGCGCCACCAAGATGATCAGCAACGGAAGGTAGAAGCCGCTGAAGAGCGTGGCGTACCACTCGGGGAAGGCGGCGAACGTCGCGCCGCCCGCGACCAGCAGCCACACCTCGTTGCCGTCCCACACCGGGCCGATCGTGTTGATCATCACCCGTCGCTCAGCCTCTGACTTCCCGATCACGGGTAGCAGGACACCAACCCCGAAGTCGAAACCTTCGAGGAAGAAGTAGCCGATCCACAGAACGGCAATCAGCACGAACCAGAAGTCTGCGAGTTCCATGTCAGATTCTCCGCTCAGTACGCGAACGTCAGGGGCTGGTCGTTGTCACGGTCGTCATATGCACGATCCGCGTCAGCGCTGGCGATCTCGGGGGGTCCGAGCTTGATGTACTTGATCATCAGGGCCACTTCGACGACGGCCAGCGCCCCGTAGAGCAGCGTGAGCACGATCATCGACGTCCACACCTCGCCAGGGCTCGTGGCCAAGGAGACGCCATTCGCCGTCAGCTGCAGCCCGTAGACGACCCATGGCTGCCGCGCCATCTCGGTGAAGATCCAGCCGAAGCTGTTGGCCAGCAACGGCAGGAAGATCGTGATGATGCCGATCGTGCCGATCCACCTGCTCGTGGGGTTCCGGCCACCACGGAAGCCGATCAACGACAGGGCTGCTACCAGTGCAGCCAGCGCCCCCCACCCGATCATGAAGCGGAACGACCAGTAGGCGATCGGAATGTTCGGTGAGTAGTCAGCCGGTCCGAACTGCTCCTCGAGGTTCGCCTGGATGTCGTTGATCCCCTCCACCTCTCCGCTGAACGAGTCAGTGGCCAGGAACGAGGCAAGTCCTGGGATCTCGAGCCGGAAGGTCTCCTGCGAGCCGTCCAGCGTGCCCAGACTGAAGAGCGAGAACCCGACGCTCTCGCCGGTCTCGTAGATGGCCTCTGCCGCCGCCATCTTCATGGGCTGCTGCTCGGTCATCACCTGGGCCTGGAAGTGACCGGTGACGGCGACACCGACAAAGGCGATGATGATCGTCCACGCCCCGAGCTTCATCGACGGCCGCATCACGTCGACGTGGCG
>JAHEKZ010000023.1 GCA_024644435.1 Actinomycetes bacterium | reverse complement strand
ACGGACAGCTCGAAATCAAGCTGCAGAACAACTCGGGGTCAACCGTCTACATCGACAACCTGACGGCCCTGACCGTTGGAGCGACACCAAGTGATATCTGGGCACCGTCGTGGATCAGAACGCAGGTGATCGACCCCCCTGGCCCGGCTCCGGTTCTCGAAGGACCTGGACCACCTCTGGATGTGGAAGTCAACGGATTCGGTGGCGTGGCAACGTTAAGGGTCAGCATCGATCCCCCCTGCGGGGAATCCCCGCCCGCTTCGGCAGCAGAGATTGTCGTCGGATACCACGACGCTTCTGGAGCACTCGGGCAGCTGGCGGTCCCTGAGGTGCTGAACACCGGATCCACAGTCCTGCCGGTCATGGTGACGGCAGCCTGCCAGGCCTCTTCAGATCCCGATTTCCATCCGCCACCGATCGGTCGCCTACAGGCAGACAAGAGGTACACGCTGACCGTTGGTGGAACTCCCGTGTCGTTCGGCGTGCCCGGTTCGGGTTGGTGGAACGAGCAAGATATCTACTTCGGCAAGAGCACCTCCGGGGGTCCTAGCGCCGAGACGATCTTCTTCCTGGCGGCCCCGCAAGGAGTGCCTGATGGGGTGAGACCCTGCGGTCAGTGGTGGGGAAACCCAACCGGTGACCTCGTCCACTACGCGACGTCGGCCGGGCGCCTCCCTTGGACTGGTCTAGCACCGGGCAAGCAGCCCGCAGCTACCAGGGTTGGGGGTCAGCAGGCTGCGACTGCGGTCTTGAGGGTCGAAGGGGAGGGAACATGTCAGCCCGGATTCTTGTACACCTGGCCCGACAATGGAGTCGACGGAATGTGGTCGGGCGCGCGCAGAGGCGACACGATCCGGCTGTGGATCGTGGACGTTGACGGTTCGTTCCTCGTCGTCGAGGCCATTAGCCACCCGGGCTCCGGACTTGCCGTGAGGCACGAGATACAGCAGGTCGTCGCGTCGATACGCTTCGGCTAGAGCCGAGGTGACTGCAGCAAACCACGCGGTTACGCCAGCAGACACCAGGGCCCTGACCCCGTCGACAGGACGAGAGAACTACCTCTCGCTAGCGTGGGCATGGTCCTCGACAACCGCGTCTCGGCGACTATGGGTGGCTAAGCCGAGCTGGAGACTTTGCGGCATTGATCTAGTGACCACGCGTTCAGCCATCCGCTCCTGCCCCTGAGCGTGCGGCCGAACAACTGTCGCTCGGTGCCCCGGTTGAGTGCCTCTGGCGGCTACCGGGCCGTAGGTGAGAACACTCCAAACCCCCCCGCTGATTGACCTTCAGGCGTACATTCTGCACCAGAACCTCAAGCAGAGTTGCGCGTCGTGCTCGAAATCTGAGCGCTAGGTGACATCGGAGGCTAGTGATGAGTGCTGTTGGGCGAGTCAACGCACGCTCGACCGCGGTCGTCGCGACACTCGGTGTCACGCTGGTGGCGTTGTTCGGCTCGCCGCCGTCGGCGGAGGCTGCCGCCACGACCTGTGTGGCCGAGAACGTGACGGCGGGAACTGCTCCGAGTTCGGATCTCCAGGAGGCGATTGATCTCGCCAGCGCTGGTGACACCGTTCAGTTCTCCGGCGTCTGTGTGGGTGGCTTCACAATCCGTCAAAACCTCACGCTGCTCGGCATCTCGACCGCCGAAACACCACAGGCGACGCTCGATGGCGATGGGGTCGTGAAGGTGTTGAGAGTGCGCGGCGATGCGACGACTGAAGTCACCCTGACTGACGTCTCGGTCACGGGCGGGGCCAGCCCACGTCGCGGGGGAGGGATTCGTAACTACTTTGGGACGCTCATACTGAACGGCTCGTCATCGGTGACTGACAACACATCAGGAGATCGCGGCGGCGGAATCTATGTGGACGGCGGATCACTCGTTCTTGAGTCGTCATCCTCAGTGTCCAACAACACCTCCGTAGACTTTGGTGGTGGCATCTTCGCGGCCGCAGGCTCGGTCACGTTGGATGGCTCGGCCTCGGTGAGCGGCAACGTGGCAAGCAACGGTGGCGGTGGTGGCCTATTCGTCAACAGCGGCTTGGTCACGTTGGATGGCTCGGCCTCGGTGTCCAGCAATGTCTCCCACAGGAGTGGTGGTGGCATCTACCTTGCCTCGGGGACGGCGGCGTTAGCGGGCTCGGCCTCGGTGTCCGGCAACGTCAGTTCGAGCGGCGGCGGTGGCATCTTCCAGGGCTCGGGAACTATGACCCTGGATGATTCGGCTTCAGTGTCCGGAAACAGCACTGCTTCGTTTGGTGGTGGCCTCTACCTGCAGGGGTCAGCAACGCTGAACGGTGCGGCATCAGTAGTCGATAACACCGCCGCTCTTGCCGGCGGTGGGATCTACTCGAATGGCCGCGGACTGGACCTCAACCAATCATCGGTGGTGTCCGCGAACACCGCTCCCAAGGGCGGTGGAATTCTGATCGTCCGTCTCCGAGCAGTCACAATGAGCGGTTCAGCGCTGGTGTCCGAAAACTCGGGGCGTCGAGGTGGAGGAATCTACAACTCCGGAGACCTCACTTTGAACGGCTCCTCGTCCGTGGCTGGGAACATCTCCCGACGCGGTGGTGGGATCTTGAATGCGGCGAATGGGTCGGGCCCCGTTGTGATGAACGACTCTGCCTCGGTGATAGCCAACCGCTCGTACTACCTCGGAGGCGGGGTGTACAACCGGGGCGAGATGGTCATGAACGGGTCCGCCTATGTGTCAAGCAACAATGGTCGCCAGGGGGGTGGGATCTACAACAGCAAGGGAACGGTTTTGGTCAATGAGCTCGCCACGGTGTTTGAGAACACCGCCCGGGTGACAGGTGGTGGCGTCCTTAACGATCTGGGGACCGTGACCTTGTCGGCGTCTGGCTCGGTATACGCCAATACCCCAGATGATTGCGCTGGCTGTTAGCCGGCAGCGTCGCACCTGAAGGTGGTTGACGTCGTAGAGTCGCAGAAGCGCCGTTAGCCGACGCGAGCGGGGGAATGTCCCACTCACCGATTTCACACAGAACGGGTGCGCCGCCAGGGACTCGAACCCCGAACCCGCGGATTAAGAGTCCGCTGCTCTGCCAGTTGAGCTAGCGGCGCGATGCCCCGCACAGCACGTGTGCCAGCGGAGCAGAAAGAACTCTAGCAGCGCCGACGGCGCCCCTCGAAATCGACCTCAGACGGGCGCGAGTTTCGTGCGATCCAGACTCTGCGGGTCGAGCCATCCCCGCTCTACGGCGAGGATTTCCCACGACTCCGGGCCGTCGGGATTCCACAGGTCGTGGAGCAGCGAGAGCGGGATGTGCTCGTGGAGCAGCGTCATGACCATGTCGTTCGCCTCCCCTCCGGATGTGATCGTCAACGCTTCCCTCTCCTTCACACCTAGTGGTTCGGAGGTCCTGGGTGTGCGCTTGCTGCACCGAACGGGTGTGCCGCCGGGTCGGTATCACCCGACTGCTGAGATGCATCCCCCGCTTGGCCGATCAACACTGCGGCGGTGTCACCCAGGTGTGCACTCGGCGAGGGGTGGGATGTCGTCTGAATGGGTGAGGTGCTTCGGCCAGGTGCGCAGGCACGGTTCGCCATGGGTGACACTGGAGTGCGCAGCACTGCTGCTGAGAACCGAGCCCGGGGGTCTACCACTGATGAGCCAGACGGGGGTGGCGCGCGCGCTGGCGCTGGGTGCTGCGAGCGCCCTGATGCTGGGCGCGTGCTCCGTCGGGTCCAGCGGTGCCGACCCCCAGCGCGCTGACCCAGGTTCCACCTCTCCGGCACCGACGCAAGCCACTGCCTCACCCGAACCCTCCGAAGAGGTCAAGACCACTGACGTCGTCACGGTCGGAGACATCGCCTGCGACCCCACGAGCCCGGTCTTCGACGACCCGCAGTACTGCCGACATGAGGTGGTCTCCCGGCTGACGAACCGGCTCGTGAAGCAGGGTGCTGAGTGGTTCGTTCCCCTCGGTGACATCCAGTACGAGGAAGGCTCGCTGGCGGCCTTCAACGCCGTGTACGACAAGTGGTTCGGTCGGTTCCGGTCCATCACTGAGCCCATCGCGGGGAACCACGAGTGGTACACCGATGGCGCTGCGGGGTACTTCGACTACTTCGGCACGCGAGCCGGAACCGCCCAGAAGCCCTGGCGCTCGTTCAGCCCGGTCGCCGGATGGCGCATCTACCTGCTCGACTCCAACTGCGAGTTCGTCGGTGGGTGCGGGCCCGACTCACCGCAAGGCAGGTGGCTCTCCAAAGAGCTCAAACGCTCGGACGCGGAGTGCGCCATAGCGGCCTGGCATCACCCGCTGCACACCTCTGGTGGCTACAACGGTGACGAACCGACCATCGCGCGCGCCCAGCCACTGTGGGACCTGGCCGATGCAGGCGGCGTCGACATCGTGCTCAACGGGCACGACCACATCTACGAACGCTTCGCCCCGATCGACGGCATGACGCAGTTCACGGTCGGGAGCGGCGGCAAGGAGCTCTACGAGATCGGCGCGAAGGCTCCGAAGAGCCGGGTGCGCTTCGACGACCGGGTGGGTGTGCTGCGGTTGACGCTGTCATCGGACGGTACCTACAGCTACGCGTTCATTGACGCCACCAACGACAAAGTGATGGACGCGGGGACGCAGAATTGCACGAACGACCCGTCCAAGGGCTAAGGCGATAGAGGCCTCGTCAGGTCTGCAGCTCGGCGAGGTCGGCGAAGTAGTCCAACGACTCGGGGTTCGCGAGCGCTTCCTTGTTCCGCACCTCGCGTCCGTGGATCACATCGGCGACCGCGAGCTCGGCCAGCTTGTTGCTGCGTGTTCGCGGCAGGTCCGTCACGGCGACGATCTTGGCCGGAACGTGTCGAGGCGAACAGTTCTCGCGCAGTGTTCGCTTGATCGTCGTGACGAGCGAGTCGTCGAGAGCGGTATCGTCCGCGAGTTTCACGAAGAGCACGATGCGGGTGTCGTCGTCCCATGCCTGCCCAACCGCGAGAGCCTCCGCGACCTGGGGGAGAAGCTCGACCTGCCGATAGATCTCGGCGGTACCGATCCGGACGCCCCCGGCGTTGAGCGTGGCGTCCGAACGCCCATGAATCACCAGGCCGTCGTGCGACGTCCATGACGCAAAGTCTCCGTGCGCCCAGATTCGGTCGAAGCGACTGAAGTAGGCCGCGTGGTACCGCTCACCTTGGGGGTCGTTCCAGAAGCCGACCGGCATCGACGGGAACGGGGCAGTGCACACCAGCTCACCGCGCACCCCAGGGGACGAGTGAAGCGATGTGCCCCCGTCGTCGTAAACGTCGACAGCCATGCCGAGCACTGGTCCCTGGATCTCACCCCGGTAGACCGGCCGCGTCGGGTCGCCGGCGACGAAGCAGCCGCAGATGTCGGTTCCGCCCGAGATGGAGGCCAGGTGCAGATCCTCTTTGATCGAGGAGTAGACGTACTCGAATCCCTCGTCGACCAGAGGTGACCCGGTCGATGCGATCGTGCGTAGGGTCTGCAGGCCATGAGTTTCTCGCGGGGTCACGCCGGCCTTGCGCGATGCGTCGATGTACTTCGCCGAGGTTCCGAAGAATGTGACACCGAGGTCGTCGACGAGATCCCAGAGACGGTCAGGGGCGGGGTGGAAGGGCGACCCGTCGTAGAGAACGAGCGATGCTCCACAGGCCAGGGCAGAGACGAGCCAGTTCCACATCATCCAGCCGCAGGTCGTGAAGTAGAACACCACGTCGCCGGCGCGGATATCGGACTGCAGCCTCTGCTCGACAGCATGTTTGAGCGCGAGCCCGGCGCCGCTGTGGACGATGCACTTGGGTGCACCAGTTGTGCCCGAGCTGTACAGGATGAAGCCCGGCGTCGAGACCGACTGCCGCACCGGCTCGCGCCGAGGCAGCTCGGACCCCTGCCGGATCGCCTCTGACCACAGCACGGCGGACGGGAGGGCCGACACGTCGGGGGAGGCCTCGAGCTCCTCGACGACCACTGTGGTGCGAACGGTCGGTAGCCCAGCGGCTACTTCGGCGAGTCGAGCCAAGCGTGGTTGGTGCTTGCCGGCATAGACGTAGCCGTCGGTGCCGACGAGCACCGTCGGCTCGACCTGGCCGAAGCGGTCGAGCACCCCGGCAACGCCGAAGTCCGGTGATGTGGAGGTGAAGACCGCACCGAGCAGCGATGTCCCCAACATGGCGACGAGGACCTCAGGGGTGTTCGGCAACCAGGCCGCGACGCGATCGCCTGGCCCAACGCCGTGAGAGTGAAGGAAGGTCGCGAAGGAGTAGGCGTGGTCGATGAGCTCCCCCCAGGTCAGGGATCGACGGACGTCGTCCTCGCGTACGAACGTGACGGCTGTGCCGCTGGATCCGGCGGGGGACGCGATCGCACCGGCCAGGAGATTCTCTGCGTAGTTCACCTGGGCGTCTGGGAAGAACGCGGTGTGCTCCATGTCGTCGCCGGCGCAGGCAGGGAGTTGGCCGCGCTCACCGACGATCCACCGTTGGAAGACCGCGTCCCAGAAGTCGGCGACCTGGGTGGTCGACCACGAGTGCAGGGCGGCGGAGTCAGGCAGCTCGAGGCCGTGCGCCTTCTCGATGTCGCGTCGGAAGGCATCGAGCTGCGTTCCGCGGATCTGGTCGGGCGTCGGTGTCCACAGTGGGGTGTCGGTCACGCCCCCATCTTGCCGAACCGAGTCAGCCGAGGGGACGTAAGGGGATCAGCAAGCTGCGAATCACGGGCGGATCAGGGAAGCGGATCTCGGCGACAGTCATCCGGTCGGTGGGCGCGTCGGAGCCTTCGCTTGGCCCGTCGACCCCAGCGGCGCTCATCCAGAAGTCGACCATTTCGTCGAACTCCTTGGCGTGCTCGGGATCGAGCAGGTTTCTGGCTCCTGACCGTGGGTCGACCCAACCGATGGATCGACCGGCCTCGTCCAAGATGTCGATCCGGTCTGTTGCTGCAGGCATGCAGTCCCCCTTCCCGTGCTGTCCCCAAGTCCCCTACCTCTTTCGGCTCCCCGGGGCCGCGGGTTGACCCGTGAGGACGCCCGCTTCAACAACGAACGAGCCACGGGTTTGGGCCAATCGGGTGACCGGGGCGAAGGCCGAAGGCTCCGGCAGCCGATTCCTGACCAGGGACTACTAGGGAGGTCACGTGTCCGCTGGTCACAAGCCGATCGTCGACGAGACAGTCGACGATCAAGCCGTTGAGGCTTCATCGGTTGAGCCGGCGCTCGACGATGACCTCGACCACGTAGATCTGGCGCTCGACGCTGTCGCCGGAGATGTTCCTGAGGTCGATGAGTCGCTGGACGGGACACCCGATGACGGGGGGCCTGCTCGCTCGCGGCGCGGCCTCAAGGTGGTCCTGTGGGGCACCCTCGCCCTGGGTATGGCCGCGGTTGCCATCTGGGCTGCCGGTTGGCTCGGCGGGTCAAGCCAGGAGAGTCTGCCCCTGACCGTCTCTGACCCTTCGGTTGTTCTCGGGGCGCTGGAGGATGGCGGAATCGTGTGCAGCGGAGCCGCGGTGTCCGGTGACGTGGCGACCTGCAACGCGACTGTGGCAGTGCGGGTGTTCCCCTCTCCTGAAGCGGCCGAAAGCTGGGTGACCACGCTGTTGAGCGACCCGCTGACCAGCTCGGCCATCGGGTGGGTTGCCCACGGCAACGTCGTCGTGGCGGCCCCGCTCAACGCGACGCCTGACGTCGCCGCTGCGCTGGGGAGCGAGTCGCAGATCTACTGACCTTCGGGGCGCCTTGCCTCCCGCGATCTGTCGGCGGCGCTCGGTAGCGTCACCGTATGCGCCTGCTGCACACCTCCGACTGGCATCTGGGTCGCGGTCTGCACGGCGTCGACCTGCACCCGGCCCAGGAATCCATGGTCGAGCAGATTGTGTCTACCGCTCGCTCCGAGCAGGTAGATGCCGTGCTGATCTGTGGCGACATCTTCGACCGCGCGGTCCCGCCGGTCTCCTCGGTTGCGCTCTGGTCGCGGGCTCTGGCCGAGCTCTCCGACATCGCCCCGGTGGTGGTGATCCCCGGCAACCACGACTCCGCAACCCGGCTGGGGGTCGGCGCCGCCCTGTACCGACAAGGCGTGCATGTCGTCACCCAGATAACCGACATCGGCACTCCCGTCGAGCTCAGCGACGAGCACGGCGCCGTGCTCGTCTACCCGGTTCCGTTCCTCGACCCCGATACCGCGCGTCACGCACTGAGTGACGACGACGAGCCGTTGCCTCGCTCGCACGAGGCCGTGCTGGGTGCCGCCATGAGTCGCATCCGTCGCGACGTCGCGTCCCGTCAAGAGTCGATGTCCTCACTGAGGAGCGTGGTCATGGCGCATGCGTTTGCCGTGGCGGGGGCCGAGCAGGAGGTCGACCGCAGCGACAGCGAGCGTGATATCCGGGTGGGTGGAGCAGACAGCGTGGCCAGCGAGATCTTCTCCGGCGTCGACTACGTCGCCCTCGGCCACCTGCACGGCGCCCAGCGGGTCGCCGGTGACCGCATGCGCTACTCCGGTTCTCCGCTGCGCTACTCGTTCAGCGAGGTGAACCACCAGAAACAGGCGCTCCTGGTCGACCTCGCGGCCGACGGGTTGCAGTCGGTGCGGTCGGTTCCGATCCACCAACCGCGCCCCATGGCCACGCTGCACGGAACGCTCAGCGAGCTCCTCGAGTCGCCCGAGCTCGCGAGTGCTTCCGAGGCGTGGGTGCAGGTGACGGTTACCGATGCAGCGCGCCCTGCAGAACTACTGGCAAGGGTACGAGAGCGATTCCCCGAGGCGCTCGTCGTCCGACATGTGCCGGCAAGCGGTCCCTTGGTTGATCGGGCCCCAGGGTCGACTGCCGTCCCCAGCCAGCCGAGTGAGGTGGCTGAGGCGTTCGTCCGCTACGTCACGGGGGGAGACATCTCCCCAGCCGAACTGGACGCCTTCGAGTCGGCGTACGAGCGCGTACTCGCCGACGGTCGGAGCGCCTGATGCAGCTGCACCGCCTCACGCTTGGCGCGATCGGACCCTTCGCCGAGATCTGTGAGGTCGACGTCGAGCAGCTCAGCGCGTCTGGGCTCTTCCTCCTCGAGGGGCCGACCGGAGCTGGCAAGTCCACCTTGATCGACGCGATCGTCTTCGCCCTGTACGGCGACGTGGCCGGGCGGTCGTCCAGTGCCGACCGGATGCACTCCGATGTAGCCGCACCGGGGGCCACGCCTTTCGTTGAGCTCGACTTCAGTACGTCCAGCGGCACCTACCGGATCCGGCGCACCCCCAAGTACGAGCGCGCCAAGCGACGCGGAGAGGGCACGACCACCGAGAACGCCTCAGCCAAGCTGTGGCGCCTGGCGTCGCCGGCAGACACCACGTCAGCTGATGCAGAGCCCATCGCCACGCGGATCGAAGAGGTGGGCGCCGAGGTCAGGAGGGCCGTCGGGCTCAGCCAAGAGCAGTTCGTCCAGACCGTGGTGCTCCCACAGGGCGAGTTCGCGACCTTCCTGCGGTCCACTCCCGAGGTGCGTCGCGAGCTGCTGCAGCGGCTCTTCGGCACCGAGATCTACGACGCGCTCCTCGACCGCCTGGTCGATCAGCGCAAGGACGCCAAGCAGGCGCGGATGGACGCCCAGGTGGCAGTCGCGGGGGCGGTCCGTGCGTACTGCGGTGCAGCCGGTCTCGATGCCGAAGCCGAGGCGGCCCTTGCGCAGAATGCCGGCGCAGAGCTCGCCGCCGAGCTCACCAAGCAGGTGGCTCACCTGCAGAGCGACGCCGAGCGCTCCGAGGTCGAGGCTGCCGCGGCGGGGTCGGCGGCCGACCAGGCCGGGCAGCATCTGTCTGATCGCCAAGCGCGTGAGCAGGCGCGGCTGCGGGTGGTCGCCCTCCGCACCGAGCTCGCCGAGTGGGACGCATCGAAAGACGAACTCGAGCAGCAGCAGACAGCTGTTCGTCGGGCAGCTGAGGCGAGTCGTCTCGCCCCGACGCTGGACGGGCTCGCGGCAGCAGAGAGTAGACATGCCGCCGCTACTACCGATCTTGAGGCCCGTCGAGCCACCGTGTCGGTGCCTGATGCCGATCCACACACGTGGCCCCAGCACGAGCGAGCGCTGCGTGATGCCGCTGCCGGGCTCGCCGGCTTGGCGGAGGCCGAACGGGCCCTTCCGGGGCGGGTACACAGCCTCTCCGACCTGGCCCGGCAGCGCGACGAGGCTGCCCGTCAGCACCGAGAAGCAGACGAAGCGATCGTGCTGGCCCCGCAGGCGATCGATGCCCTGCGCCAGCAGCTCGAAGCTGCGCGGGCTCTGGCTGCTGAGCATGCCGGAGCAGCTGCTGAGCGTGCGTCGGCAGCCACAGTTCTGGAGGCCGCCACTGCTCTCGAGTCCGGTCAGGACAAGGCCGACAAGGCTCGTGCGTCACGCGAAGGCGCTCGGCTGTTGGCCCAGCAACGACTCACTGATGAGACCGCGATCAGGGTCAGGTTCCTCGACGGGATGGCCGGTCACCTGGCCAGCGCTTTGGTTGCTGACGAGCCGTGCCCGGTGTGTGGTTCATGTGACCACCCCCGCCCCGCAGCCCGGCGAACAGGTGACGTGGACCGCCGAGAGGTCGATACGGCGGCTCGGCTTCTGGCCGACGCCACCGCGTCGCTCGAGCTGGCGTCAGCTGAGGCTGCCCGGGTCGAGTCCGAGCTTGCCGAGCTGCGTGGTCGCACTGCCGGCGCCAGCGTTGTCGAGGCGCAGGCGCGGATGCGCAATGCCGACCTGGCCATGGCCGACCTCGAGATAGCGGCTCAGGACGTCACCCGGATCGAGGCCGAGATCGCCGCGTGTGAGGCAGCACTGGCCGAGAACCGCGTGGTTCGCGATGAGCTGACCCGCAATGCATCACGGCTCGACGCAGAAGTGTCCGCGGCGTCAGCGGCCCTCGAAGCCGACCGCGGCCGGATCGCTGCCGCACTCGACGGCCATCCCTCGATCTCCGACCGCGTGGCGGCGCTCGTGAAAGAGGCGGACGTCTGGGCGCGTGCTGCTGAAGCTGTCCAGACGGTCCACGCGTCGAAGGCTGATCTCGACACCAGAGTGGCCGAGTGGGCGACTGAGCTGCAACGTTCGCAGTTCGCTGACCGTGACGAGGTGGCGGCCGCGCGACTCAGCGAAGAAGAGCAGCGCGAGATTGCTGCCCACATCGAGCGAGCGCGCCAGCGTCGCGTCGAGATCGAGGCGGCGTTGGCTTCACCTGAGATGGCAGGCATCGCCATGGACGAGATCGTCGACCTGAAGGGCGCCGAGAGCGCTCTAGCTCAAGCCCGCACAGCGCACGAGTCGGCGCAGCGCCGCATGGCAACGTTGAAGCAGCGACTCAGCGAGGCCGCGGAGCGAGCGGCTAGCGTCGAGTCTGCCATCGAGGCAGAGGTCCAGACGGCGGCGCGCACGGCTCCGCTGATCCGACTGGCTGACCTGGTCAGTGGCTCGCCGCCGGACAACACCAAGTCGATGAGCCTGCCCACCTTCGTCCTCCGGGAACGCTTTGCCGACGTGGTCGCGTCGGCAAACGAGCGGCTGGCCACCATGAGCGATGGTCGCTATGCGCTGGTTCACGTCGAGGACCGAGAAGGCAACCGGCGTTCCGGCCTTGGGCTGCGGGTCCGCGACACGCACAGCGACCAAGAGCGCGATCCGCGGACGTTGTCGGGTGGTGAGACGTTCTACTGCTCGTTGGCCTTGGCGCTCGGCCTGGCTGACGTCGTGACGGCGGAAGCCGGGGGCGTCGACCTCGGAACGCTCTTCGTCGACGAGGGCTTTGGGTCACTCGACGAGGAAACGCTCGACAACGTCCTCAGTGTGCTGTCGGGGCTCAGTACCAGCGGCCGCGTCGTGGGGATCGTGAGCCACGTGCCCGAGCTCAAGGAGCGGATCAGTGAGCGCATCACGGTGATTCCCAACCGCGACGGCTCGAGTCGACTGGTCGTCTCAGCGTGACGCTCCCGAGCACACCGCCCCCTGAGCTGCGCCCGTCAATCACCGAGCGCGAACGTGCGCAGATCATCGATGTCCTGGGGCAGATACCTGACGAGCCGACGCTGCTGGCGGTGCGCGATGGACGCGGCGTGCACTTCCAGCGTCTGGAGTTTCTCGGCGACTCTGTGCTCGACGTTCTGCTGGCCGTGCATCAGTGGTGCGAGCCTCAGTGCCCGCACTGCCGCGAACCGGGTGCCGCCGTCGACTCCACCGACCGCCACCTGGCCGAGGTGGCAGTGCAGAAGGGCCTGGGTTCGTGGCTGGAATGGGCTGCCTCCCCAGAGCGTCTCGCAGACCTCGTCGAGACCTGCGTGGCGGCCTGCTGGCTTTCCGGCGGTTGGTTGCAGGCGCTCGCGTTCTCCTCGCGGGTGGTACACCCGATGGAGGCTGAGACAGGCCGTGCGCTCGAGGCCGGGATCCCCGGCCTGGACGCTGGACGCGCCGCCCGACGCGTGGGTTCGGCTCTTCTCGAGCTGGGTGCCGCCCATGGTCTGATACGGGTCTTCCCGGATGCCGACGAGGGCGAGCTGTCTCAGCGCCGAGCAGAGCTTCACCGCGCGTCGGCAGTGGCAGCGGTCATGAGCGGCCGCGACCCTTCGATGCACGGCGACGCCGAGACGCTGCTCAGCCACGTCGAAGACCAGGTCGCGGAGGCGCTGGAGGTGCACGGTGCTGACGCAGCCCTGGAGCTTGCTCAGGAGTTCGTCCCGGTCGACGCCCGCTAGGCTGCCCGCCGTGTCTGACTACGTCTACCCGCCCGTGGTGGCCGCCACCATGACAGCCTTCAAGGCACTCGGGTTACGCCTTCGCGTCGACGGTGGCGAGAACGTTCCGTTGTCGGGTCCGGCCGTGATGGCGTCCAACCACGTGAGCCACCTCGACTTCATTTTCGTCGGGCTGGGTGCCAGGGAGTCTCGTCGTTATGTGCGCTTCATGGCCAAGGAGCCGATCTTCGCTCACCGCGTGGCCGGTCCGCTGATGCGCGGCATGCATCACATCTCGGTCGACCGTGAGGCCGGGATGCAAAGCTTCCGCGATGCGCTCGCGGCGCTGAAGGCCGGAGAAGTGGTGGGGCTCTTCCCCGAGGCCACCATCAGCCGTTCCTTTGAGCCCAAGGAGTTCAAGACCGGGGCTGAGCGCCTGGCCAAGGCGAGCAAGGCGCCGCTCATTCCTGTCGGCGTCTGGGGTAGTCAGCGGCTGTGGACGTACGACGAGCACTCGAGCCTCAAACAGCGAAAAGTGCCCGTGAGTGTCTATGTGGGTGAGCCGATCGAGCCCACCTTGCGCGGCGATGCGGCCGCGGCGGAGCTGCGTTCACAGGTCATCGCCTTGGTACGTCGCGCCCAGGACGAGTACCCGAGCGACGGAACGGGCCAGTGGTGGCAGCCGGAACGGCTCGGGGGAACCGCTCCGGCTGCACCGAAGGACTGACCAGTACTAGTGCGCGCCGCCAACGGGGCCGGCGTGCGCTGCCTCTTCCTTGGTCACCTTGATGGCGAACACGGTGATGATGAAGGCGATCACCGCAAGACCGGCAGAGACCTGGAAGGCAGACGTCCAGCCGTCGACCTGAGCTGTGATCAGCTCCGCAGGTAGGGCTTGGCCGTCGGCAGGCGGTTGCCCGCCGCCCGCGAGGAAGTCGGCGAACTGGCTGGAGAACACCGTGACCGAGACAGTCGTGAGTGCCGCCAGGCCGATCGACCCACCGATCTGCTGCGTGGTGTTCAAGACACCCGATGCGATTCCTGCGTCGCTCTCGTCGATCTGCGAGACGGCGGCCAGGGTCAGCGGCATGAAGGTGAAGCCGAGGCCGAGCGCGAAGACCACCATCGGGCCGAGCAGTCCGCTGACATACGTCGAGTCAGGCTGGATCTGCGCGAGCCACAGCATGCCAAGGGCGGTCATCGCTGTTCCCAGCATGGCGAACGGCTTGGCGCCGAAGCGCGTGATCAGCTGTGACGCGATGCCGGCAGACAAGATGATGCAGACGCTGACGGGCAGGAAGGCAAAGCCCGCCTTGATGGGTGAGTAGCCGAGGATGACCTGAACGAACTGGGTCAGATAGAAGAACATTCCGAACATCGCGGCGCCGATGATCAGCATGACCCCGTACGCGCCAGCGCGGTTGCGGTTCTCGAAGATCCGCAGGGGCATGAGCGCATGACGGCTGCGCGCCTCGAGAAGGATGAAGACCACCAGCAGAACGATCGATACGCCGATGATCGCGAGGTTGGTGCCGTCGGTCCAAGCCTGGTTTGCCGGGTCGGCGACTCCTGCAGCGGCGTTCTTGCCGACGTCGGTCGCAACGCGGGTGAGCCCGTAGACGAGCAGGGCGAGACCGGAGGTTGCGGCGATGGCTCCCGGCAGGTCGAACTTGCCCGTGTGGCGCTCCGTCTCGGTGAGGGCGCGCGGCGCCACGAACGCGATGAAGAGGCCGATCGGGACGTTGACGAACATCACCCAGCGCCAGTCCCACTCGGTGAGGACTCCGCCGAGGATCAGGCCGACGGCAGCACCGGCACCGGACATTGCGGCGTAGACGCCCATGGCGCGGTTGCGCTCTTTGCCCTCGGGGAACTCGGTGGCGATGAGCGACAGCGCTGTTGGTGCGGCGATGGCCGCCCCGAGGCCCTGAACGGCGCGGAAGATGAGCAGCGATGCTTCGCTCCAGGCGAAGCCGCCGCCCAGCGAGCCCAGGGTGAAGAGCAGGATGCCGAAGATGAAGACCCGGCGGCGGCCGAGGATGTCGCCGGCGCGTCCACCGAGCAGCAGAAAGCCACCGAAGGCGAGCGTGTAGGCGGTCAGCACCCACTGCAGGTTGGCCTGTGAGAAGCCGAGGTCTTTCTGGATGCTGGGCAGCGCGATGTTCACGATCGTGGCATCGAGCACCACCATCAGCTGTGCGGTACAGATCACGACGAGCGCGAGCGCCAGGTTCTTCGGCGCATGCGCGTGCTCTTCGGTACCGACGGTCTTGTCGGGGCTTGACATGGAACTCCTCAGGGTGGGTGTGGGGGAGCGGATGAGGTCTAGGGGCGGTCGGCTGCCGATCCGGTCAGGAGCGGTAGCCACACCTCGTCGACGAGTCGCGTGAGGTAGGGCTCATCGACGGTCTGCGAGGTGAACAGGTGTCGGAAGATCAGCATGGCGGGTGCGGCGTCCACGAGAAACTCGGTATCAGACGTCTCTGACACCTCGCCGCGGATCTGGGCTCGTCGGATGATCTCCAGCGCAGCTGAGCGCTTGGTCTCGACCACCTGCTCGTAGAAGGCGGTGGCCAGCTCGGCGTCCGACCCGCAGGCCGACACCATGCCGCGCATGACGCAGAGCTGGTCTTCGGCCGAGTGCGGTTGGGTGCCTTTCAGCAGAGCGAGCAGGTCTTCGCGCAGTCGCCCGGTGTCGGGAAGCACGGCCTCGCCATCGCCACGCATCTGCCGGATCGCCGCGACGACCAGCTCGGCCTTGTTCGGCCAGTGGCGGTAGAGGGTCGCTTTGCTTGCACCGGCCCGCTTGGCAACGGCGTCCATCGTCATGCGGTCGTAGCCGACCTCCTGCAGCTCGCCGAGTGTGGCGTCGAGGATCTCGGCATGACGTGCGACGTCGGATCGGCGGAGGCGGGCTGCGACGGCCTGGGGCGTCATGGCACCCTCCCAGCGACGTCGAAAGAAACGAAACGGTTTCGTTTCGTGCAGAATCTAGCCGGGGTAGGGGAGTGCGTCAACCTGACCCCTCCGGAACGGCCGGGCTGGTTGACTGACGCGCATGGCGAACGCAGATGTGGTCTTTGTCGGAGGTCGGGTCTTCACGGGGCAGGGACGCCCGCCGGAACGGGCGGCGGTGGCGGTCCGAGGCGGCCGAATTGTTGCTGTCGGGTCCGACGACGATGTGCAGGCGCTCGCCGGTCCTGGCACCGAGGTGGTCGGCATCGACGGCGGACTGCTGACGCCGGGCTTTCAGGACGCGCACGTGCACCCGGTCTACGGTGGCACCCAGATGTCGCAGTGCGACCTGCACGACATCGTGACCTCTGACGAGAGCGTCGCGGCCGTCGCCGCGTACGCGGCGGCCAACCCCGACCTCCCGTGGGTGCTCGGCGGTGGATGGTCCATGGAGGCATTCCCCGGCGGCACGCCGACCAAGGAGATCCTGGACGCCGTGGTGCCGGACCGCCCGGTGTTCCTGCCGAACCGCGATGGCCACAGCGGCTGGGTGAACTCTGTGGCACTGGCCGCTGCGGGAATCACAAGGGACACCCCGGAACCTGGCGATGGCCGGATCGAGCGAGACGCCGACGGCGAGCCGACCGGCTGCCTGCACGAAGGTGCGATGGCGTTGGTCAGTCACTTGGTCCCGCCACCGACCGATGCCGACTACGACCGCGCACTCGATGTGGCGCAGGACTACCTGTTCTCACTCGGAATCACCGGCTGGCAGGACGCCATCGTCGGTGAGGTCAACGGCCGCCCCGACAATCTGCAGGCGTACATGCGGGGCGATGTCGACGGCCGGTTGAAGGCGCGTGTCGTCGGTGCGCTGTGGTGGGACCGCGCACGCGGTCTTGAGCAGATTCCGGAACACGTCACCCGCCGCCAGGAGGGTACGGGCACGCGCTTCCGCGCCACGAGCATCAAGATCATGCAAGACGGCGTCGCCGAGAACTTCACGGGAGCCATGACGTCGCCGTACCTCGACGCGTGTGGCTGCCAGACGGCCAACGCCGGCCTCTCATTTGTCGACCCCGCCGTGCTGCGTGAAGCGGTCGTCGCGCTGGACGCCGAGGGCTTTCAGGTCCACTTCCACGTGATCGGCGACAGGGCGGCGCGCGAGGCGCTCGACAGCATCGAGGCGGCCCGCGTGGCCAACGGCATGAACGACCTGCGTCACCATCTCGCGCACATCCAGGTGATCCATCCCGATGACATCCCTCGGTTCGCCGCGCTCGGGGTCGGTGCCAACATGCAGCCGCTGTGGGCGTGTCACGAGCCGCAGATGGACGAGCTGACCATTCCCTACCTCGGTGATCCTCGGTGGCGGTGGCAGTACCCGTTCGGTGCCCTGGAGCGGGCCGGCGCACGACTGGTCGGTGGCAGCGACTGGTCGGTGAGTAGCCCCGACGTGCTTTGGGGGTCGCACGTGGCCGTCACTCGCCTGCCGCCACCCGACGGTGAGGATCACTCCGCGAAGGAGCCGTTCCTGCCCGATCAGGCGATCACTCTCGAATCAGCGCTCACCGCGTATACGCAGGGGTCGGCATGGGTCAACCACCTCGACGACGTCACCGGAACCCTTGAGGTCGGGAAGTACGCCGATCTCGCCCTGCTCGACCGCGACCCGTTTGCCGGCGATCCCAGCGACATCGGCACCACTCAGGTCGCACAAACCTTCGTTGAAGGAACTCGCGTCTTCGCCAGGTAGTCAGCCGGTCAGCAGGTCGAGCAACCACGCTGTGCCACGGATGGCGATGGTGTCGTCGATCTGACCGACGCGTCGACTGAGCTCGCGGTCACTGGTGACCACCACCATCTGCTGCCCGTTGTGTGACAGCGACTGGGCGGTCGCTACCACTGCGTCGTCCCCGGACGCCTCCGCACGCACCGTCTCGATCGGCGGGGCGATGACGGCGGCGCGTGCCGCGCCCTCGACCACGACGTGGATGCCCGAGATGACCCCTGAGGTCTGGTCATCGTCTAGCGTCGTCGAGAGCAACGGACGGAGTCGCTCACCGAGCCGTTCGGTCGCACCCGCCCGGTCCTTCCACCAGCCGTCGGGAACTGACCCCACGACGTTAGCGGCATCGACGACCAGCACGAGTGACGCGAGCCTCGCGCGGGACCAGGTGTGACCGAAGCCTGGATGCAGCGTCAGCTCGTCCACGCGATCGGCCCTGACCCACTCGAGGGCAGCCGACTCCTCGTTGGGGACCGTGTCGAGCTGAGCCACGCAGTCGCCGTACACCGTGGTGTAGCTCCAACCGCCGTGGTCGTCGACGAAGGTGTGACGCACGCGCACCTGAGCCGCATCGAGCTCGGTCTCCTCGACGGCCTCACGCAGGGCGGCATCTTGCACGGACTCGTGGCTGTCGCGTGCTCCCCCCGGCAGTCCCCAGGTTCCTCCGTGGTGGCACCAGTCGGCGCGGTGCTGAAGGAGGACGCGCAGGCTTCCGTCGGGGTCGACCGTGTGCAGCAGCAGACCGGCAGCGCCGTGCAGCCCCCAGTGGCGATGTCCGAGCTGGCACTCGACCCACCCGTTCCCATCGCGCTCCATGCCTACTGGCTACCACGCGAACGCCGAAGAGACCACATGACGTGACCGGGCTAAGCGAGATCCCACCACAGCGTGGCCGCCGGCTCGGGTTCATCTGCCCCGCACGCCCGGTAGAAGGCAACGGCGGTGTCGTTGCCGGCCTCGACCGGAACCCACATCCCGACGCACCCGGCCTCTCGGGCGACGGCCACCAATCCACGGACCAACGCGCGTCCAACGCCGCGGCGACGGTAATCCTCGTCGACCCCCAGCTCGTACAGCATCATCTCCAGTGCTTTGTCTGGATGAGCGACCTCGACGCCAGTCACGAAACCGGCCGGACGCCCGTCGATCTCGGCGATCAACAGGTGGTGGCCGTCCTTCTGCAGGAACTGGGTGGTCCAGGAGTCTTGCGGCGTTGAGTCGAAGAGCTGGTGCGCGGCCTGCACCAGGTCGGCGCGGTCCGGTGCAACTCGTTGAACTTTCACTACGCCGAGGGTAGACGCCGTCAGCTGAGCAGCTCGCGCTCGACGACGCCACGCAGCGCCGCCCTCAGTCGCCAGCGGTTCTCCAGTGAGGGCTGGAGGAGAACCTGCAGCCCGAGGCCGTCGAACAGGCCGGCGAAACGCAACGCGAAGTCGGCCGGGTCGACGTCGAGAGAGAACTGGCCCTGACGTTGCCCCTTGCGGACGATCGTCTCGATCATGCCGACCCACCGTGTGTAGATCTCGTGGTTGCGGTCTCGCAGCTCATCGCGGCGCCGCGCTTCGTTCCAGAACTCCAACCAGATCGACCACTCGTCAGCAACGTCGGCGTCGGGTATCTGCAGGTCGATGAGGCGCAGCAGCTGCTCGCTCGGTTCGTTCAACGCGGCCAGCTCGGCGCGGTGCCGCGCGTGTGATCGCTCGGAGGCGTGCTGCAGCGCGGCGTCGAGCACGTCGACCTTCGTGGGGAAGTAGTAGTGCACCGTTCCGGTGCTGGTGCCGGCTCGTTTGGCGATGTCGGAGACCCGGGCGGCGGCGTACCCGCGCTCGACCACCACGGTGACGGCCGCGTCGAGGATTGCCCGACGTCGGTCTTCTTCGGGTGTGGCTGCCATGTACTGCATACTAACTGACTCGTCAGTTCAGGATCAACTATGGTGCTGTTATCCCATTTCATCTGGTAAAACGTCACTATAGATGTATTGACTGACGCGTCAGATAGATGCATCATGGAGCCACTCACCCGTGGAGGATCAATGCTGCGCGACCTGCCGACCGAACTGCTGCCCCTCACCGACGAGCAGCAGGCGATCGTCGACCTCACCCGCTCGTTCGCCGAGCGCGAGATCCGACCCATCGCCCGCGAGGTCGACGAGGCCGACATCGAGACGCCATGGGGCATCTGGCGGAAGGCCGCCGAGATCGGGTTGACCGGTTTCATGCTCCCCGAGGAGTACGGCGGTGGCGGCTTCACCGACACCTTCAGCCAGTGCCTGGTGCAGGAGGAGCTCTGCGCTGGTGACCCAGGGATCGGCAACCTCGTGGCGTCCAACGGCTTCTTCGCCCACCCCGTGATGGAGCTGGGAACGCCGGAGCAGAAGGAGCGGTGGCTGACACCGTTGGCTCAGGTCGACACACCCATGACGTCGCTGGCGGTTACCGAGCCAGAGGTCGGCTCAGACTCTGCGGCGATGACCACCAAGGCGGTCCGGGTCGAGGGTGGCTACCGACTCAGCGGACAGAAGACTTGGATCAGCAACGGAGGGTCCGCCGAGTTCTACGTTGTCTTCGCCAAGACCGACCCCAGCCAGCGCTCGAAGGGCGTCACCGCCTTCATGATGCGGAAGGGCGCCGAGGGGCTCACCTTTGGAAAGCCGATGAAGAAGATGGGCCAGCGTGCGCTCGTCAACACTGAGCTCTTCCTCGATGACGTCTTCGTCCCCGACGAAGACCGCTTGGGCGAAGAAGGTCAGGGTTTCTACGGCCTGATGCACACCTTCGACGCCTCGCGGGCCATCTTGGGGGCGGCCGCTACCGGGGCCGCTCGTGCGGCCACCGAGTACGCGTTGGAGTACGCGCAGCAGCGCTCTCAGTTCGGCAAGCCGATCATCGAGCACCAGGCCGTTGCCTTCCGACTGGCCGACATGGCAACGCGGGTCGAGACCGCGCGACTCCTGGTGTGGAGAGCGGCTAAGCGGCTGGACGCCGGGCTTGACTCCGCTGCGATCTGCGCTCAAGCCAAGCTCGTGGCGTCCGAGGCGGCGATGTTCTGCACCTGGGGGGCTGTCCAGACGCTCGGCGGATGGGGATACTCACGCGAGTTCCTGGTGGAGAAGTGGATGCGCGACGCCAAGCTCGAGGAGATCGAAGAAGGCACCTCAGACATTCAGCGACTCATCATCTCTCGCAAGCTCGCCTCCTCGCCGACGATCGGAGCACTGTCATGACACAGGGCCTCAGCACGAGCGCCATTGACCCCCAGCAGTTCGCCGGCAGGGTCGCGGTCGTCACGGGGGGTGGCAGCGGAATCGGGCTCGGCATTGCACACCGCCTCGCCGCCGGCGGGGCGAGTCTTGCGCTGATCGGTCGCAACCCCGACAAGCTCGCCAAGGCCGCATCAGAGATCGCCACCGAGAACATCACGACTCACTCACTCGATGTTCGCGACCACGAAGCCGTCGAGCAGGCGTTCAGCGCGATCGCCGCCGAGCAGGGTGGTCTTCACATGCTGGTGAACAACGCTGCGGGCAACTTCGTCGTCCCCGCTGAGGAGATGAGCCCGAACGGCTTCAAGGCGGTCGTCGACATCGTGCTCAACGGCAGCTTCTACTGCTCGCGGGCGTTCGCACGGATCGTCAAGGAGCAGGACGCCGGCGGCTCGATCCTCAACGTGATCGCCACATACGCGTGGACCGGGCACCCTGGTGTCGTGCACAGCGCCGCTGCCAAGGCGGGCGTGCAGGCCATGACGCGAACGCTTGCGGTCGAGTGGGCCAGGTTCGGGATCAGGGTCAACTGCATCGCTCCCGGCCCCACCGAGACCGAGGGCGCCGGTGCCGCACTGTGGCCGACCGAGCAGGACCGGATCAGCCTCACCAACTCCGTTCCGCTCAAGCGATTCACGACACCAGAAGAAGTGGCAACCTCGGCTGCCTACCTGCTGTCGGACGATGCGGCGTATGTCACCGGTGACACGCTCGTGGTGGATGGCGGCCAGTGGCTCGGCAAGCAGGTGTACGGCTTCTCGGCGTCGCCGTCATGGTGACCACATCGACCCGACTCACAGGCGTGACCGGGGGTGAGGTGGTGGTCGCCGCGCTCGCGGCGCACGACGTTCACGTGATCTTCGGCATCCCCGGCACCCACAACCTGTCGGTCTTTGACGCATTGACCCGCTATGGCATCCGCACCGTGGCGACGACCCACGAGCAGGGGGCCGGCTACGCCGCCGACGGGTATGCGCGCACCTCGGGTCGCCCGGGCGTAGCGGTGGTCACGAGTGGTCCTGCGGTCTACAACGCAGCAACGGCAGTGGCGCAGGCTTACTCCGACTCCATCCCGATGGTGTTGGTCAGCCCTGGCATGCCGCGATCGCTGCCCACGGGCGGGCCAGGGTCGGGGTACCTGCACGAGGCTAAGGACCAGACCGGCGCGATGCAGCGGATCGCAGCACGATGCGTCACCCCGATCACCCACCAGCAGATCGCCGACGCCGTCGCCGAGGCGTTCACCTTCTTCGCCGCCGGCCGCCCGCGTCCGATCCACCTGCAGGTTCCTCTCGACCTGCTGGACGAGATCGGCGACGCACACCTGGTCATGGCAGACCCTGGGCCTCAGCTGCGGGCCGCGCAAGGCGATGTCGACCGGGCAGCGCAGCTTCTCGCTTCTGCCGTGCGACCGATGATCATCGCTGGCGGTGGCGCCAAGCGTGCCGGCACCGAGCTGCTGGCGGTGGCCGAGCAGCTGGGCGCCCCTGTGGCCACCACGATCAACGGCACCGGGGCGATCGACAGCGAGCACGCACTGTCACTGGGCTCACGCATGGGGACGCCAGCGGTCGTGGCCGCGGCCGACGGTGCGGACGTTCTGCTCGTGGTGGGCGCCGAACTTGGAAACTCCGACATGTGGCTGGGCATGCTGTCACCCCAGGGCCATGTCGTGCGCATCGACATCGACGCCGAGATGGCAGCGGTGAACATCGAGGCCGACACCATGCTGGTCGGTGATGCCGCGGCGGTCCTGGGCCAGCTGCAGAGCGCTCTGGCCGACCGTGCACCTGAGCCTGCAGCCATCCCGGCCGCTGTCGCGCGCCTCCGAGCCGCGGCCACCGACGAGGCTGCGACGGCTGGTGCGCGGTGGCGTCCGTGGATCGACGCGATCGACGTCGGTCGTGACCCCGATGCCGTGGTCGTCGCCGACAACGCCATGTGCGTGTACTTCGGCACCATCGGCGTGCTGCCCATGCACCGGGCGTCTAGCTTTCACTTCCCCACCGGCTTCGGCACCCTCGGCTTCACCGTTCCCGCTGCCGTGGGCTCCGCCCTCGCGGCGCCCGACCGCCAGGTCGTGGGGATCACCGGGGACGGCGGTCTGCTGTTCACCGCCACTGAGCTCGCGGTGGCTGCGGCCGAGCGTCTCCCGATGGCGATAGTCGTGTTCGACAACAGCGGCTACGGCGAGATCAGGGCCGAGATGCTCGAGCGGGACGAGAAGCCTCTCGCGGTCGACGCGCCGCCACGCGACCTGGTGCTGCTGGCCCAGGCTCTCGGCGCCCGTGGTCTGCGGGTCGAGTCGCCCGACGAGCTGGTCGCTGAGCTTCGTCGTTCCGCCTCCCACCCGGGGCCATCGGTCCTGGTCGTCTCCGAACCACCTCCGCCGGAAGGATCACCACGGTGAGCTCACACAACTCCTATCTTGAGCTGACGTGGACCGACGAGGTCACGGGCATCAAGGGATACGTCGTCATTGACACCCTGAGCCGGGGCGTTGCGGGGGGTGGTCTTCGCATGCGTGACGGCGTCACGTTGGACGAGGTGCGCGACCTCGCCCAGGCCATGACGTTGAAGGAGGCAGTCGTCTACTCACCGGGGGATCGGTACATCCCGCTCGGGGGAGCCAAGGGTGGGATCGACTGCGACCCGTACGACCCGAGGTCGCGTGAGGTGCTCGGTCGGTTCGGGCGTGCCATGAAGCCGCTGATCGAGGCGCTCTTTGCCACCGGCGAAGATTTCGGCGTTCGGCAGGACGTGATGGACGAGGTCTTCGCCGAAGAGGGCATTCGTTCCTCGGCCGAGTCCGCTCTGGCTCTGGTGGATGACGGCGCCGACGCCGCCTACGAGCGGCTCAAGGTGGCCTTCTCCCGGTCGGTCGACGGGATCGGGCTCGGCGAGCTGGTCGGCGGCTACGGCGTCGCGGAGACAGCCCTTGCGGCGTTGGAGTTTCGAGGCTGCGACATTCGATCCTCCACAGCGGTCATCCAGGGATTCGGCTCGATGGGAGGCGCCACGGCGCGCTACCTCGCGGCGGCCGGCGTGCGCGTTGTGGGGATCTCTGACCGCGAGGGGTTCGTGTACAACCCGCGCGGTCTCGATGTCGAGCAGCTGCTCGCCACCCGAGACGTCTTCGGGGTCATCGATCGGTCCGCTCTCGGTGCCGACGACGAGATCTCGGCCGGAGACGACTGGATCGGCACTGAGGCGGACGTGCTCGTTCCAGCAGCGATGTCGTACGTCATCACCTCCGACAACGTGGACCGGGTTCGCGCCAGCGTCATCTGTGAGGCGGCCAACGTGGCCACCCTGCCCGAGGCCGAGGCTGAGCTTCGCGAGAGGGGGGTGACGATCGTCCCCGACTTCGTGGCCAACGTCGGGACGAACGCGTGGTGGTGGTGGGTCGCCTTCGCCGACATCGAGCCGAACGCGGAGAGCTCGTTCGACAAGATCAGGGGCGTCCTGCGACCCCTCACCCGCGAGCTGCTCGAGCGGGCCCGCCGAGACGGGATCTCATCCCGTGCGGCGGCCACGCTGATTTCAGAGGAGAAGCGTGCTCTGGTAGCTGAGCACTACCCCACGTCGGTGAAGTCAGCTGCGGTGGCGCGCTGATGTCGACGCCCGGCGATGCCGATCGCGTCCGTGAGCGGCATGCCGCGCTGGAGGCCCTTTTCGCCCCCACGAGCGTTGCGGTGATCGGCGCGAGCGACGACATCCGCAAGTGGGGCAACTGGCTGGCCAAGGGTGCGCTCGCCGGCCCGGTCCCGGTCCATCTGGTCAATGCGAGAGCGGACGTCGTGCTGGGTCGGCCAGCCGTACCGTCGCTGGTGAGTGCTGGTCTGAGCGCAGACCTCGCGGTGGTGGCCGTGCCGGCAGCGGCCTTCGAGTCGGCCGTCGACGACGCGCTGGCAGCAGGCGCCAGGGCAGTGGTCGGGATCAGTGCCGGGTTGGGGGAGTCAGGGGCTGAGGGACAGGCCCGTGAGCGCGCCGTCGTTGAGCGGGTTCGTGCTGCCGGCGCGGTGCTTCTCGGTCCGAACTGCCTGGGCGTTTTCGATGCCTCGTCTGGCCTTTCGTTGACGTCCAACCCCTTGCCGGCAGGCGATGTCGCCTTCATCTCGCAGAGTGGAAATCTGTCACTCGAGCTTGCGCAGCTGTTGTCAGACCATGGGCTCGGCTTCTCGCGATTTGCCAGCCTGGGAAACCAGGCCCACCTGGATGCCGCCGACCTCGTCGAGGCAAGTTCCTCCCATGACGGGACCGAGGTCATCGCGGTCTACTGCGAAGACTTCCGCGACGGTCGTCGCTTCGCCCAGGCGGCCTTGGACGCCAGACGCGCCGGCAAGGCGGTTGTTCTGCTCACCGTCGGCGCCAGTGAGGCGTCGGCTCGCCAGGCGTCGTCACACACCGCGTCCCTCGTGTCGTCGTCAGACGTCGTGGATGCTGCATGTGCTGCCGGCGGGATCGTGCGCGTGAACACCCCGTCACAGATGGCCGATGCCATCGCGCTGCTCCGCAAGAACCCGATCGCCGCCGGCCGTCGGGTCGCGATCATCACCGATGGAGGCGGACACGCTTCGATCGCAGCCGACGTCGCCGCGTCAGTTGACCTTGAGGTCGTGCACTTCTCTGACGGTTTGGCATCCACTGTGGCCGCTGAGCTGCCGGCTGCGGCGACCAGCGTGAATCCGATCGACGTGGCGGGTGGCGGAGAGCAGGACCTCTCGTGCTTTGGCCGCATCGCATCCTCCGTCCTGGCCAGCGGCGAGGTGGATGCCATGGTCGTCAGTGGCTACTTCGGCGGCTATGGGCAGTATGGGCCGGCGCTGGCTGAGCTCGAGGTGCAGACCGCGACCGCCCTCGCGAACGCGGTGGCCGTCCACGGTCGGCCGCTCCTGGTGCACTCGATGTTCCCGCAGAGCCCTGCGGCGACCGAGCTACGTGCCTACGGAGTTCCGGTCTACCGAACCATCGAGGGTGCGGTCGGCGCACTCGGTGAGACGGCCGGTATCGAGCCCGCAACCCTTGTACCGCTGCCGGAACCCGAGGAGCCGCTTCAGGCCTTCGGCTACTGGGAGGTCCGGTCAGCGCTACTGGGCGCAGGTGTGCAGTTCCCCCAGGCCCATCTCGTGTCGTCGCACGACGAGTTCGAGACCGTTGTGTCGGACGTGACCTACCCGGTCGTGCTGAAGGCCATGGGCCTGCTGCACAAGACCGACGTCGGCGGCGTCCGGCTGGGCATCGTTGATGCCGATGAGCTGCGAGCTGAGTACGTCGCGATGGTTGAGCGGCTGGCCCCGCCGGCCGTCACGATCGAGCAGATGGTCGACACGAGCTCAGGTGTCGAGCTGATCGTCGGGGTTCGGCGCGACGAGAGGTTCGGGCCGATCGCCATGGTGGGCGGTGGCGGCATCCTCACCGAAGTGCTCGACGACGTCGCCACGGCATTGGCGCCGATCGATGCCGACCGTGCACTGCAGCTGTTGAAGTCTCTTCGGTCCGCCGCCCTCCTCCACGGTGTTCGTGGTCGACCGGCCGTCGACCTGCATGCGGTCGCCGAGCAAGTCGCCGCGATCACTCGCTTCGCCTCCGCCCACCCCGAGATCGGAGATTTCGAGGTCAACCCCCTGCTTGCCACTGCCAACGGTGCGGTCGCACTTGATGCACGAGCGATCGCCGTCGGCGACGTCATCAAACACACCAAGGAGAGATAGCCGGTCATGGACTTCAGCTACACACCCGAGCAGCAACATCTGATCGCTCGGGTTCGCGAGCTCGCTTCCTTCATCGAGCCCTTCGAGCTCGAGTGCGAGATGAACGACGGGCTCTCCGATCAGGCCCATGCGTCGATTCGCCAGGCGGTGCTCGACGCCGGTCTGCAGGCAGTCAACATGCCGCAGGAGTGGGGCGGCGCCGGCCTCGGCACGATGGAGCAGATCCTGTACCACGAGGGTCTGGGCCGGTTGACGAACGCACTGTGGGACACCGTCTGGCGCCCGGCGAACGCCTTGAAGGCGTGCACACCCGAACAGCGTGAGCGTTACTTGCTCCCGGGAATCCGTGGTGAGCGGCGCGACGCCATTGCCGTCACCGAGGAGTTCGCGGGCTCCGACCCACTGGCGATGACCACCACGGCCAAACGTGAAGGTGATCGCTATGTGATCAACGGCGAGAAGTGGTTCGTCACTGTTGGAGACGTCGCCGACTTCATCCTCACTTTGGCCTGGGTGGACGACCAGCCGACGCTCTTCATCGTCGACCGTGACACGCCAGGGCTCTCGGTCAAGCGCACTCCGAAGTACACGCACACCTTCGTCTATGAACACCCGGAGTTCATCTACGACAACGTCGAGGTCGGCAAGGAGCAGATTCTGGGTGAGATCGGTCAGGGGTACGACCTGATCCGCGACTGGTTCGTCGAGGAGCGGCTGATGATCGGGGCGCGGACAGTGGGAGCGGCTACCCGCGCGATCGAGGAGTCAGTCGCCTTCGCCACGAGTCGCATCCAAGGTGGTGGCCCGTTGGTCAAGCACCAGCTCATCCAGGCCATGCTCGCAGACATGATCGTCGACACCACTGGGGCCCGAACGCTCGTCTACCAGGTGGGCTGCGAGATCGACGCCGGGCACCTCGACCGCAAGACGTTGCATGCGAAGGCCGCCGTCGTGAAGCTGGCTGCGTCCGAGGCTGCGGGGCGAGTGGTCGACCGGGCGGTCCAGATCCACGGGGGGCGCGGCTACATGCGTGACTTTGCCGTCGAGCGGCTCTACCGCGAGCTTCGGGTCGACCGTGTCTGGGAGGGCACGTCAGAGATCCAACGACTCATCATCGGCAACGAGATCGCCAAGCGGGGAATCGGCGGGTTGTTGACGTTCCCGAGCCAGGAACCCGCCGCCTGACGACGTTGTCAGAAGCTAATGCCGGCGGCAGCGTCTGCTGCGAGCTCGGCCTCGATCCGGGCGATCTCGTCGGCCGTGAGGGGGCGGGAGCGACCGGTAGCGGTGTCGCGGGGAACGACAACGGCCCCGCCCTCAGCAGCCAATGATCCATCGGGCTTGAGGACGACCTCACGGCTGCGGACGCTCGAACGACCGAAGCCGACCACCCGGCTGCGCACCGTCACCTCACCGTCGTCCTGGGTGACCTCGTCGCGGAAGTCGATGTCGACGTGGGCGAGGACGAAGTCGAGCGCCTCCGGCCCGAACAGGTCGACCATGACGGTGTCGCGGGCCTCCTCGAGGTAGTTGAGGTAGACGGCATTGTTCACGTGCTGGTAGGCGTCCATATCTGCCCACCGCACGCCAATGGTGACCTGTTTCATCCGGGTGACCTTACTCGGCGAGCTGAACGGCCATCGCCGATATGTCGCTGGGGGTGACTCGGCAGCAACCACCCACCAGACGGGCTCCCTCGGCGGTCCATCGGGCCACGGGGAAGAGGGCGGCGGAGTCGGTGCTCACCCACTCGCGGTTGGCGGCGTCCCACCCCTCACCGCTGTTCGGATAGATCACCACCGGCTTGCCCGACCGCGCCGCAGTCGCGACCGCCGCGGACGCGTCGCTGGGGGTCGAGCAGTTGATGCCGAAGGCAATGACCTCGTCGACGTCACCGACCATGGCCGCGACGTCGGCGAGAGGTTCACCCGACCTCATGCGCGACCCCTCGATCGACACCGACACCCAGCAGTCGATGCCGGTGCCGTCCATCTCCATCAGCACCGCCTCGACCTCGTACGCGTTCGGCACGGTCTCGAATGCCAGGACATCGGCTCCGGCGGCCGCCAGGACCTCGAGTCTCGGCCGGTGGAAGTCCCTCAGCTCTCCCACGGTGAGCCCGTAGCGGCCGTGGTACTCGGAGCCGTCGGCGAGCATCGCCCCATAAGGGCCCAGTGATGCGACGACCCAGGTCGCGCGGTCGGACACCTCAGAAGCGGCCTGGCGAGCCAGTGAGACGCCCGTCCGCATGAGCTGAGCCGTCTCTGCGCGCTCGATTCCGTGTGCTGCGAAGCCGTCGAAAGTGGCTTGGTAGGTAGCGGTCGTGGCCACCTCTGCTCCGGCCGCGAAGAAGGCACGGTGCGCCTCGACGATCGCATCAGGGCGGTCGATCAGCATCTGCGCGGACCACAGGTCACCCGAGATGTCGTGACCGAGCAGCTCGAGCGTCGTGGCAAGGCCACCGTCGATGAGAACGGGGCGCTGCGCAACCGCCTGCCTCAGTGACAAGGCCGGGTCGTGGGAGGTCATCTGCTCAGGATAGGGATCCGCGTGCGCCACGGTACGTGCTAGTCGAGCGTTCGGCTTGCCTCGTACTCCGCCTGCGCGGTGTCGTAGATGCGTTGGAGTGTGGGGTCGCTGTGTTCCCCGGTGGCGCGCGATGCACGGTACGCAGCTGCTTGGGCGGCGCGCTCGGCCAGTCGCTCCTCGACCCGGTGCGAGTGGTCTGGGTAGTCGGCCAGCACGAAGGTCGGCAGGGCGTCTCGAATGCGTCTGGCGACGTCGACGGTGCGGGCTACTTTGCTCGCAGCGGTGCAGCTCTCTGCCGTGTACTCCCACCAGACGTGGATCGCGTCGCCGGCCACGGTGACGGCTGCGTCCGCGGGAACGTGGTCGAGCATGAGCGCGGTGACGTGCGGGGCTAGCACGTCGGAGGCGAAGCGTGTGTCAGCTGAGTGCACCGAGTGACGCACTGCGAACGCCATCGACTCGGTGTCCCAACGGGTTCCCGGGTCGTCGACGTCGCGACGGCTGTTGGGCAGGATCGCGAGCTCTGGCATCCAGCTTCCGGGTAGCTGGACCATCCCTCCGACCCATCGACGAACTCCCGCGTCAGGGGAGCGGAATGGCGGGGGACCTTCCGGTGGCTGTCGGCCGTCGCCCGAGGAAGGACTGGTCCTGGTGCGTCCGACCGCGTCACCGATGGCGTCGGCCGCAGCGCGTGACAGGCCCGTGGCCAGCGCGCTCAGCAATCCGTCTGTCATTGACGAGGACCCCCGGAGTACGGGTACCCCCAGCAGCTCACCCTCGCCGTCGACGTCGCCCAAGGGGATCGATGGCGGTGGCGCTGTCTGCGTGAGGACGGCGACGCCGTCATGGGTCGAACCGGAGACAGCGGCTTCCTGCTGTGCCTGGCGTGCACACCACAGCACCGAGCGGCGTGATCCCTTGTCGTCACCGAGCCGCCATGCGTGCAGGTTGGGTAGGGCCGCCACTGTCCGGATCACGGCGGAGTGGGCCCACAGGTCGACCATCGGCGTGGCCGCCGTCCAGTCGCCTGTCCAGCACGGGGAGTCATCCGGCGGGTACATGGGCATCCCTGGGTCGCGAGCGGGGTCAGATGGGATCTCGACACCTCAAGGCCGCTCCTTGATCGTCGGGCTACCACCGGTGGTGGGGCCGGGGTACCGTCGGGCGGTGGACCTCGGGACAGTTTTGGGCGTGTGGGCGCATCCGGACGACGAGGCGTACCTGTCGTCCGGCCTGATGGCGCAGGCGGCCGCAGCGGGTTCACGGGTGGTCTGCGTCACCGCGACCCGGGGCGAAGGCGGTTCGACCGACCTCGACCGCTGGCCGCCGCAGACGCTGGCAGACGTGCGTACCGGTGAGCTGCAGAGATGCTTGTCGATGCTGGGCGTCCAAGAGCACACCTTCCTTGACCTGCCGGACGTCGACTGGCACACGCCGTTGAGCGAGGAAGGCGCCGCGGAGGTCGCATCGATCATGGCCGACGTGGCTCCCGACACCGTGCTGACCTTTGGGCCCGATGGCATGACGAATCACGAAGGACACAAGTCGGTGAGCCACTGGGCGACACATGCCTTCCGGCGCCACGCGCCCATCGGGGCCCGCCTCTACTACGCCGTGCAGTCGACCCCATGGGGTGAGGAGTTCCTTCCGTCACTGCAGAAGCTGGGTGCCTTTCGCGACGGGGCCGATCCGCCGGTGTTGGCCGATGAGGAGATCGATCTCGATCTCGTCCTCACCGGCGATCTGCTCGACCTGAAGGTGGCAGCCATTCGCGAGCACGAGAGCCAGGTGGAGGGGCTCATCGCGGCGTTCGGCGAAGCTGACTGGTCGCGAGCGATGGCCCGCGAGTCCTTCCGACTGGCCGAGACGAAGTCCGCATGAGTGGGTGGTTCGGGCTGCTCGGATCCGGCGAGTTCCAGCCGTGGTCACACGACGTCGACAGCTGGCTCCTCGAACGGGTCACCGGCGATGGCAGGGTGTTGGTTCTGCCCACCGCGTCGGCGCCAGAAGGCGACGAAATCTTCAGCGGGTGGGCAGAGACCGGGCTGAAGCACTTCGCTGAGGTGGGCGTCTCCGCTGAGGTGCTCGAGGTTCGCGACCGGACCGACGCCGCCGACGCAGCCATCGCCGACCGCGTCGTTGGGGCGTCGATCGTCTATTTCTCGGGGGGAAACCCCGCCTACCTGGCGACCTCACTGAGGAACACTGCGCTGTGGCGCGCGATCCTCGACGGCCTTGACCGAGGGATGGGGTACATCGGGTGCAGTGCGGGGATGGCGTCGCTGGGCAGGAAGGCCCCTGACAGCAGCGCCGACAGCTTCTCGCCCGAGCTGTGGCGACAGGGACTGGAGCTGTTCCCTCGCACCTGGCTCGGGCCGCACTGGGACATGCTCGACCGATTTGCGCCGGGCCTGGTCGCGCACATGACGAGCACAGTTCCTGGCGATGACCTGCTCGTCGGGGTGGACGAGCAGACGGCGATGGTCGGCGACGGCGACCGATGGCACGTCATTGGTCGTGGCAGCGTCCACGTTCGGGTCGGGGAGTCGTGGGAACGGCACAGCTCGCCGGACGCTCTTGCGCTGCCGCTGTTCACCTAACTCACTGAGACGAGCAAGCCCACGCTGGCGTACATTTCAGTGGGGCCTTCGGACGAAGGGGACCCCAGGGCACGCTACCTGCTGTCGATCTCCCAGTAGTCGAAGTCGGAGCTCGGCAGTGCTTCGGGATTAGGCCCGTCCACGCCGAATATCCGAGCGTAGACAGGAGCCCAGTAGCGGCCGACGTGTCCAGGCCTTACCCGCACCGCCTCCCCCGGCTGGAGCCGGACGGTCCGCCCTCCGGACTCGACGAAGAGCTCACCCTCAAGGACGTAGGCGACTTCGTAGTAGGGATGGCAGTCCTGAACACCGGCTCGCTCGATCTCCCATTCCGAGAATGTGGGCTCGTCACGTCCCCGATGCGCCATTCCATTGATCCAGCGCCCGCGAACTCGGGGTTCATCGGACTCGAACGGAGACATCTCGCCTCGTGGCCACACCACAAGCGCGTGCTCGTCATTCATCGCGCCATTGTTACATGATCACCAGGGCATTCGCAGGGGCCTGAACACGGCGGATCCGAGGACCGCTCAACGGTCGTCGGCCCTCACAGCGGCGGGTCGTCGCGCACCTTCAATACTGGCCCTGTGACTCCTCGCCGACACCACACACGTCAGACTTCGCCCGACGAACGAGGAGGTCCGAATGTCGAAGTCACCCGTGGCTGAGTCTGCCGTGGTAGCTCAGCTGCACGCCGATCTTCCGATCACGACCGAGGCGACCACATCGCGCACGGTGGTGAGCAATGACGCCGCGCGCGTGGTGGCTTTTGCCATGGATGCCGGTCAGGAGCTGACCGACCACTCAGCGGCTCGACCGGTCGTCGTCCAGGTGATCGAGGGGCGGTTGGCCTTCACGGTCGGCGGCGAGCGCCATG